>CAZGMS010000001.1:0-25779 GCA_964526915.1 uncultured Nitrospirales bacterium
AGCAGGACCCGAAAAATCAAAACGCACCAATGAGTGACCGATTACGGGGCGGGCGAGTGTGGCGGAACTGGCAGACGCACCAGGCTTAGAACCTGGCGCCGCAAGGCATGGGGGTTCGAGTCCCCCCGCTCGCACAGAGGCTGATTTTGACAGCCTCCCTCTATTTTCCATTTTCCATTTTCAAAATGAACATAATGAGAATGGCAATCGGGAATAGATCGTTGGGAATGACCCTTTGGCAAAATTTTGCATGATACAACCCTATGTTTAAGGAAGCACAAAAATGATCACCACAAAAATCAAAGACATTAACAGCACCAGAAAAAAAATCAACATCACGATCGCCAGGGAAAAAATTCAGGACTACCGCACCAAGGCCTGTCAAAAAGTCAGTCAAACTGCCAAGGTCAACGGTTTCAGACCGGGCAAAGTCCCCAATCAGATCCTCGAAAAATTCTATGGCCCTCAAATCGATTTTGAGTGTCTCAACACCATGGTCTCAGACACCTACCTTAAGGCCCTTACCGAACACAAACTCACGCCCATGACCGAGCCAAAATTCGACACCGAGCCCCTTGAACCCAACAAGGACTATTCCTTCTCCATTGAGCTTGAAATCAGGCCTCAATTCGAACTCAAAAATTACAAGGGCATCAAGCTCAAAAAGAAAGAGGCCCAAGTCAACGATGATGACGTCGTCGCGGAACTCAAACGCCTGCAGGAAAGTCTGGCACAACTTGCTCCCACAGAGGACGGTGAGACTCTCACCAAGGGCCTGGTTGCCACCATAGACTTCACCGGCAAGATCGACGGCAAAGTCTTTAAGGGCGGGCAAGCCAAGGATTACGTGTTTGAATACGGTTTGGGACAACTGTTGTCGGATTTCGAAAAAAACATTGACGGCATGAAGAAGAATGAAACCAAGACCTTCGTCATGGATTTTCCCAAGGATTATTTCGAGAAAGATCTGGCTGGCAAAAAAGCAGACTACGAGGTGACGCTCAAGAACCTGCACATAAAAAATCTGCCACCGCTTGACGATGAACTCGCCAAGGATGTGGGCAAGGAAAATCTGGAGCAAGTCAAAACAGAGCTCAAGGACTCGCTCATCAAGCGCAAGGAACGCGATTTTCGCCGCGAATACGCCGAAGAAATCAAAAAGCACCTGCAAAAGGAGTATCAGTTTGATGTTCCCGAGTCACTCGTTGCGGAAGAGACCGAGCGTACGAAACAAGACAAAAAAGAAATTCAGGAGCGTTTTCGACTCGATCTGGTCCTCGATACGATTGCCCACGCGGAGAACATCCAGGCCACACAGCAGGACATCGAGTTCCGCATGATCACCCTGGCCCACGTCTACAAACAGCCTGTCGAAGAAATCCGCAAGCTGTACAAACAAAACAACATGATGTCATCACTTGCTATTCAAATTGTTTTTGATAAAACACTGGAACGCCTCATCGATCTGGCTCAATTTTCATAATGTGTTTGAGCACGCTCTTGCGTAGGGATTTCCTGTTACCCCATACGCACAGGCTGGGCGCACGCACAGACTCACATGTCACAAATTTACAATCAAACCCTGGTTCCCATGGTGGTTGAGAACACGCATCGTGGTGAGAGGGCCTACGACATCTATTCTCGCCTGCTCAAAGACCGCATCATCTTCCTCGGCACAGCCATCGACGATGTCGTGGCAAACTTGGTCATCGCGCAGATCCTCTTTCTGGAATCGGAAGATCACGAAAAAGACATCCAACTCTACATCAATTCCCCCGGTGGGGTGATCACCTCGGGCATGGCTATTTACGATACCATGCAGTACGTCAAACCCGATGTCTCCACCATCTGTATGGGACAAGCCGCCTCCATGGCCGCCCTGCTCCTGGCCGCAGGAGCCGCAGGCAAACGGTATGCCCTGCCCCATTCACGCATCATGATTCACCAACCCTTGGGAGGCACACAAGGGCAGGCTACCGATATCGAAATCCATGCTCGTGAAATCCTTAGACTAAAAGATGATCTTAACCAGGTTTTGGCCAAGCATACGGGTCAAACCGTTAAAAAAATCGCGGCCGACACTGAGCGAGACAATTTTATGTCTGGACGAGAAGCCAAGGATTATGGTCTAATAGACTGTGTGGTTGAGTACCGAAGTGAGACCGAACAGTTGCAGGCCAAGGAAGCGGAAAAAGGCAAGGATAACAAAAAGAAATAAGGGGTTTTAGGTGGCAAAAAATTACGACGACCCATTAAGCCTTTGTTGCTCATTTTGCGGAAAATCCCAACGAGAGGTCAAAAAGCTCATTGCGGGTCCAACGGTATACATCTGTGATGAATGTATCGACTTGTGCAACGACATCATTGCCGAAGAGACCATCAAGCAGGAACAGCAAAGGGCCAAAACACTCGTTCCAAAACCCAAGGATATTAAAAAAGTATTGGACGAATACGTCATTGGTCAGGATCGCGCCAAAAAAATCCTGTCCGTAGCGGTACACAATCATTACAAACGCATTGAATCCAAGGCCATGTCCAAGGATATCGAGCTTCAAAAGAGCAACATCCTGTTGATTGGTCCCACCGGCACAGGCAAGACCCTGCTGGCGCAGACACTGGCCCGGTTGCTGAATGTGCCTTTTACAATTGTTGATGCCACCACACTGACCGAGGCCGGGTACGTGGGCGAAGATGTCGAAAACATCATCCTCAACCTTTTGCAAAACGCCGACTTCGACAAGACCAAGGCCGAGCGCGGAATTGTCTACATCGACGAGATCGATAAAATTTCGCGCAAATCCGAAAACCCCTCGATCACGCGCGACGTCTCCGGCGAGGGTGTGCAACAAGCCCTGCTCAAAATTATCGAAGGCACGATCGCCAACGTCCCTCCCAAAGGTGGGCGCAAGCACCCGCAACAGGATTTCATTCAGGTGGATACCACCAATATCCTGTTTATCTGCGGCGGCGCCTTTTTCGGTCTCGATCAGCTCATCAGCAAACGCCTGTCCGAAAAACAGATGGGCTTTGGCTCCAAGCTGGTCGAAAAAAACAAGGACAATCTGGGCGAAATATTAGCCAAGGTCGAAACCGAAGACCTGCTCAAGTTTGGACTCATCCCCGAGTTCATTGGCCGACTACCCGTCCACGCCACGTTGGGCGAACTGGACGAAAAAGCCCTGATCTCTATTTTAACAGAGCCCAAAAACGCGCTGGTTAAACAGTATCAACGCTTGTTCGAGTTCGAAAATGTCAAACTCACGTTTACCCCTGAGGCCCTCAACGGCATAGCCAAGGCGGCCAACAAGCGCAAATCGGGGGCCAGAGGCCTGCGATCGATCATGGAAAACATCATGCTCGACGTGATGTACGACATCCCTTCCCAAACCAACATCGAAGAGGTCATCGTCAACGAAGATGTGGTGAACGGCAAAAGCAATCCCCTCATCGTCTACGAAAAGAATAAGGCCGAGACGGCGTAAAATACGTGCGTGCGTGTTGACGTGCGTACGTTAAAGACTAAGTTCATCAATACTCACATGTCATTCCTGTAAATGCTGGGCATACAATTTATTAATTACGGGTGCTTCACACTTCACCGCTCGTCACTCGTGTGTCAATCCCACCGTTTCTCAACGTACGCACGTCAACACGTACGCACGTACGCACGAATTTCATCGTCCTTCGTCCCTCGTTCCTTCGTCCCTCGTGCTTCGCTCCCCCTTCGCCACATAGTCCCTGATGTTGAGCGTGCCCGTCAGCGGAACCGCGTCCAGCGTGACATTGATAGAGTTATCCTTGCAGATAAAAGCCGTCCCCACGCGGATCCATACGGCCTTTTCCTGTCCCTCTCTTTTGTTGATGGCAAACACTTCCTTGATTTTAGTCGTCATGGTTTTTCCTTTCTTTGTTATTTGATACTTCTACAAACACTCACACAGCATCAAAGCAAAGCTTGTGCCAAACGTTCATATTTTTTTTATCATGTATTGATTCAGCTTTTTGAAAAGACAAAACAGGGAATCGTCCCAACCGCGTCCCATGGGACACTGGGTTGGGACAGTGGCATTGAAACATTATTCATTTGCCACTCGCTATCCTTTTTCCTATGTCCCTCCCCATGAAATGGGAAATGGCCTTCTGGCTCCTCATCACCATTTGCACACACGCAACTCATGTTGTTGCCAGCGCGGCCGAAACCTCGGTCTTTAATTTTTCTCATGACAATATTTACCTGTTAAATCTCTGCACCAAACAAAAAACGCGTCTGGCCCCCTTTGAGTCGGAGACCATCCCCCTGCATCAGAATACCTGCACACTGTTCATCAACGATCATTCACACATGATCAAACCATGCTGTCGCCTCACAGCCAATGACCACCACGATATCTTCGTCACCAAAAATCAGGAGCAGCTGGCCTGCACCCCCCGGGCCAAAAGACTCCCCAGGGAGTATTAAATCATGACAAACTCAGCTCATTATCAATCGCCATTGGGTCTCATTCGGATCACAGGCTCGGAGAGCGGGATTCAAGAAATCCGTTTTGTGCGTGTCAAAAAGGGGTTAGACAATACAAACAAACACGTGGATCAATGCCTTAGGGAGCTTGACGATTATTTCAAAGGAAAAAAACAGGACTTCTCGGTTGCGCTGGATATTCGCGGCACCAAATTTCAAAAACAGGTTTGGCGAGCGCTCAGAAAAATCGGTTATGGCAGGACAACGTGCTACGAAGACCTGGCCCGCTCCATCGGCAAACCCAAGGCCTGCCGCGCGGTCGGTCAGGCCAATCATGTGAACAACCTCCCCATCATCATCCCCTGCCACCGGGTGATCGGTAAAAATGGAAAACTGACAGGTTACGCCGGCGGTCTGCACATAAAAAAATGGTTATTGGAACATGAAAAAGGAGCTAAAAATTCTTGCCTTTGCTATCAGGGACCAGAAGCTGCAATTTACTGATCGTCACCTCACCCAGACCACTCTCCCGATCATAATAGGTTACGGCCCCGTCAGCAGCAACAGTCATGATTCTGAGTTGCACCGTGTAGGTTCCTGCCGCAGCATCTGTGGGGACAGTGAAACTCAGCCCATACTCTGCCTCTTGACCCGATGGAGACTCGATCTCCTGTTCGTCAAGATACACACACGCCTCATAGTAGATCCCACACAAACCAAGCTGTTTAACATTCACAACAGGCGACAATGTGAGCGACGCTGCCTTGATCATTGTTTTGGTTTCCCCCAACAACACCACATCCACCAGAAAGGACTGCACACTGGAATCATTGTCTAAGGAAAAACTAATGTTAAACTGTCCCCCTCTGGTGATCAACACGGAATGTTCTGTCACACTCAGCATTGCCGTTTCGGTCAGTACTGACGTATCAGCTGGATCCTGCTCAGCGGGAGGAGCGGCAGACTCGTTGATGTTCAAGAGCACATCGCACGCATCACCTATGCCGTCATCATTGGAATCTGTCTGATCGGGATCGGCAATGCCCGCGCACACGTCACAGTTGATGTCCCGCTCATCGGCTGTGATGAACCCATCACCATTGTCGTCGGAATAAGCCGCACAGGACGTGTCCACAAAACCATCGCCATCCTCGTCGCAACCTTCCTTGATCGCCACAATCTCAGCATCACCATCGTCCGTATCGCAGGTGGTGTACAACCCATCTCCGTCGCAGTCGTTATCGTAGGAACAGGTGAGCGCGGGAACCTCTACGCTATCACCGCCATCATCGACATAACTATCAGAGGCTCCGGAACAGGCCGACAGGGCCAACAGACAAAAAACAATCTTAAAAAGCGTGATGATGTCATTATTGCGGTTCATATTGGTGCGACTCCCTTCTGACCCATTATCGGCAAAATTTCAATGAAGTTGTGAGGTTTTACACCCCCTTCTCCAATGATGCTGAATCAATAGTATTATTAGCCGGTTAGGAAAAAAATGCCCCGCATCACCCTATTGACGACAGGGTAAAATAAGAATAGTGAGCCGCTAAGAAAAATCATCTCCGTTGAGAGTCTATCCGAAATTCTATCATGACATTTTTTTCGGGTGATACGGTGAGCTATTGTTTTGATGCGGCCTGCGAAGCGAGCGTGCGAGCGAAGAGCAATTAAGTGTGGGCGAGCATATGCGAGCCCAAGTAAACGCGATAGCCACGTGAAAACACAAAGCAAAGCTCTGTGTCGTTGTTGTAAAATAGCGATCCGGAGCAGGACCCGAAAAAAAACAGAATACAAAAAGCTTTTGGGTGAGGCTCTAAAGCAAGCTCCGACGCCAATACTAACTAATACTATGAAACTCACAAATCTTCTGATCTGTTTTCTGGTCGTCATCATCAATTTGGCCGTCTGGCTATACATCAACAAGCCCTATCACCCCGTAAATTCCCACTACCCGCTGAACGGGATGTGCTTCAACCCCTTCCAAAAAAACCAAACTCCCTATGATGGTGTGGCCTTTAACGCGCAAGACATGGAGAAAGATCTCGCTGTACTTAGCGACAAGACCAAAACCGTACGGGTGTACACAGCCACCAACGGCATGGACCAACTCCCCAAGCTGGCCGAAAAATTTGGTTTGAACATTGTGCTCACAGCCTGGCTCGATAGTCGCGCGGTCTCAAATAACAATCAGACCGAGGTCAACTCCGCCATCCAACTGACAGGCCGCAACCGCAACATCAAGCGCCTCCTGATTGGCAACGAAACACAACTGCACAAATCCGTGCCCAGGGAAGAACTGATCACCTACCTCGATGAGGCCAGACGCCGTCTGAAAACCCCCGTGTCCACAGCTGAATCGTGGGACTACTGGCTCAACAATCCCGATCTGGCCGATCACGTCGATTTCATCGCCATCCACGTCCTGCCCTACTGGGTGGGCATTCCCATTGAGGAAGCCGCCGACTATGTGCTGGGAAAATACTGGGCCCTCAAAGAAAGATTCCCCGAAAAAAAAATCATCATTACTGAAGCGGGCTGGCCCAGCGAGGGCCCACAAAGGGGGTCGGCCGTACCGAGTTTGATCAATCAGGCCATGTTCATCCGTTCGTTTGTCCGTCTGGCCAAAACGCATCACATTGACTACATGATCATGGAGGCCTTCGATCAGCCCTGGAAGAACACGACAGAAGGCCGCACAGGGGAACATTGGGGAATCATGAACGCCGACCGCGAATCCAAATTCCCCATGCACGGCCCTGTGCTCAGCGACCCCAACTGGAAATACTGGACCGTATCGGCCATCCTGTTCGGCCTGCTCGCCGCCATGCTATTTACCTACCGTCGCCACCAGACCCGTTTCATCGTGCGCCTTTTCGTGGTGATTCTGATACAGATCATGGTGAGCCTAGGACTGGGTCTGGTTCGCGAAATCACCGACGAATACCTGACCCCCGCGGAAATCGTGTTCTGGTGCGCCGTCATCATCGGTCAATTCCTGCTGGCCCTCGTCTTCCTGACCGATGCCCGGGAAATCACTGACGTCGTCGGGAAAAAACCCCTGGCCAAAAAATTCACACCCTCAAAAAATGGCAACACCGCCACATCTCTTTTTGTGTCACTGCATGTCCCGTGTTGCAAAGAACCACCCGAACTCGTGATCGAAACCCTCAACAGTCTGGCACAGCTCAATTACCCCAACTTTGAGGTGCTCGTACTGGACAACAACACACCTGACCCCGCGCTCTGGAAACCAGTCGAAGAACACTGTCAAAAACTCGGCCCCCGTTTTCGTTTTTTTACCCTGGGCAAACACCCGGGCTTCAAGGCGGGGGCCCTCAACTTTGCCATCACCGTGGTGGACCCGCGCACCGAGATCATTGGCGTGCTGGATGCCGATTACGTGGTGGATCCCTCGTGGCTCAGCGCCAGCATCCCCTATTTTTCGGACCCCGATGTCAGTGTGGTGCAGGCCCCTCAGGAACACCGTGATTGGCAAAACAACATTTATCACCGCATGGAGAACGATGAGTATTCCGGATTTTTCCGCATTGGCATGGTGCAACGCAACGAAGACAACGCCATCATCCAGCACGGCACCATGACGCTCATGCGCAAATCCACGTTGTGCGATACCGGCGGCTGGGCAGAATGGTGCATCTGCGAAGATGCCGAGTTGGGACTGCGCATGCTGAACGTGGGCAAACATTTGGTTTACATCGATCACCCCATGGGCTGGGGGCTGGTCCCCGATTCCTACGAGGCCTACGCCAAACAGCGTTTTCGCTGGGCGTACGGCGGCATGCGCATCATGCGTCGCTATGGGAAGGAACTGCTGGGGTTCAAGGGAAAACTCAATTTCAAACAACGCCTGAATTTTGTCATGGGCTGGATCCCGTGGTTGGGCGATGCCCTGCATCTGGTGTTCACATTCTGTGCCATCAGTTGGAACATCGTGCTCATGTACGACCCTGTCTTTACGGATTTCCCGGAACCCGTGCTTCTGTACCCTCTCATCATTTTATTTTTTGTGCGCCTGACGACCATCATGTGGACCTACCGCGTGCGTGTGCCCATCAACAAACGGCGAACCTTTCTGGCCATGTTGGCCGGAGGCTCCCTCACGCACAAGATTGCCAAGGCCGTATTTCAGGGGATCTTCACATCATCCCTGCCCTTCTACCGCACCCCCAAGAACCGCTCTGACCATGCCTTGTTCAAGGCCCTGAACTTCGTGAGAGAAGAAATACTGTTGACGATGATTCTGGTTTTTTCGGCCGTGTGGATCTTTACGGTCTTCGGACACAAGAATTTTCAGGCTGTCCTGTGGGGGATCACCAACATCATCCAAACCGTCCCGTATGTGGCGGCCATTGTGGTCAGTGTCGTGAGTGTTTATGCGAAGGAATCGACGAAAACATGAGGGAATGCGGGTCTCCACATGAACACATGAACACATGAACACGTGAACACGACCCGTTCCTTCACACCATCTGCTTTGGTTTTTCGGCAGAACTCTTTTTGCGGGATGATTGAAAGATGCGATAACCAAGATCGGACCTGATGAAGGCATACAGGCTCAGCAAAATAGCCACCAGCGCCGCCACCACAAGATACCGGTTGTAGGTCACGCGATAATAGATACTGCCCTCGCCCACCTTGGGCAGTTCCAGCGGGGCCACCGGCAAGCCATAAGACTCTGCCAGCTTGATGATTTTGACCAGATGAATCACGGGCACATCCCGGCGGCTGAATCTGGTCATGATGGAATCAATGTGCGCCGCCTCGCGGGGAAGCGTCTTGTTGAGCCCCGGATGATAGGTCATCTTGCCCTCTTTGCGCCCCACCGAGATGGTGCCCCCGCCAATGTTGATGTAGGCCTTGACTTTGTTGGTTCCGGCACGGGAATCATAAAACGCCAGCCTCTCTTCAATGTTCGAAATCACGTCCTTGGTGTTGATGAAGACCATTTCATTTTCTTCGATCACCTTTTTTAAGATGTCCTTGCCCTTCTTCGACATCCCCAAGCCCCTGTCCTCGATGCCTCCCAGTGAAGCCGCCTCGGAACGAAAATTGAAAAGGTTTTTCTCATACAATATTTTTTCCATCTCCAGCCAGGAAAACTGGGGATCATTGGCCCCCCACTGCGAGGCGCCAGCTGACGCGATGATGATGGGTTTGAGTTTGAGTGTCTTGATCGCCGAATACACAGCGATGTTGATCGCCGGGAAAGACCCCGACACACCCACTGCGACGAAGTCCCCTTCCTGCAGGTCCGCTTTTTTGAACAACCGCACCATCACGGCGGCAAAGTTGGGATTGATCGAGGTCTGTTTGGCCTCCAGATGCCCCGTATTGCTCGTGATCGGAGACACGAGCCGTCCGATCAAACCTGTCTGCAGGGGATCAGACTCAATATCGATCTGAATGCCGCGCTTTCGAGCCACCGTTTTGACTGTTTGAAACGCCTTTTGCGCCAGGGAAGCGGCTTCCAGAGCCTCTTGATAATGGGGTTCACGCACTTCTGTCTGAATTTTTTCCACCAGCAACAGGCAGACGACGGAAAAGGCGGCGACCAAAAACAAAACACTCTGCGAAACCTTGCTGGGTCTCCAATAAATTTTTTTCATACGGGGATGTCCTCTCCTAAGACCAAAATCAGAACCAGCCGAATGATGACCGCGACAATCAACAGCATGGAAATCGTTTCGGCAAATCCCTGCCGATCCATCCAGATGGCCAAGAGTCCGGGAATGATGAACCCAATGACCTGAAAATCAATACCGAACAGCAACGCCGTTGTGGGGAAGAAATAATGAATGCCAATGCCGACCAGATAGCCCATCAGAATCATCAGGGCCGTTCGCCTGCGGCCATACAAAAAAACAAAGGGGGACAGAGACTTCACAACCCAGTAGGTGAGCATGGCCGTGAAGATAGTCATGGCCACATCGAGCGGGTGCGACAAATTGAGCGCGATGTAACCGGGAACCACCATCCCGCCGGCGGCGATGCCAAAGAGCTCCGCAAACGTGAGTCCGATCGCCAGACCCAAACCAATGGACAATGTTAAAATTCCTGTCACTCAAACCTCCCCTCGCCTCTAGCCTGCCATTTCATTTATTTAATCCTCCCGCACCACAGCGCGGTTCTTAAAATACGTCACCAGGTCCAGCCCCTGCCCACCGATATTGCCCATCCCCACGACCACGGAAGAAGACCCTGCCAAGCTCACCACCAGTTCAAATATTTCTTCCACAGACTGATTATCAGCATAGGTGATGCTATGATAATCAAAACCTGACCGGACCAGTTCCTTGGAAAACCAGTACGTTCCGGTTCCCATGATGATCAGGTGATCGGCACATTGCCATCGTGTGAAGGCCTCCGCCAACTGCACAGATCGCTCCGGCCTGTCGACGCGACAATTGAAAATGGCAATTTTCTTTTTGACGTTGGGATAACGGCTCAAAGCAATATTCCACACCTTTTCCGTTGATTCAGGATCGTTGGCCGCAAACCCGTTCACAAAAAACATTTTTCGTCCAAAAAAATTGATCTCGAAATCCCTGAGGGCCCCCACGTCGGGAACGGCCTGATACATTCCCTGCAGGGCCACTTCGCGCTTGACCCCAACTGCCGCACAGACCTTGAGTGCCAAAGCCACATTATCGGGATGTTCAATGTACGAAAAGGCCGCCAGCTCCTCAGAGCTGATTTGTTTGATGTCTTCTGCACTCAGCGCAATACATTCCGCCCCGCGGTCCTGGCAGACCTGTTGGATAAGGGGCAAGTGCTTCTGCTCACAGGTGAACAATTTGCCTTTTTGAGGGACCATGCCACAGAGTGCCCAAGCCACATCTTCTTCGTCGGGACCCATCACGTCGAGGTGATCCGCTCTGGCGTTGGTGATGACCCCGTGAGTGGCCCGGATCATTTTGGCCTCGCTCAGCCATTGCAGGTAAGGCAACAAGGCCATGCATTCCACCACCAGGGCCTCCACTTGGCGCGCATACGCGGCGCTCACCACACGAACCTGTTCGGCAACGTTGGCGCGCCCGGGTCTGAAAATGGGGTATTCGCGGCCATCAGGCATGATCATTCGGGGCAAGGTCCCCGTTGTTTTTGCGCAGGTCCTGATCCCTCCGGCCTTGAGCCCCGCGGCGATGAGGCGGGTCACACTGGATTTGCCCCGGGTCCCGTTCACATGAATGCGGATGGGGATGGACAACAACTTTTTTTGATGCCGCAGAAAATGCACAACGCCAACCGCCACCAGGGCCATTGTGGTCACGAGTAAAATAAAAAAATATTTCGATGCAATGATCATGGGTGTTGCCTTCTATCAAGATTTGGCGATTTCATTCTTCATGAGCAACGCCGAGATTTGGCGATTTCAACGGTTTAACTTACCAGTGACACAACAATTGCGCAAACACGACCATAAGCACCATCGCCACCGGATACACCAGCGCGTAAGCCACACTCGGAGCGTTAGACTCCGTGATCGCATCCACCGTGCTGAGCCCGGGAGAACTGGTCATCCCGCCTGTGAGCAGGCCCAATATGGTCAGAAAATTGATCTTGAAGATCAATCGCGCCACAAGCGTCGTCACCAGCATGGGGATGAGTGTGATGCACAAACCCATGACAAATAACCGATACCCGTGTGTGGTCACAGTGGCCATCAAGTCCGCCCCCGCTTTGGTCCCCACTGCCGCCAAAAATAAAATGAGGCCAAACTGTTTCATGAACTGGTTGGCAGGACCAGCGCTGTTCCATACAAATGGTCCCAATTTGCCCAAACGGCTCAACACCAGGGCCGAGAACAAAACACCTCCCGTAATCCCCAGTTTAAACGTCATCCCTCCAAAAAATGGAATGGCTATGTCTCCCAAAAGCAGTCCCATGAGCAATCCTATCGCAATCGGCAAAATGTCGGTTTCAAGCAATTTTTTATCTTCGTTCCCAAACAGGTCGGTGAGTTCTTCGTAATGTCCCGTACACACGATCAATAATTTATCACCAAACCTGATCTGGCTGTGCAGGTTCGCGCCAAAATCAATCCCGGCCCGTCGGATTCTGGCCACCGTGGCCGAGAATGTTTCGAACAGATTCAACTGTTCCAGCGTTCTGTTCACCACTTTTTTATTGGTCACCAAGAACCACCTGGCCTCTGATTTTTTGCTGATCGGGATATCCTGGGTGGTCACCGGGCCAATCAAAAACTTGAGATTTTCCAGGTCGTGGGCTGTCCCCACACCGCGCACCAGGTCACTTTTTTGCAGGACCGTTTTGGTGGTGGGGAACGTCGTTACCCCCTCATGGTGCACACGCGAGATCGTAGCGCCAGTCAGTGTTCGGATATTGAGTTCGGCGATGGTCTTGCCAAAGATGTTTTTATTGTTGACCATGAAGTGTCGGTGCATGATCTGCGGGTGCTGTTCGATCACTTCCTGCTGGTAATCCTGTTCTTCTTTTTTGACATTGACCCTGAAGAAAATCGGCACCAGATACACAAAGAGGATCACCCCGATGACACCAAACGGGTACGCGATGCCGTAACCAATGGAGGCCAGAGCGGGATTTTGGCTGGCTTCGATCGCGGCCGCCAACCCAGGCGTGCTGGTGAGCGCACCAGTCAACAACCCCACAGCCATCGACATGTCAATATCGTAGATCAAAAAGCAAACCCAGGCTGTGAGGGCCGCCACAACCACCAGCAACACAGCCAACAAGATGTGCTTGAGCGTTTGTTTGCCAAAAGAGTCAAAAAAACCCGGCCCCGCCTGCACCCCCACCGCGTAGATAAACAGGCACAATCCCATCGTTTGAAAAATGGCGGACACATGCAGGCCCCAGTGACCAAACAAGAGCGCCACAAAGAGCACCGCGGAAAGGTCCAGTGAAATCCCTTTGATTTTGATTCTCCCCAATAGCAATCCGGCAGACACAATCACAATCAATACAAGAAAAGCAGAATAATCATTCATAAATATCCCTCGAAATTCCGCCCTCGGGATACCACAAATGGGTTTTTGGAACAGCAAAATAAATTTGAATCGGTAATTTGAAAGTGTTTGGGAACCTTCTTAAAGAGGGGTTAAAACAGGTGCTGGGTCATGAGGAAGCCGAGGAAGGTTCTTTCTTTGGTGAGTAAAAGCTTAATAGCGGTCAGGAACCCGAAACTTTTGACCACTTGGTAGAAATTCTTTTTGTTGACTAGCCCGCTCATGACTATCAATGATGCATACGACATGCCAAAAATGTCTGTTTTTTAAGCTCACGTTTTCAGGGCTATTTTATTTATGGCTCCACAAAACAGCCTCTTTCCGTCCAAAACATGTATCCTATTTATGCATAGTTATTCCGGCTGAATATACAAGGAAAGGAAGGAATCAATGAATCAATGAAACCAGATTTGTGATAAGCGATTTATCCCGAGTACTGTCGAGGGAAGTCGAATCGCCCAATCAAAAACTTGCCAAACATTCCGTTTAGTGTTTGTAATCTCCCAATGTTTTCTCGAACAAACAAACCCATCAAACCCAGGGCCCTCAAAAAAGGTGACACCATCCGCATCGTGGCCCCCAGTTCGCCTTTTGAAAAACAACCCTTTTGGAATGGTGTGACAGTGCTTGAAAATCTGGGTTTTCGAGTCACGTACAACGAATCCATTTTTTCCAAAATCCCCTATCTGGCTGGCACCGATGAAAGACGCGCACGGGAGTTCATCGATGCCCTCGAAGAATCGACCAGTCAGGCAGTTTTATTCGCGCGTGGTGGGTATGGCGCCATGAGACTTTTGCCCTGGTTGGATAAATATCTAAAAAATCCCGTCTCAAAAATTGTCCTGGGATTCAGCGATGTTTCGTGTCTCCTCATCTATCTCATGCAAAAACATCACTGGGTGACCTTCTATGGTCCTGTCGTTGCCAAGGAAATCAGTGTGCATCACCCGCAAACCATCGGCTCACTCACGGAACAGCTGAGCGGGTACGGCAACACACACACTTACAACACACCGGGACTCATCACGATCTCGGAAGGACAAGTCACCGCCCCTCTGGTGGGCGGGTGTTTGAGCCTGATCACCTCCCTGCTCGGAACACCTTACGAACTAGACACCAAAAATAAAATTTTGTTTCTGGAGGACACCAACGAAAAACCCTACGAGGTGGACCGTCTGCTCACACACCTCAAACTGGCCGGCAAACTCACGACCTGCAAAGGGCTTGTCTTTGGCACCTTCAGTGGCCCCAACCCGCATGAGCACTACATCGAAACCATCAGGGACGTGACCAGAGATTTGTCTATCCCCATCGTGTATGGTTTTCCCTCTGGTCACACAGCGCCCAAGGTCACTCTCCCGCTGGGGATTGGCGTGACTCTCAACGCCACAGACAAAACCCTCACCCTTCTGGAGCCCGCTCTGGCATGAACCACGACCCCATCATTTCCCGACTCAGCCAAGGCATCAATGACGGCGTTTTTCCGTCAGCCGAATTGCTCGTTGCCCAAAAGGGCAAAGTCATCTTACACACCTGCGCCGGGCATTTGCCGCCAAAACACAAATTCGATCTGGCCTCTCTCACGAAACCACTGGCCACGGCCACCCTCTCCATGCTCCTGACCCAGCAGAAATGCCTGCACCTCACGGATCCGGTACAAAATTTTTACCCAACAAATAATTTAATGGACGTGTCCCTCAAACGACTGCTCAACCACACATCGGGACTGATAGACTGCGTCCCGTTTTTTCAGCAGTGGGACACGAAGGATCCGCCCCATTACAAGGCACGTCGACAACACGTCCTTAAAAAAATAGGCAACGACAATACCCTCAAGCAACACGGTCATCACGTGGCTTATGGCGATTTGGGTTATGTGCTCATGGGGGCAATCCTCGAACAAGTCGCGCTGGCGCCTTTGGATCAGCTGTTTTCCCGGCTCATTGCCCAGCCGCTCAAGTTGCTTGAAGATGTTTTCTTCGTCCCGCTGGATCAGCCCCCGCGTATCGAAAAACACTGTTTTGTCCCCACCGAATTTTCACAACACCGGCAACGCATCATCCAGGGTGAGGTGATGGACGATAACGCGTACGCCCTCGGTGGTGTGTGCGGTCATGCGGGGCTTTTTGGCAATGCCCGGGGCGTGCATGCCATCCTCAATGAGCTGAGAGACGCCTCTCTGGGAAAATCAAAAATATTTGAGGAACAAACCTTCAAAATCTTTTGCGCTCCTCCACACAACCGAAACTGGACTGAGCGTTTTTTTACTGCCGGATTTGACACACCGACAAAAAACATTTCGCAGTCGGGCACGCTTTTTTCGAAAGACACGATCGGTCATCTGGGCTTTTCGGGAACCAGTTTCTGGTGGGACCTGACCAGAGATTTCTGGATCATCCTGCTCACCAACCGTACCATGCCTGAGCGGGACAATGTCAGGATCAAAACATTCCGGCCCCCATTGCACGATTTGATCATCACGAGCTTGAAGTTGGTGTGATAATTCGGTAACATAAGCTAAGCGTTGTCATCCCTGCGGAAGCAGGGATCCAGAATAAATTAATACCTGGATCCCAGCGTTCGCTGGGATGACAATTTCCGTCCGCAGGCACTTGGGACCACAACGTTATGTTCACTGACGTAATTCGGTTGTAGATTTTTCAGTTGTAGATTTTTCAATTGCAATATTGTCATATTCTGTCAGTATGTCCACCAAACATTCCACAAAAGGAGACTTCCCATGCATAAATACTTTTTTTCCCTGATCATGCTTGTGCTGACCATCGGTTTTATCAACTGCGGTGGTTCTACCAACGATGACCCCAACACCGGTGATCCCGCCGCGCAGGCCAACGCCGCCGCCGTCGCGCAGACCACCCTGATGACGGCTGTCAACAGTTCCGGCTACGCCAATCAAAGCGTCAGCGCGCCTGCCTTGGTGAAATACGCATTCTCTTGTTCGGACTTTGACGTAGACCCTGTCACCTGCACCTTTGACTGCACTCCCAGTGGTGACTTTGAACTCATCTACAGCGAATCCAATGAAGAGATGTCCATGGAATACGACTCTTGTGCCTTGGGCGACATCACTGTGGACGGTCTCGTCACCATGGATTTAGAAACCTCGGGCAACACAGAAACCGTTACCATGGTTTATGATGCCTTTTCTGTGGTGGGGGCCAGCGACACGCTCTCTCTGACCGGCGAACTGGAAATGTCCGTTGACACCGTGACCGGTGATGGCACCGTCACCTTCAACAGCTTCGCCGGCAACGATGGCAGTACCGACTTTTCCGCCACGGGTTCCGTCACCGCGTCCTCAGACAACGTCCTCGATGGAACACTTACGTTCACCTACGGCGCCAGCACAGTCACCTGCACCTTCAGCAGTTTTGACGTCGATACGGCATCGGACGCTGATTGGCTCAACGCCTGTAGTTAATGACAGGCCAACAAATGCAAGATTTTTTTGGGTTCTGCCACGGATCGCTATTTTTTGGCGCTCTGACCTCGCGGGCTCGGTCAGCGGCCTGCTGGCCTGTTCGCGCAAAAACAGCTCACCGTGTCACCCAACAATAATCTCTAATCGGCATATTTCCCATGACTCACTCAGACAAAACCATTCTGGTGGGGATTGCCGGGGGCACTGCCTCCGGCAAGACCTCTGTTGCCAAGGCCATCACGGCGGATTTGCCCCGCGAGGAGATCGCCATCATTGAGCAGGATTCCTATTATGTCGATCTCTCGCACCTGAACAAACAACAACGAGATGAGTTTAACTTTGACCATCCCGATGCCGTCGACTTTGATCAAGCCAAGGCTCACTTGACCAATTTGCTCAAAGGCCATCCCATCGAGGTCCCTGTCTACGATTACACCCTGCACATGCCGTCTGGCAAAACCATCCCCCTGGATGGCCAGCGCGTCATCATCATCGAGGGGATTCTGGCCCTGCACGACCGCGATCTGCGCAACATGATGGACATCAAGATTTTTGTGGACGCACCCGACGACGTGCGCGTGCTCAGACGCTTGGAACGCGATATCCGGGAGAGAGGCAGAACGCTGGAATCGGTGGTGCACCAGTACAATCAAACCGTGCGCCCCATGCACATCCAGTTTGTGGAACCCACCAAACGCTATGCCGACATCATCGTGCCCAACGGCGCCAACAACGCTGTGGCCATCGACATCCTGCGCACCAAGATAAAAGATTTATTGAGATAATTTGTCGTTGTCATCCCCGACACACCAATTTCAATCCACCCACTTTTTCAAAATGTCGGAAATCGTTGTCACGTGTGATGAGGGGGACTTTGTGATCAATGCAAATCTGGGCGATGAGCGCGTCTGCTAGTCTGGCCTTGTGTTTTTTCTCTAGCACCTTTGACCTCAGCAAACCTGCCCTTTCCCAAAACCTGTCTTCCAGGGCCATTTGAGGAATTTTTGATAAAAGCCCTCTCACAGCAAATGGCAACTCAGGATCGCTTAACAACTCGACAAGCACCATGGGGGGCATGATCAGCTGTTTATCGGTCAGAGCACGATCCAACGCCTCAACATCCTCCCCAGGCTCACCAGAGAGATACGCAACAAATGAGCAGGTATCGGCCGCTATCATTCAGCGATCCTTTCTCAAATCATCGAGGGAGACCGAAAACTTGACTTGACCGCGCCATTTTTTGAGGCCTCGATAGGCCCGACTGGCAGAAATGAGCTCCAAACCCTGTTTGATGGTGGCAGTGATGTTTTGTCCTGTTTCCGCCAAGGCTGTTTTTAACAAAGTCTCTGGCAACAGAATGGTGATTTTTTTGACGTTCTCCATGACCCTATGATACCATATCTTGTGCCGTATTGCAATACGGCAATTAATTCATTGGAAGCTCGTCCCTTCCCCCTCATGAACACCTGAACACCTGAACACTTAAACACGAAAATCCGCTGACGGCTTACGGCTAACAGCTGACGGCCAGAATAAATCATTTGCCTCTTTGTCTCCATTTCTCTTCCTTTCAGCTTTCCCTCCCTCACTTGCAACAATTGCATAACTGCCGATTGCAATAATTGCCCAATTGTTCCCTTCATCCCTCGTGCGCTCGTCCCGCCGACGGGATCCCGCTCTGCGGTGATAAGTTCGTGCGTTCGTCTTTATTCCACCGCCCCCACCGCCTTCTGCAGCGCCTCTTCCAAAAGACGCATATCGGGTTTTTTAATAAAGCTCTTTTCCATGAGCATATCCGCAATAGCCCTGGCCTCCTTGATGTCGGCCAGCGTGCGCTGATACACCTCATCGCGGGTGAGTTTGACGCGGGCCACACCGTCCTTGATGGCCTGCATGGCCACGTCGGCGGCCTCCTCGGCAAACATGAGTGTGTCTTCCATCGTGGGCATGATTTTGTCGGGAGCCAGGCCCTTCTGTTGGGCAAAATTGGCAATCGAATACGCCGCAGAGATCGCCATTTCATCGGTAATCTTGCGGGCTCGCACCAGCAGAGCGCCTTTGAGAATCCCCGGAAAGCCAAGAGAATTGTTGACCTGATTGGCAAAATCTCCTCGGCCTGTGGCCACAATGTACGCCCCCGCTTCCTTGGCGGCGTAGGGGTAAATCTCGGGCACGGGATTTGAGCAGGCAAACACGATGGGTTTTGTTCCCATTGATCTGATCCAATCCGGTTTGACCACATCGGGCCCTGGTGTTGAGAGCGCAATCAACACATCAGCCCCTTTACACGCGTCCTCGATTTTTTGAATCTTGTTGGGGTTGGTTTGTTCACAGAGTTCCCACTTGCGATAAAATTCGGGTTTGGTTCTGATGTCATCGCGCCCGGTGTGCAGACCGCCACGCGAGTCGAACAGGGCCATCTTGGCCGGATCCGCCCCCGCCATGAGGATCAGACGGGCAATGGTGGTGTTGGACGCCCCGGCACCCAACATGGTGATGCGCACATTACCAATTTTTTTATCGACCACCCTGAGCGCGTTGATCAGCCCTGCGAGCGTCACACAACCAGTGCCTTGCGCGTCATCGTGCCATACGGGGATGTTGCATTCTTCACGGAGCACATCGAGCACGCGATAACAATTGGGTTGCGAGATGTCTTCGAGATTCACCGCGCCAAAACTGGGCTGGACCATCTTGACAAACTCGATGATTTTGTCGGGATCGTTTTTGCCATCTTTGCCACGACTGTCCACACACAGTGCCGCGCCATCCACACCGCCCAGATACTTCATGAGGTATACCTTGCCCTCCATGACCCCCAACCCGCCAGCAGGCGTACAATCACCATCTCCCAGCACACGCGTGGAATCGCTGACCACCGCCACGAGGTTCCCTCTGTTGGAAAGCTCGAACGAGGTGTCGTGATGATCGCGAATGGTCGTGGAAATTTTTGACACGCCGGGCGTGTACCACACATTAAACCAGTTGAACCCGTAAATCCCCGCCTTGGGCATGGTGGCAATCTTGCCGCCGTAAAACTTGTGCGCGCTAAGCGACAATTCTTTCAAGAACAAAGTTTGCGCCTTGGCCACCTGTTCCTCGGTAAAATTCTTTGGAAACAATTCTTTTAAATTTTTGAGATTGATATCGAGTTTCCCCACATTTCCTCCTTTGTTGGAAAATAATATTCGAATTTCATTCTATATCACTGGTGTCTATGGACTATTTGCGGGTGATACGGGGAGCTATTATTTTGAAGCGGTCTACGAAGCGAGCCTGCGAGCGGAGAGCTTCAAAAAATAGCGACCCGTAGCAGGACCCGCAAATAGTCCATAGACACCAGTGCTCTTGTACAAATCCAACTTTTTGCCACCCTATTACGCTCACTTTTTTTTTCCAAACAAAATAAACCCCCATCACATCAACCCATTTCCTGACATTTATCAGCTCCGCTCCTTGGTTGCATGATATCATTAATTGCTTGCTTTTGATATCATATCATGATATCATATCAGCAGGAGACACCTGACCATGAATGCCATTATCATCCGTAATTTAGACAACAACATCTACTCACTCATCAAGGAGCAAAGCAAAAAAGCGGGCATCAGCATCAATAAATTTATCATTGAATGCCTCAAAAAAATCCTGCTCCCTGTAGCCGCCATTGAACATCACGATTTCGACGTTTTTTTTGGTTCATGGGATACGGCACAACACAAACAAATCAAGGCCCTCTCCACAGAAAACCGCAAAATAGACAAGGAGCTGTGGAAGTGAACAAACTCCTGATCGATACCAATATCTACAGCGATGCCATGAGAGGCGTGGAAAGGGCGGCCCGCATCCTACAAACCGCTGATCAGGTGCTCCTGTCTCCCGTAGTCATTGCCGAATTGTACTCCGGTTTTCGTCAGGGACAACGCGAACAGCAAAACAGGGATCAACTCAGGCAATTCCTAAGCGTCCCCCGAGTGACAATGCTTTCAATCACTGAAAGCACGGCGGATCATTACAGCTACCTTTTTTCCTTCCTCAGAAAAAGGGGAACCCCCGTCCCCACCAACGATATTTGGATCGCCGCGAGTGTTTTGGAGAATGGTGCAAAACTCGCAACAACCGACAAACATTTTCGAAAAATTCCCGGTATCCAACTGATTTATTGATTCATTTTTCTGCTTTTATTTTTTTACCCTTCCCCTAACTCAATTTTGTGTTACCATATTCAGTAACGGATAAATAATATGAAAATCGACAATGGCATCCTCACATTGCATGAAGGCGAATCGCTGGAGAATTGTGTGCGCACGATTTCGTACATCATCGGCGAGGATCTCATGAACAGCCACGGCCATGTGGACCACCTCTCCCTCTGCGATCAAATCGCCCGCGACAACGGATACCACGATGGTCTGTATGATCCCTCCTTAGCCAATCTGTCCACCAGTGTCGAAAACAACCCCGATCCCATCACCTTCTTCTTGCCCGAATGGGTTTCACGGCTGGTTAACAACCCTTAACAAATCACTACAACGACTCACTTTCATTAACACAACCACTTAACATTCTTGTGTTTTTTATATTTCACACCGCCTTTTATCATGTTACAATAAAGCTGATCACTGTGTTTAAACAAAGGGCACCGTAAGGAGCCCGTCACAAAGAGGTCTCTATGGCTATCACAACAAACGTCCAATTTTCTCTGGCCAATGTCTTTAAAACAGACGCAGATCAAATAGGTTACAAGGTCCAAACCAACAACACTCTCTCTGACATCGCCATTGCCTTGGCCAACGCACAAACGCCAAAGGGTGATTGGAAAAAAATCTGCGCCGATCTGGCCAAACTCAATTTTGGAATCAACAATCCTTTTGACGCAACAGACGCTCGCGGTCAAAAAATCCTCAAGAGCATCAGGGTGGGAACCTACATTAATTTGGGGACATATGGAACCAATGTTTCTTCATTTGCCAAAGACCCACCAATCGCCGATAGTCAGCTACAAAGAATAACGGGTGATTCGGCAGAGCTTGCTGGTACAGGAACAGCTCATGATGCCTCTCGTTTTGGTGATTTAGCCTCTCTTTCCACAGTTTCGCCAACTGAGGGCCCTGTTCAGGATGTTTTATTGGAAGGCGGTGTGAGCGTAAAGGCTCAGGCCGAGATGTTTTTAGAGGAATCACCTCAAGAAAAAGGCGCGGTCGATGCCGCAGTTGCATTACTCAACAGTTTTAAAACTCGTGGCTATTTTGTAAACCCCGATGTCATTTTTCATGGCGAAACCACCCAGATAACAGAAGATATGATCAACCAGACGGCCCTGCCTTCTGGTACCCTTCCTAAAGAAATCGCCAACGCCGCTCAGGATGCCCTTGATACCTTGTACGCCCTCTGCGCTCCCGAAGAACCAACGCCCATTCAATATACTGAATCCGAACAAATACCCCCCTCACTTTTTGATAAATACCCCTTCATGAGAGATTGGCGAGAAGGTCACGACAACCCTCAAGAGGGACAGCTCAGCCACACACAAAGGGCGATTGTGGACATCATTCTGCAAAGTGAAAAGCAAGGCACCACTGAAGCAATGGTCATCAAAAACAAACTCGACGCGGCCCTGCCCTACGATCTGCTGACCGATGATCAGGTCCTAAGCTATCTGCGCGGTGAAACGACACTGTATACTGCCGTGGCGCAGGCCTACGATGAAGAAACGGCACGACGCATCGACGCGCCATACACCCCAGCACAAGAACACATGCTCGCGCAGTATGAAAATCCAGACACAGGATATCGTCAATTTGTGAGTGAACGTGTGAGACAGACCGTTGCCGAACTGGCTCGGTATAAAACATACCTCTCACGTCTGCATGGGGACACTCGGCAAGACCTGTCTGAAGCGAAGGCGCTTGGAAACATCGATCTCGTGTATGAAATATACGAAGCAGGCGGGGTCAGGTTATCCGATGACGCCAAGGTACTGCTTGCGGCCCAGGTCCAACAACAGACTGAGCTTGCAGAGCAGGGCTTTGGAACCCTCCCCACAGATCCGGTTGAATCCAAACCGGGTTTCTTTGGCCCCAAGGCCGTGCTGGCGCAACATATTCAGGTAACAATGGAGAGCTTGAGAGAAACCTATTACACCTTCAACACAGAGTTGGCCGAAGAACGCGATTATGTCAGGATCGCTGATTTGGGGATCACGGGCGATGATGTGGCATCGTGTTTTTATCCCACATCCACAGAAACCCCGGTGGAGGTAGCTCAAGAAGAATTCGTTGCCGCTGATTTCGAAGGTCCCTCACTTGAGGGTGTTCCAGCTGAACAAATCGTGATCACCGCTGCGTCCGAAGGCATCACCATTGAACCTGCTGCAGGCGAAACACCACCAATCGGCTTGGCCGAGACACCATCAAGTCAGGCAGAAGAGGATAAAAAGGCCCTATTGGGGAGGCTGGATATTGATGTCAGCTTACACGAAAAGATGGAATATCGCCAAATAGTCCTCTCTCTCGTAAAAGATGGTGATTACCCCAAGGCCGCGGCCTTGGCGGATGCGACAGGGTGTACCGTACTAGGGTTGGGACTGATTGGCGACAGTCAATTTATGCAGGCACTGAGCACGCAGAGACGCATGCGAATGATTGCGGATTACAAAACCAAACACCCTGACGCCGCAGAAAAACCCGATGACGAA
Source organism: uncultured Nitrospirales bacterium (assembly GCA_964526915.1). Lineage (GTDB taxonomy): Bacteria > UBA10199 > UBA10199 > UBA10199 > JADGCS01 > JAHJDR01. The sequence continues at coordinate 23,613 of CAZGMS010000001.1, forward strand.
GTTTACACTCTCGCAAGCCGAGAGGCGAAAGAAGACAAGGCCATTGAAAAGTGGTTGCGACTGGCCGGCAATGGGTCTTACAGCACCTCATCCCGCGAGGATCAACTGCAATACTTGTTGAAGGACGCAACAGGAAACGAGGAAGCGAAAGCAATTGTGGACGAAATGAATTCGTAAAGAATTAAACACGTGGATTGCCACGCTTCACTTCGTGAAGCTCCTGCCTGACGGCAGGCACGGCGGCAACACTGCCCTCCCCAACGTCAACACGTACGCACGTCAACACGTACGCACGCTTTCCCCATCACCCATAACCCATAACCACATACCCATCTTCCGCCTTACGCCTTAAGCCCTACGCCTTGCGCCTTTTTAATAATACATCACCGCGCTCACCTGCGCCCACTTGACGATCGGGGAAAAATAAACGCCAAACAACAACACCAGCGAGGCAAAAATAAAGATGATGCCCGCGTAACGCCAATGCGTGTTTTTGAGCACCAGCACAGTTTGTGTCTCATCGATCAACATGAACTTGATGAGCCGCACATAATAATACAGGGCCACAACGGAATTGATGACCGCCACAATCGCCAACCAGAGGTAGCCCGAATCAATGACGGCCTTAAAAACATACCACTTGGCCACAAAGCCAGCGAACGGTGGGATCCCTGCGAGTGAAAATAAAAAAACCGTCAGGCTCAGAGACAAAAACACACCGAACGGTCCCTGCCGCACCAACCCCCTGTAGTCCTCCATGTTCTCAGTCTTGCCCTGATTCACCAACACCTGCGCCACCACGAAGGCCCCCAGATTCATCAAAAAATAGATCGCGAAATAATACAACACGGCCTCCACGCCCGCGCGCGACACGGCGACAAGGCCCATCAACAAATACCCCGCATGCGCGATCGAGGAATAAGCCAGGAACCGTTTGATGTTTTGCTGGTGCAGGGCCAACAGATTTCCCACCGTCATGGTCGTGGCAGACAACAAAGCGATCAGTAAAGGCCAATCAATCCCGCCCAGGGCCATCCACAGGTCTTTGGACGACGCCCCCACAAACCCCACCAGAAAAAATCTGAGCGTAACGGCAAAGCCCCCTGCCTTGCTGGCCACACTCAAATAAGCCGTCACCGGCAATGGGGCCCCCTCATAAACATCGGGCGACCACATGTGAAACGGCACCACAGCCATCTTGTAGCCCAAACCGGCAAAGATCATGATGACGGCTAAAAACAAAATCATCGGATCGACCGGGTGACTGATGAGAAATTCACGAATCGATACCAGACCCATCTCCCCTGTGACGCCGTACAAAAGCGACATCCCAAAGAGCATCACAGCGCTGGCCACCCCTCCATACAACACGTACTTCAGCCCCGCCTCATCGGAACGGGTATTTTCTGTAATGTAACCTGCCAGCACGTAAGAGACCAGTGACGACATCTCAACCGCGAGATAAATCATCAACAGGTGGTTGGCCGTCGACAGGATGGTCAGACCCAGCGTGAGTGTGATGAGCAGGGCATAAAATTCAGGCTTGGGAGATCCGTCCAGATCGTTTGACCTCGTCGCCAGAACGACGACAATGATCGCCGTAAACGTGATGATGATTTTAAAAAACTGGCCAAAGGCATCTAGGGCGACCAGACCATGAAACAGCAACAGTTCTTGCGAAAAATGCGTGAAGACACCGGCCACGAGCGAGAAAGCCAGCACGGACACAGCCAGGATCGCGCAGGTCCGCGCACGATCCTGCTTTTTGTTGACCGACGCCCAGAGCAACAGAACAATCCCCAGAAACAACACGAGCTCTGAGGAAAAATAGGTTTGTATGGATTCCAGATTATGCAACATACTACAACCCCAAATACGGCAGAACATGCGCGTTTAACGCCACGAGCGACGTGTCGATCAAGTCAATCATGGGCTTGGGATAAATCCCCAAAAACAACACGATGACCGCCAGAGGCAATAGCGAAATCGCCTCGCGCAAATTGATGTCGCCCAGCTTTTTGTATTTGTCATCCACAGGACCAAAAAACATGCGCTGAATCGTCCAGAGCAAATACGCCGCCCCCAAGATCACCCCCGTGAGGGCCGCGATGGTCAACACCGGGTACGAGGGATACGCGCCAATAAAGACCAACGCCTCACCAATGAA
>CAZGMS010000002.1:0-3492 GCA_964526915.1 uncultured Nitrospirales bacterium
CCGCGGCCGGCGCGGGGCGGGGGATTTTCATGGCCTCACACAACATTAGTCTCACTCTGCCGATAATTGTGTTGTTAGCGTAACCCCGCGGAGACAACATTGTTTCGACCCATTAAACCATTTGTTGATCAATTCCTACTTTGTCCAGAGCCCGGCACCGACATGTTCCTGGCCCCTCTCCCCCCTTCTGTATCTGCCAGAATGGACGTACTCGATACGTACGGCACAACAAATATGGCCTTTGCCATAAAGGATGATGTTCCGCGCCCCCGTATCACCTCTCGTATCTTTGAGAGAAAACCCCAACAGATCTCTGATTTGTCGGCAGTAACACCACTGGCACCCACAACAGAAAAACCAATCACGACTTCCGATACAGACCCAGCTCCTTCCGCACGCGTATATTCCCAGCAAGAACTCAGCGACGAGATTGTTCTTCAGTTGATGCTTCTTTTGGCAGATGATGTACTCAAAGAGGCCGAACGCCGTCTATCAGATAGAGCCAGTAAAACGGCAAATGACATTGAATCGACGGAACTGGAACAGCAACGATCACTGCTCCATAGGGCGTTTCGCGAAATCCCAAAAAAACTGAGCGAGCCTTCAGCTCTTAACGATAGAGAGACACGCCTTCGAATCATTCGCAGTACGCTCGATTATGTTCAGGCAATTCCCGCTCTGCGTAAAAAATATTCTGCATATATCGAACCCATCAAGCGGTTTTTACACATAGGGTCAGGAGAGGTCGGTTTTGTTTCCGCCTCACGACACCCCGTTGCCCTACAACCAAGGAACAGCGGCACACCGGAACCCGACCACATTCCTCTTATGCAGTTTGCCGGTAAAACCTGGCAGGAGATCTGCGAGCTATGCAATTTTAATCCGCGCGTCTATCAGGCCGCGTGGTATGAGGCCCTGTTGGCACGGGCCGCGCAAGGTACTGATCGCGCTTATCTGGGCGCCCCGTATCAGGTGGGCAAGACGTATGCGTGCCTGCCTCTGGCTGTGGCCCTTGGCACCACCTGTTTTCCCGGCAAGACAATCCTGATCATCGCCCCACAACGCGTGGTCAAAGAAACCATCATTGAGGACCTGAGGCGGGCTCATGCCGGTTTAAAGATAGGCATCATCGACGCAGACCACAAGGATTTTGGATGTGGGTACGACGTTGTGGTAGCGAGCCTGTGGACCCTCGGTCGCGAAGATAACTTGGAAAGACTCGATCCTGACCATTACGCCATTGTGGCCACCGATGAGGCCCTCAAATTATTCACCAAAACGGGCCGGAGGGTTCTTAAACATCTGGGGTTTCTGGATAACGAGGAAAAACCGCAAACAGCCAAAGGTAAATTTTTATTTGGTTTCTCCGCCGACGCCGGTTCGTTTTCGTTCAAAGACATCTTTGGTCCAGACACACGCGTGGATGAATTCGATCTTTGTTGGTACGTCAAAAATAAATTCTTGCACGAACCTGTGGGCATTGAGGTCCCCTACGGCACGGCTACAGATGATTGGGAGGTCGTCACGGAGGAGGGTGAAACACTGGCCTACCCAAAGGACCTTAAGAAATATGTCGCCGCCGTTTGGAACGAATATCAAAGGCGTTTTAAGGGCCGAAAAGTGGTGATCGCCTGGCCCAGCATTCTGCATGCCGAGGTTGCAGCCGCCTATTTCAAGGCCCAGATGGGTGATGAGGGCTTTTCCTACGCCGACCATTCAAACAAATCCCCCGAAGAAAATTCCGCGGCAGAACGCAAATTTCAAACAGGTTCAGGATCGCTGGTCCTGCACGGTGTCAAAGGTTTGGCCGTGGGGTTCCGCGCGGTGGGCTCCGCAGGGCTCATCTTTGCCTACCAAACACTGTCATCCTCGTTATACGGTCAATGGGTGGGAAGGATTTTGGGAATTCATAATAACGAGCCACAACGCGAGGTGTTGGTTGTGCAGATGACCGGCTGGAGAGGAAAAACCGCTCGCAGGGCCATGACGCTGGCCAGACTCATGGGGATAGAGGCCTATATCGGCGACCTCATTGAATACCGTCCCGTAAAATTGTCTTTGGCGGCCGTGCCCAAAAAATATCCTGTTCGTTTTGTTGTCAACCTATCACCAGATAACCCCTTTGGTCTTGATTTTACCGCCGTGTCTGAAGAACGACATGAGATCGTTCCCTCTCCAACCAGAGTGCCTGCCCTACTGCAAGGTGTTTTAGAAGAGCGGTTCGAAAATGATATTGTCGCTATGGCCGCAGCAATAGAGCAACCCCCAGAGACACTTAATAATTTTATGACAGGCCAGCTGCCCAAGGATTATCGAGTGGTGCGACAGATCGCCGAAAGTCTTTTTGCAGACAATCCCTCAAGATTTGTTGCCGCCTGGGTGGATGACTTTCTTGATCTCATGGAGGGAACCTACTCAAACCATCCTTGGGGACCTGACAGCGCCGTACTCGGGCTGATGTACATGATCAGACGCCGTTCCCTTTTTGCCATTTATTCTGCTGAAGGGGTCACACGATTCGAAAATGGCATTGAATTAACTGCCATCGAAACAGCAATTTTGGGCCAAATGATTCGTGGAGAATTTGTTGGCGAATCAGGCCATCTGTTATGGAACCGCGAACTGGCACAGCGAATCATCGCAGACACGGTCAGTGATGATGATGAGTTGATCGTCCAGATTCTTGACCTTGCCACATCAGAAATCAACACCGAGGCAGAAAAAAGACAAGACAGGGGACATCAGGAGACCACAGTACCAGAGGAGCGTAAGGTTGTTCGCGATGGCTCGGAACCAGCACTCTTCCCCGATCATACAAAAATAAGTCTACAGCGAAAATGTGCACTGTATGCCACGCTGAATTTACCACTAAGTGATCTGTTTGCTTATCGGCACGTAGACAGCAGGTTTTATCAGGCAAAACGCGAAGCGCGAGATAATTTGCTTTTGCGTGGCGATACCAAAAGAAGATTGAATAGTCTTATAGACTTTCTTCGTGAACGTATGCCACAGACATCCGCTTCCTCTTCTGATGCTGGCCTCTTTTTAAGCGTGTTTAATCGCTTATTGCACAAACGTGATTTTACCCTTGGAAATCTGATCATGCATGGTTCTGAAGAAATCAGAACGGGGGTTTCCTTTTGTAAACACAGCAGACAAAGGTTCGATGCCCTTTGTGGGGTTTTGGCCGGTTATGGCCTAAGACCGGGCATGGATGTTCATGGTTGGAACCAACATTTGGATCTGTTTCAACCTAATGCCGACGAACACGCTCTCTTGCACACCCTTTATAACAAGCCTATTGCAGATTTGGAATTACCAGCTGACCTTACCTCGAAACTCTTGCGTTTACACTGCCATCACGTAGGCAGTCTCATAGCCACAGATGTCGTTACCTTTGGCCCCCCTATTTCTTATGAAGAAGAAATCCTCGTGCGACATGCCCTGAGGGAAAAGTTCGATCTGGAATTGGGTATTGACCTGTATGGTTGG
>CAZGMS010000003.1:0-9823 GCA_964526915.1 uncultured Nitrospirales bacterium
TTTTTCAGACTGCTCGTGCTCATGAATCAAGCATCCACCCCCGAAGAAAAAGATTTTTACGCGCGCCAAATTGTGGGCAGTAAAGCCTATCAAAACATCAAACCGCTCAACAAGGCGCAGTATTGTTACTACAGCCAGTGGTATCACATTCCTTTGCGTGAACTGGTCTTGCGGTCCGACTTTAACAACGACCCAGTCTGGATCGCTCGCCAGTTCACGCCCCCACTCACCGAAAAACAGGCAAAGGAAGGGCTCGAGACGTTGCTCAAATTGCAGTTGATCGAAATGACCCCCGACGGCAAATTCGTACAGACCAGCACCTCCATCACATCAGGCGATGCTGTGACCACAGAGGCGGTCAAAAATTATCACCGTACCATGATCCAGCTGGGTGCCGAGGCGATCGAGCGTTTTCCGTCAACTCAGCGCGATATTTCGTCACTCACCATGGGGATGAGCACGCAGACAGCCAATGAAATCAAAAAAAGAATTGCCGATTTTCAGGAAGAAATCATGGCGCTGGTGGAAAAAGACAGCGAGGTTCAAGAAGTGGTGCAGTTGAATTTTCAACTGTTTCCGTTGGTGAAAGGCTTAAGGCTTAAGGCTTAAGGCTTAAGGCGTAAGGAGGGAACGTGTTCAAGTGTTCACCCCCGCAGGGGGCAGGCGTGTTTAAGTGTTCACGAGGGGGATGGGGAAGAAATGCAAAGTGCAAAATGAAAAAAAGAAGGGACATATTATGAAAAACAAAAAAATCCATTTGATGATGTTTGTCTTGTTGTTGACCGCAGTTATCCTCGCGGGCTGTGGCAATGGGACCACGCAGACCACCAACCCTATCGAGGATGGCACGGCTGCCGATGTTCCTCTTGATGGCATTTTCGACAATAACCCCGTCGCTGTTGGTGAAGACGGTGATCCCGCATATCAGGCAGAAGCCACACAGGTGGAAGTGGTGCTGAGTGCTGTGTGTGACGTGCTGGCAACCTGCGCCTATGTTATTAATGACACCACCTGTGCCGAGTCACTCAACACCGATGAGGCGTTCCTGGAGGCGTTGGGTGTCGATACGGCAAGTTATGCCAGTCTGGATGATGTGCAGACGGCGATTGATGAAGGTGGGCTGAGCACAGCACAAACAGAAGTTGATGCGTGTGTGGCGGCCGTATCGGCGGTGACCTGTGCCGAGATGAGCGCGCTCGAGGTGTTCGACAATGCGGATAACGGAAATTTTACGCGCGTCTTTTTGATGGTGCCGGGGGGATGTTAGGGACGACCTCACGAGCTCACGAGGGACGAGGGACGAGGGACGAAAGGGCGAGGGCTTGAGGGTAATGGGAGGGGGGAAGGATCGCGGGAGCGCAGGGGGGAAGGGAAATTAGCTCAAAGCTTTAGCCTAAAGTCTGATCCGTCCTCTGGCGGAGAAAGGTGAAAGGAAGAGGGGAATGGGGACTGGGAAAGAAATGCAAAATGAAAAGTGAAAAATAAAGAATAAAGAAAAGAAAGGAACAAATATGAGAAACAACAGGAACTTTTTTTTGGTGACGATTTTTATTTTGAATGGGCTGCTGGCTGGTTGCGGTGAGGCAGGTAAATTTACCGATAATCCCGATGTGATCGACCCGCCAACGTCGGGCAAACTCACTTATTACAAGTCGTGCGATGATCTGTTGACCGATATTCAAAACGCCTTGTTGGCGCAGGCTGAGGCCACGCTTGATTCGTATCAATGCGGGGCTGAGGATGAATTATATGCCGGCGGAGAAGATGTGGGTGCAGTCGATGTGGCGGCAGAGAGCGATGGGAATGCGACAGCGGACTATACGGGGACCAATCTGCAGGAGCAGGGCGTTGATGAGGCCGATATCATCAAGACCGACGGCACGTATTTGTATGCGGCGACAGCAGAGGGAGTGGATGTTTTCAAGGCCTGGCCAGTGAGCGAGTTCGCCAAAATTGCAACCATCGGCACGGATGCCGTTCCCACCGCACTGTATTTGACAGAAGCACGCTTGATTGTGATCACAAGCATGAGCGGCAATACTGATGGGAGTGTTGCAATAGGGATGGCTTGGGATGCAGTGGACACGTCTCTTGGAAACACCCTGTCGCAACAGATGACTGAAATTCTGTTTTATGATGTCTCCGACCCCGCGTTGCCAACTGTGATCAAAGAAAAAAATATTCAAGGGGAGTATGTCAATTCGCGTTTGGTTGATGGCCTGATTCATGTGGTCGTCAACGCGGGCAGTCCACAATATTCAATCGTGTACCCCGATGAGCTGTGGGAGGCCCGGTCAGCGGCCTGTTGGGGCGATGGGGCTACCAGTGCAGATCAGGCCAGGCTGGATCAATTGATTGCCGAGGCCAAAGAGACGAACAGACAAAATATTCAACAGCTCACGCTCTCTGTTGTCCTGCCGAGGGTGAGCGAAAATGCAACGTGGCAAACTGTGGAATGCACAAACGTGGCCAAGGATGATGTGGCTGATGAGGTGAACTTCGCAGGGGTGTGGAGTTCAAACCTCGAAGCGGACGAGGCACAGGAAAAGACCACGTTTATCAAGGGACGCGCACAGACGGTATATGGTTCTACGGAGGCCTTGTATTTCGCATCAACCGATCAAACGCAGGACGCGACCTATTTTCACAGATTTGCGATTGGTGATGACACCCTCCACTCATACTTTGGATCGGGCGCGGTAACGGGTTACATCTACAGCAGTTTTGCCATGAGCGAGCACGATGGTTATTTCAGAATTGCCACAACCTCGGGTGAATCGTGGAGCTGGTCTGATGAGGATGCTGTTGTTTCCAATAATGTCTATGTCGTGGACGCTGAAAGCACCAGCCTGCCTGTGGTGGGAGAGGTTACCGGGATTGCTGAGGGCGAAAAAATCTACGCTGTGCGATTTTTGGGTGACGTGGGTTATGTGGTGACGTTTGAACAATTCGATCCTCTTTTTGTAATTGATCTGTCTGATCCCGCCGCGCCTGTCATCCGCGGTGAACTGGAAATGCCGGGATACTCAACGTATCTGCACCCGCTGGGCGATGGTTATCTGATAGGGTTTGGTGAGTATGTGACCGAATATGATTCGGGGTACGGGACGTTTATGGAACACGATGGCCTCAAGCTCGCCACGTTTGATGTGACCAACTTGTCGGCGCCGGGCTTGGTGCAGGAGATGCGCATTGGATCGGGCTGGTCAAAGTCGGAGGCGTTTTCGAATCATCTGGCCTTCAACTTCGATGCCGAGACAGGCGTGCTGGCCCTGCCTGTGGAAATCTACGACAACACAGAGACGGGTGATTGGCTGGGCGAGTTTCAGTATTACGGTGTGCACCTGTATGACATATCTGATACGGGCAGTATCAACACCAAGGCCGAGATCAGATTGGAAGATGGTGCTTGTCAACCCGCACGCACTGTCATTCTGCGCGATAGCGAAGAGAGTGCGCTCTATGTGCTGACCCCCAATGCATTATCCGTGTATGACATGGAAAATTACGAACTTCTCGACAATGCTACGTTGAGCGGAGAAGATTCCTGTTATGGATACGATGATGTGGTGATGACGATGTGAACAAAGGCGTAAGGCGTAGGGCGAACGTGTTCCGACCCCACACCCGTCAGGTCATTGCTTGCCAGCGTCAGTCCGGGAAGGGTTTTGGTGAGAGTGATTAATTTATCGATGACACGTGTGTGCCCTGGCAGAAGCTGGGGGATTGCATGCGGGTAACGCAGGATTTGTGGACATGGAGTGTCATCGCGAGCGATGGCTTTAGCCGAGCGTGGCGATCTCCAGATAACAATTGACAACAAGGAGACCCCCACGGCCTGCTAGGTTAAGCAGAAAAAAAACTGAGATTTTGATGGGTTGATTAATCTAATGAACACGAACCAAATATTACCTTGTTTTTTGGGTCGGGGTTAATGAAAAAATCAAAAACTTTGTCCAAAAAATTCAAAGAAAGTAGCAACAAGTGGGAGGGGGTGGCGATACAGCGGGTGGTGGTACCCAAGGGAGAAGTGGTGGGTTACATCGAAGGCACAAGACTGCACTGACGGTATTCGGAGGTGGTATGGTAGAAATTGATGATGCGACGTACAATGAATGGCAAAGGACGTGTGTCAAATGTTCTGACGAAAAAGAAAAAGTAACCGCGGCCTTGCAACCAGTTATTGATGAAATGGAATCCAGGCATGCCATGCTCGATATTGGGGCTGGCGATGGAAATTTAACTTTACGTTTGGCTCCTTCTTTTAAATTGGCTGTTGCGGTTGATCCAAACACAACGGTTGAACATGTTTTTGAGTCACAAGGTATAACGTTTATTTGCGCAGGTTTTGAAGATACAGATATTGGGTCTGAAAAGTTTGATTTGATTGTTTGTAGCCATGTCTTTTGGCTTGTAAAAAAAGCAGACCGGCCCGCTTTTATTGAGAAAATGCTGTCTCATTTGTCACCTAGGGGTAAAGCCGCAATTATAATGGGTGCCCCGCGAGGACAGTCCCACGACTTTCACAAGCAATTCTTTTTTGGTCACGATATGTCTTCACACGACATCATGTCTGAAATCCAAAACACTCGTGTTGTGACCCGGGTTATCCCTGTTTCATCAACGATCCAAACACCATCATTTGAAGATTTTTTCAATATTTGTAAATTGTTTGTGGCGCAAAGTTGGTTACATCCATCCAATGTCAGAAATTATGAGTTGGTTGCACAAATTGGCGACATAGGAGCCTATACCCACCAAAAGTTCGAAGAAATTGAAGCGTACATCAGAGACAGATGTTTTCATGATGGAGTTTATCGGATGGTAAACGAACTCGATATTATTGTTTTTTCGGAATAGTCTGAACTTAATCTTTTGGTTTGTAATAATGGGCACTATTACCCTGAATCAAAAAATATCAACCAGTTGCGCAAGGGTCTCCTTGGCGCCCTGTTTCAAAATAATTCAAGAAAAAGTAGCAACAAGTGGCGGTATTCTACGATAACGGCAGAGGAGGTTGTGCCATGTTTGTCGCTAGGTTTGCGTCATTTCCCCGGATGATCAAAAGTGTCCTTTTGGAGGCTGGCGTCACTTGTTCTCGGCCAGTTGGGCCGGCAGAAGATATTACCCATAGTGATCAACAAAGGATTGATAGTTTTCATAAATTTGTTAGACCCATGAGCGATATACAACCTTCTGGACATTTGGGTTATGGGTTGGCACGTGTATTATTGAAAAAAACTTATGAGATGGGGGCCAGAGCACATCATATGCCAAGAAGGTTTGAAACGTTTTTACGATGGCATCAAAGGGTAGATGCAAGCACATCAAATCTCAAGGGAGACAATGATATGATCGAAGTACGGTACCGTTTAATGGACGTGAGTGATATTGAAAGTGTCGTTTCATTAATTGCAAAAGCAATGAATAGTAACGAAGGTGAGTGGGCGAAAAAAACGATACAATTTCATTTTTTTTGCAAAACTCACAATATTGATGATGGACGTCACTATTTGTTGGCTCTTGTTGATAATGCTATTGTTGGTATAACAGGGCTTCATACATATAGTTGGGGGCCTGCCGATATAACATGGTTGGGTTGGTTTGCTGTTTCACCAGAATTTCAAGGAAAAAAGATTGGATATCAATTAATGAGTAAGACGATAGCAGATGCCCGCAATAAGGGGTTCAAAAGACTGTTGGTTGAAACATATTCAGATGATGACTTTGAAACAGCCAGAAAATTTTATGAAAGATACGGGTTCGAGATCGTCGGAAATATCAAAGACTATATACGAAGAGGTGTTGATATGGTTGTTTTTGGGATGAGCCTGTAATGCTACACGAGAATTATGAAAAAATATTTAAAGCCATTGCAAACGATAAGGGCGCGAATAATACTATTGCTTGTTGCTACGGTTCTTTTTTTCATAGTTTTTTATTCGTCTATCACGCATTACTTCACATCATCGATCAAGAATAGCATTCAAACCTTAACAAGTAATTCTTTTCACACAGTTTCTGAATTGACAGAAGGAGCGTTTCTCAAAAAAGAAGAAGCCGCAATATCTAATCTCATGGACGAAAAAGCTTACCGTGTAAATATGCTTTTGAACGACCTAGAAAGAATGGTCGAATTGGAGTCGTTCTTTGTCAGCAATTTATTGGCAAGCAATAAAAAAAGTCATGACAAGATATTTGAACCAAGTGACTTTTTGAACAATCCACAAATCAAGAAGGGGCTTGTTGATAATCCCAAATATGATGTTGCGGTGTCTTTGGAATATCCTGATTTGATGCTTAGAGATCAATCAAACTATCAGACATACAGCTACATATACAAAGAACTGCGGCCCATTTTAAAAAATCTATACACTCAATACCAGCATGTTCTTTGGACCTACATTGGTTTTGATGGCGATGGAAGCTTTCTGAATTATCCAGGTACATATGCAGATCCGCCAGATTACGATCCTAGGAAGAGGCCTTGGTATATTTCGGCGAAACTATCAAATGAGATTATTTGGGAGGAACCATATTACGATAGTGGACAAGGCAAACTGGTATTAACTGTCGCAAAAGCGATATATCATCCCACAACGCAAAAATTTTTCGCTGTGGTTGGTACAGATCTTCTGTTGAAAAATTTTATTGAGGACATTGTTGATGATAAAAATAATTATAACATGATTTACCTAGTGCTCGATGATGCGGGTAAAATATTGTACAAAAAAGGTGATGAAACAATATTTGGTGAGTGGAAAGACAAACGCAAAGATACACATTTAACAACCTATCTTAAAAATATAGAGATGAATGCCTATAATGCCGTTCCACCCAATGGGCATGGAGAGCTAATGTTGGGCCAAGACACTTTTTACGTGTATAAAAGAAAACTTGACAGAGTGGGTTGGACAGTTGTGGGTTTGCTGGAAAAGTCAAAAACATTGGCGGCATATCATGAAACCTTGATAGGGCTTAACGAGGCCACAAAAAACACTCAAAACAAAATAGCGTATTATGTAAATCTGCATTACGTGCTCATTGGGTTGTTGATCGTGTTTGGGGGTATTGTTTTATTTGTGTCTTATAGGATATTAAAGGCTGTTTTTGTTGTCCCCTTTAGCCGACTGGTCGCCTTTATTGAAAACTTGGAAATGACCAGTCGATTTGATGATGTTGTGTCCGGTTTTCATGAAAAAAATGAAATCGGAATTGTAACAAAGGCATTGGTGGATTACAGAAAAAGGGTTCTTGATTATCAGAACAAAATTGAAAAATCTGTTGAATTTCAAGCCATTGCCACCACCGCCCGTCAAGTGGCGCATGACATCCGTTCGCCTCTGACGTCACTCAAGATCGCCACAGCTGAACTCAAGGAAGTCCCCGAGGAAGAACGCCTCATCATCCGGTCGGCGGTGCAGAGAATCGAGGACATTGCGAATGATCTATCGAATAGGAGGCTTAAGGCGCAAGGCGTAGGGCATAAGGAGGGAGACGGGGAACGAGCTCACGAACTCACGAGCTTACGAACTCACGAAACGTACCCTCAAGGGCACAAGCGATACGCTAACCCCGATACGTTCTTTTCCCCAACACTAGCCCTTGGCACTAACACCAACACCAACACTGGCACTGGCACTACCCCGCACCTCCTCTCAGCCGTGATTGAATCCTTGGTGTCAGAGAAACGCATACAGTATCGCGGTCGCCCGAACGTCAACATTGAGGCCAGACTGGGGAGCGAGTCATACGGCCTCTTTGCCAATGTGGAGCTGAAAGAATTCAAGCGCGTTCTCTCAAACGTCATCAACAACGCCGTAGAAGCCTTTGATAATGAGGGGGAAGTGGTGGTTGCTATGAGAGCCGTAGAGCCACAGAGCCGTGGAGCCAATGATTCAGAATTTACCGAGGCTCCAACGCCCCATGGTTCCATGGCTCAAGAAATTCAAATCACCATCACCGACACCGGCAAAGGGATTCCAGCAGACATTTTGCCCCAACTCATGAATCAGGGGGCGACGTTTGGCAAAGAGAAGGGTCAGGGACTGGGCTTGTATCACGCGCGCGAAACGATTCGAGCGTGGGGTGGCGATATTGCCATTGAATCAAAAGTGGGCAAAGGGACAACTGTTACTTTGACTTTGCCCAAAGAAAAAGAACCTGAGTGGTTTGTGGGGGAACTCGTGGTTCGTGGATCGTGGGTTGTGAATCGAGAGGGAAATAACAACAAACTTCAAACCGGTGAACAATCAACTGTGACACCTATTGCCAGTCAAAACATTGTTTTAACAGAAAGAGAAACAACAACAAAGAACTTGCCCTATGCGATCCATACCCTCTGGGGCACAAGCGATCCACGATCCATACCCTCTGGGGCACAAGCGATCCACGCTTCCCCCAAATCCATCCTCATCCTCAACGATGACGCTGGTTTGCTGTTATCGATGAAGATTATTTTAAAAAAGGAAGGTTACACGGTGTTCGGCGTGGCCACTGTGCAGGAGGCCATCAAGCTCTTGTCGGAACAAAAAATTGATTTCGTATTGTCCGATATCAATCTGGGCGAGAACCAGCCGGATGGTTTTGAGTTCATCAAACACGTGCGTACCCGTGACGCCTCCTTGCCGTTTTATTTCATGTCGGGCTACCAGGCCAGCGAACTCCGCTCCAAAGCCCTCTCCGAGGGCGCCACAGGTTACCTGCAAACCCCCGTCTCCAAAGATGAGCTGATGGTGTTGGTGAAGTAGGCGGAAGGGTAATGAGTAATGGGTAATGGGAGGGGGAGAAGGGTCGCGGGAACGCGGGGTGGGTAGACGTGTTCACCCCCTCAGGGGGCAGGCGTGTTCAGGCATTCACGAGCGACGCGTGACACATGACTCGTGACGCATGACGCAATGCGCCCCGCTCTGCACCGCGTGTTCAATCCCAACGCCTGTCAGATAATTGCCCGCCAGAGTCAGTTCGGGAAGAGTTCTGATGAGTGCGGTGAGTTCATCGATGAGGCGCGTGTGGCCGGGCAACAATTGCGGGATCGCGTGGGGATAACGCAGTATTTTGAGAATGGTCGTGTCTGGCAAATTTGATTTTGCGATTCTGCGATGCTCCTGCACGAGCATGGTTCTGATACCATCATCGTTCAAAGACAGGACATCGGGATCATGAACGCCACCGAAAAAAGAGGCCAATAATGTTTTGTGTCGCGGTGAGCGATTCAAAAAAATATCGGATGGAAACAGGGTTCCCAAAATCCTGAACGGATAATGTTTTGGCATCAAAAAACCAAAACCCTCGGGCAGGGCCCTGTGTTCGGTAGGCAAAGACCAGTGTGCCACAAGCACGGGGGCCATCGGGATTTGGTTGAGCAGGGTTTGTGCCTGAGGCAAAAGACCCGACAAGAGGGCCGCGGCCTCGTGGGGTGGCGTGGCCACGATGAGTGAGCGCGCTGTGTGTGTTGTGTCATTCACACACACTGAGTAGAGGTTGTTGGCGAACGAGAGCGTGGTCACGTTGGCGTTGGTGACAAGTTCTGCCGAGGATTCCGCGATCAACCGATCAGTCAGCGTTCCCAAACCCGCCTGAAAACTAAACAGCCCTGTCTGATACGTTTTGCCCTCTTTTTTGAGGCGCTTCTTTTTTTGACGCAGGTACGACCACGCGCCGCGGATCATGGAGCCCTTGTCTTTTTCGAACTGCCAGAATTTGGGGAAGGCGGACTTTGCCCCCAATTGTCTGACATCGCCCGCATAGATTCCCGAAACAAATGGCGACATGATGAAGGTGGTCGCCTCTGTGCCAAAACGGCGGCAGAAAAAATCCCACG
>CAZGMS010000004.1:0-4663 GCA_964526915.1 uncultured Nitrospirales bacterium
GCGGGACAAAAAGGAGGGGCGGTGCCCTCCTGTTGCTTGTTGCGCAATAAGATTTCAAAGAGAAAAGCCTTTTTTACCCACTTTTATGTCGTACACCCGGGAGGGGAAAACATCTTGACAAAACCTCGGATTATACTATTCTAGTAAAGTAGCAAATATGCTACTTATATGAAATGGCATGATTGCGACAACAAACTTCAAAAGTCTGGTTTTAAGGTCTTCTCTAACCGTGAGTTTCAGGGCATTTCCGGGGCAAGCGCTGTGGCGTCCAAATTCATGCTCATGCGTTACACAAACAAGGGCCTTCTGTGCAGGTTGAAGCGCGACCTCTATCAGTGTACGAACAGGATGGCGTCACCCTGGTTGATTGCCAACCAGCTCTACAAACCCTCTTATCTCTCTTTGGAGTCTGCTTTGTCTTATTATGGTTTGATCCCCGAATCTGTTTATTCTGTGACTTCTGTCACCACAAAAACCACGCGCGGATTTGAGGCAGGGAATCACCTCTATTCCTATCGAACCATCAAAGCGTCTGCTTTTGGAGGGTATCGTTCAGTCATGATCGCTGATGAACAGATCATGATGGCTGAACGCGAAAAGGCCCTCGCGGATTATCTCTATTTTGTTTTTTTAAAAAAAATTGTTTTGAACGAAAGACTTTCTTTTACAGACGTAAAAAAGCGACGATTGCATGATTATCTCCTTTTGTTCGAAAGACCTGATTTAGAGGAGTGGTACCGTCATGATTTCAAAATATCAGATCATAGAATTGCGCGATGAGTGGAAAACCACAGAGTTGAACGTCGCTCGCGAATACGTTCAACACGTTTTCCTTTCGAGTCTGTTTCGGGGACTTCGAAAGCAGGTGAAACTTGCTTTCAAGGGAGGGACTGCCTTGCGGATCATTTGGGGGAGTCCCCGGTTTTCGGAAGACCTCGATTTTACAGCTTGGGGAACGGAGTATCACATCGGTGAATGCCTCAGAGAAGCTGTCAACGAGGCGTCAAAGGCAGGTCTGGACATCAAACTCGTAGCATCAAACAAAACCAGCGGGGGGTGGTTCGCGCTGGCCAAAACACAACTTCACGATTGGCCGGTCAGTATTGAGTGGAACATTTCATTGCGTCAGGTACGGCAGACTACCGTCGTTCCTGTTCTTGTGACTTCTCCGCTCTGGGCCTCCTATTCTGTGCTGGCCTTGAACGCAGAACAAATGGTTTTTGAAAAAATTGAGGCCTTGTTTCGGAGAAAAAAACCACGTGATTTTTTTGATGTCTATTTCATGCTCAGAAACCGCTTGGGAATCTCCGAGATATTGCGACAAAAGGAAAATTTGTTGGCCGAAGTGAAAAAACTGAACGCTGGCATTGTGAGTCGGGAGTTGCGGCTATTTACACCTCAGAACCAGTGGCCCATCATGAAACAGTTGCCGCGATTGTTGAAAGAGGAATTGGGAAGATTGGGGTAAGGCGTGGTTTCGGACTTCATCGTGCTACAAATTGACCCGCAATAAATAAATTAACCATACTCGCGACGGCTTTCAAAGGCGCGAGAGAGAGTACTGCGATCGATGAATTCGATGTGAGAACCCACAGGAATTCCCGAGGCCAAACGCGTGATTTTTTTTCGGTAGGGGGCCAAAAGTCTCGCCAGATACAGTGCCGTCGCATCGCCAGTCACATTGGGATTGGTGGCAATGATGAGTTCGCTGATGGCGGGGTCTTCACGCAGACGTTTTTCCAGTTGAGCAATTTTCAGTTCTTCGGGGCCAATGCCATCGATGGGGGACAGCGCCCCGTGCAAGACGTGATACCGCCCCCTGAAACAATACGTTTTCTCCACGGCCTGCAGATCGGCAATGTCCTCCACCACACAGACCACATGGTCCTCACGGTCGTGTTTTTGACAGATCGGACAAAGCTCTTCGGTGGCAATGTTGCAACACCGGGCACAAAAATGAACCTTACCCACGGTTTCCTGCAGGGCCTTGGCCAGACTCAGTCCGTACTCGGACGGCTCACGCAGAATATGCAAGGCCAACCGCATGGCGGTGCGCTCACCGATACCCGGCAGTTTGCCCAACTCGTGCACCAGTTTGTCGATAGGATTATTCATCTCGTTGATCGTGGATCGCTTGTGCCCCAGAGGGCACGGATAGTGTGTCGTCGATCGTAAAATGATCTTCTCGATTCACGATCCACGATTATCGATCCACGTTTTTTTTACATCCCTGGCAACTTGATCCCCATCTGGTTGATCATGCCCATCATGTCCCCCTGGGCCTCATGAGAAATCTTGGACTGCGCTTCGTTGACCGCCGCCACAACGAGGTCCTCCAGCATTTCGACATCGTCAGGGTCCACGACAGATTTTTCAATCTTGACAGACAGCAAAGTGCCTGTACCGTTCATTTTGGCGGTCACCATACCACCACCGCTGGAGGCTTCAAATTCTTTGCCGGCCAATTCTTCCTGTTGCTTGGCCAGTTTTTTCTGCATGGCCTGTGCCTGTTTCATGATCTGATTCATGTTCATATGAGCTATCCTTTTTCAGAATTAATATCTCCTTCACCTTTGCCTGATACCCCCGCAACAACTCGCTCACACCCGCATGAACGAGGACCTCCTGCTCCACCTCTTTGCGAACCTGTCTCGCGTGATCCTCCTCAAGCTCCTTCAGGCTGGGGGCTTTTTTTTTTCGCCCTCCAGATCGGAGATGGTAAACGCCACCGTGTGTCCAAAATGCTGGTCAATGAGCGCCCCAATGACCTGAACACGTTCCAGCAAAATCCCTTTGATGGGCGATGTCCCGGAGGTAGCCACCTCGATCCGGTCCTTGGTATAAAGCACCGGGACCACATCCTTGAGCAAACTCCCCAAGGGGGGATTTTGCGCGGTGATCCACTTGACCAAGGCATACCAATCTCCCTTTTGTCCGGCGTCAGCCGTTTGTGACGCAACGACTGCGTGCGTCTCACGTCCCTTCCCTGTCGCGGTTGCCGTTGATCCCGCCACACCCGTCTGTGGTTTGGAACCAGTTTGTCGGTTGGTGATGCGGTTCACCAGATCAGTCAATCCCACCATCTGCTTCACCTGAGCCAGTTTGACCAAGCTGATCTCGAAAGATGTTTTGGGAAATTCGGAATGAGCCAGTTCCTGAATCCCCTTGAACAAAATTTGGTACTGGGCCAGCAACAAAGACAAATCCAACTGACCCGCAAGTGAGTGTAAATGTTCGGACTCCGCCTGGCTGAGTTCCGGCGGTACCTTCCCGGTCGATTCGAGCAGAATGAGATGACGGAAGCAGAGGAGCAAATCCTCGGCAAACAGCTTGAGATCAACGCCACGCTCATCCACTTGTTGCAACAGCTCCAATCCTGACGACAATTCCTCTTTGATGATGGTCGTAAACATTTTCTGCGTGAGCACCCGATCGCCCAAGCCCAAAATCTCGCTCACGCTATCTGCCGTGATATCAGCGGTCTGATAACTCAACACCTGATCCAGCAGGGAAACGCCATCACGAACAGAACCCTGCGCACACTGCGTCACCAGACGCAAGGCCTCATCGGAGATTTCCACATTTTCGTTCATCGCAATATTTTTGAGATGCGCCTGCAGGGTTGTCGTGTTCAATTTGCGAAAATCGTATTTCTGACAACGACTCAAGATGGTCACAGGGAGTTTGTGAGGTTCTGTGGTGGCAAAAATAAAAATGATGTGTTGAGGAGGTTCCTCAAGCGTCTTGAGCAAGGCGTTAAACGCTGGCCCCGTAAGCATGTGCACTTCGTCTATGATGACGATTTTGTATTTGCCGGACGTGGGCAGGTACTTGACCTGTTCTCTCAAATCTCTCACGTTCTCTACCGAATTATGGCTGGCACCATCAATCTCCATCACGTCCAGGGAATTTCCCTGCGTGATCGCCACACAGGGCCCACATACCTGACACGGAGTAATCGTAGGGCCCTTTTCGCAATTGATGGACTTGGCCAAGATCCTGGCCATCGAAGTTTTGCCTACCCCTCGTACCCCCGAAAAAAGATACGCGTGATGGAGCCGGTTGTTCTCGATGGCATTTTGGAGGGTCTTCACCACAGGCCCCTGTCCCAGGACTTCGAGAAAATTTTGAGGTCGATATTTTCGGGCGAGTGCCAAATGCATAAAATTGAGACCCTCTTTTAGATAGCACCACCGGCAATGTCAACACATTAGGGGCAACGCAAAAAACACCCTCTTTTCGTCATCGTCTTGCATTCTGCGTATGTATAAATACTCATCGTGATTGGGCCAATCTGTAATAACAACAAGTTACAAAATGGCACACAACTTGCTTGTGTAAAAGACATGATGAAACTTATCAACAAAGACAAAGATCGAACCTTCATTACATTTTTTATCTGTTTGTCCCTTTTTCTTTTGCTGACCATAAATTTCATCATCCACTTCACAAACCGCGTCAGCCTGGCCTCGGTTCCTATGGAACAGACCACGACCAACACTTCGTGTAAACCGGATGGCTGTCACCTTGGTCATTATGTCGTCGAAGCCGTTTCGACAAAATAACCCCCATCAAAAACCAGCTGTCAGTTGACGTGAAAGTGATTGTTCATTAAGAGCCTATTCGAAAACCTACCGCGAAGCGGTCTTTTTTGGGTGACACG
>CAZGMS010000005.1:0-37262 GCA_964526915.1 uncultured Nitrospirales bacterium
CGAACAATTGAAATCCCCCCCCCCCCCGGTCTTCTTTTCGCTCCGCTCTCTCAGCCCCCCCGCCCCTAACAAAGGGGCGGGGAATAATACGCTCCATTCACTGACCCATTACCAGAAACGGGTAAAAACGATTGCATTCTGTCCTATTTTCAACTAGTTGTCCGCGTTCGTGGAAAACAACATGGAACAAAATCAACACACCACATCACCCTCCGTTTTTAAAATCTTCTGGCAGTTCCAATGGCCACAGGAGTCTGCCGCGGCCACCTTCTGGTTCACAAAAAAAATTGTTCCGGCAACCTTACTGTTTTTGGTCTGTCTTGCGACCCGTCTGCTGGAATATTACGGCTTGATTGTCGATGAAACAGCCCTGCATCTCACCTATGCAGGCATTGCTGTGTTGCTCATCACGGCCCTTTTTCCACCAATCATATCTCTATTCCACAAAGCCTGGTTGCATCATGCCCCCAAGATCGTCCTGATGACAGTCTCGTTGGGCCTTTTTATTTTTGGTCTTTACAACACCTGGCATCA
The DNA here is from genome assembly GCA_964526915.1 of uncultured Nitrospirales bacterium. Classification (GTDB taxonomy): domain Bacteria; phylum UBA10199; class UBA10199; order UBA10199; family JADGCS01; genus JAHJDR01. Next base: position 535 of record CAZGMS010000005.1, read on the forward strand.
CGATAATCACGCCCATTTGTTTTCGAGTGCCTTCCTCTCTTATGTCCTGGGGCTTTTGGTTTTTCTGGAACAAAAACTCATTTTTTCTACAAATAATCTGAACTCTTTCATCCAAAACAAGTTGCCTGCCACAGCCATGAAACGGGAGGGAAGTCGCTTCGTCCCCACAGACACCGCCCTGCTGAAAAAGGGAGACATCCTCCGCATCGACGCCGGAGACACCATACCTGCTGATGGCCTGATCGCGTCAGGCACCACAAGCATCGACGATTACCCCATCACCGGTGAATTCAAACCAAAACTTGTGGGAAAGGGTGATCTCGTCGTGGGAGGAACCACCAATCGCGACAGCAACATCACCATCGAAGTCCTGGCCCCCTTCGAGAATACAATCATCCAACACATCATCAAAAACACAAAACACATTCCGGAAGATGATTTCCCCCCTTTTCGTAAGGCAACCTTATTTTCTCTTTTTTTTATTTTTTTGGGGCTCTTCGGAGGCATGGCCTTATCATTTTTTCAGGTCATTTTTCATCAACTCTCCTGGGATGTGTCCCTGGGTTATGGCTTGGCCTTTTTTCTTTCGTTCTGTTTGATCTCGTATCCTGGCACCATCATGATCAGCACCCACGTTATTAGGAAAAACCTTTTCAATAAGGGCATTCTGGTCAAAAAATTATCCTCCTTGCCAAAGCTGGCCGACCTCGATCTGCTCTACCTCAACAAGACCGGCACACTCACTCAGGGAACCTTTGTTTACGCTCAGCACTACCTCGAACAAGGCAGCAATCAGGGGCAGTTGTTAAGCACGTTTTTTTCGCTGGCCGCCGCGTCCCATCATCCTTTGGCCGAGGCCCTCGAAACACACCCCTGGTACCACGAAATCACAAGACACCCCGTTGAAGAATTGAAAGAGTATCCCGGTTTGGGTGTCTGCGGTTACATCAATCCCAGCAAAGGTGATCACCGTTTCTTCGCCGCTCTGGGTAACTTGCGTTTTCTCAAAAGAATGCAGATGCAGGTTTCGCGCGACATGAAAAACAAGATCGACGATCTCGAGGCCTTGGGCGAAACTGTTTTGCTCGGTGGGTATGATCGCTTTGTGAGAGGGGTCATGAGCTTCGCCGATGTCCTCAGGACAGATATTCACAGCACCCTCAAGGAGATTCAAGAACTCCAGATCGAACCTGCCATCATCACCGGTGACGCTGAGGATGACGTCTCTCATTTGATAACGGAGCTCAAACTCACGAAAGTGTACGCACGATGCACCCCCGAAGAAAAAGCGGCCAAGATCGAAAAAGACATTGCCGATGGGAAAATTGTGGGTTTTGTGGGGTCTCAGGATTACTCCCTGCCCTTCGAGAAAGCGCATGTGAGCGTATCGGTCGACACAGGAACACAAATCATCGATCAAACAGCGGATGTACTGATTCTGGGCTCGCGCATCCGTTTACTTTCGTGGTTATTGCAGCAAACCCAACAGCTATTTTCGCGCAACCGCACACGGCTGACCACATCGGTCATTTTATCCCTCCTCGTGGCCACAACCTCTGTTTTGGGAATCACCTCAGCTGAATTTGTGGTGACGTTCATCTGCCTGATCAACATCCTCACCCTTCGCTCCTCCGCCGCGGATGCAAGTTAACGAAAGCGGTCGTCCCCACAACGTGATGGCAGTCCTGGCGTCACTTTTTCATCCACTGATTTTATGTGAAGTTCACGCTGGGGGAACGGTAGACCAATGCCATGGGCACGCAATGTTCTGTCGGCCTCTGTCAACAAATCCCCCGTCACGATGTAACTATCGGAGACGTTATCCAGCCAGGCCAACAAATCAAACTGCACAGCACTTTCTCCCAGCATGCGGCAAACGACCAGCGGTTCTGGTTGTTTGGCGATTTTGGGATGGGCCCTGGTCAAGGCTTCGAGCAGCTGCTTGACTTTGGTCAGGTCAGATCCATAGGCCACGCTGATGGGAACTTTAATGCGGTATTTCGCATCGGTGTGCGTGAGGTTGATCACTTTTTGGGAAACAAAATCCGCGTTGGGAATGATCACATGAGCTTGTGAATAATTCCGGATCGTGGTTGATCTCAAACCCACTTTTTCGACCACACCCCATTCGTCATCGATCACAAGAATGTCGCCGACCTTGATGGGCCTCTCAAACAACAGCACGAGTCCCGAAATGAAGTTGTTCACAATGTTTTGCAACCCAAAGCCAATGCCCACAGACAAAGCACCCGCGATGATTGTAATCTTTTCCAGGCCAAACCCCAGAACAGAAAGAATCAGACCAAGTCCCACAACCCAGATCCCGTAGGTCATGATGCTGTTCACGGCCTTGCCCGTGCCCTCACTCACATTTTTACGGGGATACCATTCTTGTTCCAAAAGCGCCCGGGAAAAATGAGTGACCGCCTTGATGAGGTAAACAATCACGCTGGCAGTGATGATCATGCCAATCGTGATGCGGTGCTCGCGCAAACTCATGCCCCAACTCCAAACACCGCTTAAGGATAAGGTGAACGTGTCGAAGACCCCCCAAATGGCCAACAGCCCGGAAAGGAGCACGAAACCAATGAACAAATGAAACAGACGTGTGATTTTTCGTTCGATGAAATGGTGATTGTTTTTGATCACCTGAAAACGGGACAGGCCAGGCAACAGAAACAACGCGGAGAGAATCTCAATGAAATACTTTCTCAAATACTTGATGGCGAAAATCAAAAAAGCGGATTTGATGGTGCCGTGAATGAGCAATACGGTGAGCAAATGGTAACCAGTGACCTCCATAATGCTGGCGCCCACAAAAAAGGCAATCATGGTGAGGAGGATGGCGTGTTTAAGATTTTCTGTGTTCGGCCGGCGAGATCTTAAAAAACAGTAGGTCGCAATGTAAAGGCCTAGCCCTACCAGCAAGAGGCGGTACAAGCACACTGCCAAACCCACCGTGTCCAGTATCTGGATAAGGCCATAAATGACCAGCAGGGTGATCACTTCACCGCGTGTGCCTTTTTTCTCGAACAGTTTGCGCACCAGAAAAATGAGCAATGTGAACAAAACAACCCAGAAAAACACGATCAAGACATTGTTCGCGTTACGCAGGTATAACCCTCCCGTCAGTGTGGTGAGGATAACAGACGTGAGCAGAGGGTGTTTGAGCAGATTGCTGTTCACGCGTTTTCCCAGCCTGCTGATCACCAACCACAACACGGCCAACAACGCCGCCAGATGAATGAACTCTGCCTTCTTTTTCCATAGAGCGTTCTTGTTGAACGAAATAGATTCCGACCAGATGGTAATCGTCTCCGAAAAAAGATGGGGAGTGAACTGGGCAAAAAAATCTGCGTCATAGAGAGGGGGCTCATTTTTATCAAACAAGGAGGATTTGAAATAATCAATGTCACGATCGAGCGAACGCTCAAACTCATCGATGGAACCATAAACATCATTGTGCACATCGTAGAACACAGTGTATGCTGATCGATGTTGCTTGATCGTGGTGATGTCCTGGTTGATTTTGGCAATGTCTTTTTGCAGGAGATCGGCTTCTGTCCTGAGTGAGGCGTCCGTTCTGAAATCCTGATGCATTTTTTTGAACGATCGCTTTTGTGCGTTAAGATTGGCGATGAGCGTTTCGGTATCCTTTAAATACTCAAGATGCGTTTCCTTGTATTGAGCGGCCTTGCCAAAAAATCGTTCCGCTTTGAGTTTGAGTTGGCTCGCCTGATTGAGGCTCCAACCGGATAGTTTCTTTTTTTTCTGGTACGTGGAAAAATGCTTCAGGTAATTTCTGGTCAGATAATCAAGATTTTCTTTGAGGTTGTTCCAGCGACTGAATTGATCAATCTGTTGTGCCGTGAAGGCCGCGCTTTCACGAAATTTTTCAATTTCCTCGAAGGCATCAATGGTTGTGTCGACGTTTGGAGTGTTTGTGGACACAGGGGAAGCTCTGTCTTCCAGCTGTGTCGAGACCGTATTTTGCGCGTGAGCGATGGAAAAGACAAAAAAGACCAGGAACAGGCCAATGGCCACCGAAAGGGACTTTGAGAAGGAATTTGTTTTCATGGGATTGCTATAATCGAATTGGCCAGGGAATCAAGTTTCACAAAAAGACCCGACACCCGTGCAGGTTATCTACACCGTCCCCAACTCCAGCCTGTTCCCCCACCGCTCCAGCATGATGTTTTTGATGTGGCGGTTTTTCGACAATGGGAATACGAATCAGCTAAAATTCATGAAATGTCAGACAACATTGTCTTCGTTTTCTCCCAGTCGACGAATGAATCTTCCCAGCAACGGTACCGCGAACGAGTACCTGCCATGACGATTCTTATAAACAAGTCCAGATTGAGTGAGCGCCGACAACAGTTGGTTCGCATGACTGCTACTGAATGGGCTTTTAGAATTTTGAGTTGATTTGTTCACGATTTCTTGAACTGTGAATTCTTTGTCGCAATTGTTCAATTGGGCGATTAGAACCAGTAAGTCTCGCTGGCGTTCTGTAACCTTCGTCCATCGTCCTGCAAAAAAATCCCTATCGAGCTTGCGCGTAATCTCGTTTATGGCAACGAAGGTCCGTTTTTCACCCACTGCTTTTTTTACCATCAGCTCGTCAAAGGCTTCTTTGCAAATAAACTGAATAAAGTAGGGATAACCGTCAGATTCTTCAATGATCGAGTTGACGGATTCTGCAGAAAAACGCTCAGTTGACCCTTGCAGGGGCTTGACAATGGCTTCATGGCATTGCTCTTTTGTGAGCTTGTCCAAAACAATAATACGAAACATTCTTTCAGAAAAGGTTCTGGCATCCACCAACTTGGAATAAAGTGTGGGCAAACCTGTCAGCAACAACATAAAAGGCAAATTTTTACGCTGAACTGATTGGAAAACATCGAGTAGCATGGAGAGAGGATATTGATCTTTTTTTGTGTGATCTGCCAAGGTTTGCGCTTCATCATATGCAAAAATAACGCCTTGAATACGATGCGAGGAAAGAACACGCCAAACAACTTCCATGATGGCTTTTAATCTATCAGAGACCAGACCCGGAAAACGATTGTAAAGAGACATGAGTGCCGTGTAATTCAGTGTTTCCTCCAAAAAATGTTTTTTGGACAAAAACCCGAGAGCGTGTTTTTCTTCTTTGTGAATCACAAACTGTGATGTGACAACAGCCAAGTCGGTGAGCAAGCGAATGACCATCGTTTCCTCGCTGACCCCAGCCGATTCGGAAAGATCAGTGCCAACCCAGAGCCATCGTTCATGAATGGCCAGAGGTTTGAAAGTTTCAAGGAGAACCGTTTTACCAACCCCGCGCAATCCTGTGAGAACCAGATTTTCGAGAATAGTTGATTGTTTCAGTATCATCCGGAATTCTGTTATTTCGTTCTCTCTTCCAGCCAAAACTGGTGGCATATGACCCGCGCCAGGTTTATAGGGGTTGGAAATTGAATGTGACATAAGAACCTCTTTCAGAGATATTTACATTCATTTAGCCATATAAGTAAATTTAGTTCAATGACTAAATTTATGGTCGTACCTTTCTCCCCTCTTTATTCTACACCGTCCCCAACTCCAGCCTGTTCCCCCACCGCTCCAGCATGATGTTTTTGATGAGTCCGTTTTTGGGCAAATTGAGATTAGGGTCCTCGTGCAAAATCAGCGCGGCCCGCTTCTGTGCCGCTACTAGCAAATGCTGATCGCGCACGATTTCGGCCAACCGAAAGTCCGGCAGGCCCGATTGCCTCGTGCCCAGAAACTCGCCGGGGCCACGAATCCTCAAATCCTCTTCGGCAATCTCGAACCCGTTGGTCGTCTGCTCCATGATCCGCAAACGATAACGCGACTCTTCCGATTGCGCGTATTGCGCCACCAGAAAACAATACGACCGCTCCGCCCCGCGTCCCACGCGCCCCCTGAGTTGATGCAACTGAGACAAACCAAATCGCTCGGCGTGTTCCACAACCATGATCGTGGCATTGGGCACATCCACCCCCACTTCAATGACCGTCGTGGAAACCAGAACGTGAAGGCGTCCCGCTTTGAACTGGCCCATGATGGACTCTTTTTCGGCCGCCTTCAGCTTGCCGTGTATGAGCCCCACAGTCCGATCGCTGAAAACCTTTTGCAACTTCTGATGCATGAGGGTCGCGTCCTTGAGATCGGACTTTTCACTTTCCTCAATCAAGGGATACACAAAATAGGCCTGCCTGCCCTTTCTGAGTTCCTGCGCGATGAACTGGTGCATCTGTTCAAGCTGTGCCTCGCGATACAGTTTGGTGATGACCGGGAGCCGGCCTTTGGGCATCTCGCGGATGAGGCTCATGTCGAGATCGCCATAAACACACATCGAGAGTGTGCGCGGGATGGGTGTCGCCGTCATGATCAAAAGGTGAGGCAGAATTTCCTGTCCACAATACACACTCGTCTTCTGTTTTAAGAGGGCCCTCTGTACCACACCAAAGCGGTGTTGCTCGTCAATAATCACATAACCCAGTTTGTTGAACACAACGTCCGGCGTGATGAGTGCGTGCGTACCGATGAGCAACTGCAGGGCCCCCGTTTGCAGATCTTGATGAATCTGTTTGCGCTGTTTTCCCTTGATGGCCCCCGTCAACAAACCCACCTCGATGTTCAGTGGCTGGGCCAGTTTATTGAGGTTGTGATAGTGTTGTTCCGCCAGAATTTCGGTCGGAACCATAAGAGCCGCCTGATACCCGGCAGACATGATCGGCAGGGCCGACAAGAAGGCCACGATGGTTTTGCCAGACCCCACGTCCCCCTGCAACATGCGGTTCATGGGACGTGCTGTCTGAAAGTCTGCGATGATTTCGTGCAGTACCTGCTTTTGGTCCCCCGTGAGTTCAAAGGGCAACCGTGCCGCGCACTGGTGTGCCAAAGCAATGTCCCTGGGACCGACCACAAACGCGTGCTGGCGGGCCTGCACACGCCGCCTGGCCAAGAGGGCCAGTTGCAGATAGAAAAATTCGTCATAGATCACACGCTGATGCCAAACGGTCTTGCGCTCATTGAGCAAGGCCACATCGGCATCTACGGGCGGTTGATGCAAGTATCGCAGGGCCTCAACGAGAGACAGAGGAACAGGGTCGCCGTCTCGCACACTCCGGGGTTCATCAATCACCAACTCGAGCAGGGCCTCAAAGTTTTTACTGATGATATTGCGGACTGTTTTTTGGTATAAACCTTCCGTCAGGGGATAGATCGGCACCAGGCGTCCTGCCCCCGGACCCGCATCGTCATCATCCCAAACTTCCATATCGGGGTGCACCAGGTTCTTCAAACCGCGATAAACACGCACCTCACCAAAAAATAAAACCTGTGAACCGGGAGGAAATCTTTTTTTGAGATAATTTTCGTTGAACTGAAATAACGTGATGATCGCGTGATCCTGACCATCGCCCACCAGTATTTCCATCAATTTGCGACGCCGACCACGGATCGTGGTCACGTGATACTCAATGATTTTGGCCAGGAAACTTTCCTTCTGACCAATCTGCAGTTGCGCGATGGAACTCAACTGCCGCCTGTCCACATAACGGACGGGGAAATAATGCAGCATGTCCCATGCCGTCGTAACGGCTTTCTTTGCGAACACAATGGCCAAGCGCGGCCCCACACCTTTTAAATACTGAATGGGGGTTGCTGGGACCAGTTTGTGTGGACCTGACAGGCTCAATAAGTGATTTCCTTGACGCTAAAGTTAACAAGTTTGGCGATTTCTCCAAATTGTTCCTGCAAAACCTTGGGGGTCTTGTCCTCATGAATTTTAAAATTGAGCACCAAGGGGTTTAAGGGATCATTCAATACGGCCAACTCGTAATAATCGTTGCCCAACCACACCACAGGATACTCTTCGTTCACACGATTCACGGCAATGGTAACTTTGGACTCGCTGAGTTTGACGACAAAGAAAAAATTTCTGATGAAATCATCCAGTTCCTTCGCCAACACCTTTTTGAGTTTTATATCGGAACGAACCGTGAACCCCGACACGTATTGGTCGTACAGATTCTGCAGGTAATTGACCTTTTCGAACACCTCATCCGGCGCGGCCTTGAGCAACTGCTTATTGACATTGAGCAAACCCGCGTTGAAGGGCAATTGTTTTTTCCCCTTGAGCGACAGAAACTCTGGGTCGACCCACAGAGGCAAGGCCGTCTCACTCCGAACATAACCATCTCCCCACAGGGCAGGCAGAATCAATGCCCTCTTCCCCGCGAAATTATCTGTCTCCACAATACCACGACTCGCTTCTACGCGGTAGGTGTGAAAGTAGGCCTCCTGATCAAGCTTTTTGACCAGACTGTACCAGAACAGCCGCAGGGCTTTATCGGTTTGCGCAAATTTGACGGTTTTCGGAGTGAGGATGTCTTCGTGCTCTCCCACGTGCTGCATCTCGATCGTCAGGGACATCTTTTCGATCGGCATGGCCTGAGCCAGCAGGTCAGAGGTCCACAGACACAACACAATCAATATAAACAGAAAACAATTCTTCAGGCTTGCTCTGATCTTCATATGTGATGCTCCAGTACAATCACTTCGGGCCGCAAATCGTAGTGAGTCTTCATCCACTTGGTCACCTGCGACCGGACTTCGCGCTCAATGGATTCGTGTCGGTGGCCCTTCGACTGACCCCACATGTGCTCTATGTGGGTCGTCAGCTTCTCACCAATCTCCAGCTCAAGGGTCCCTCCAAAAATTCCCTCGGTCGTGAGGGCCACGCGCGGACGGGACAATTTTTTCTTTTCGACAAACACGAGCGAGACCACCACCAGGCCATTAAACGAAAGCTTCTTTCGCCGTTTCACAGCCGCAGGCGTGATAAAATATTTCTGGTTCTCGCTGACATAACGCGGTTCCAAAAGCAACTGATCGATCACCTCGAACCCTTTCGTGCCAAACAACGCCACATCGCCATCTGTCAATATCTGAATATTCTCGGGAGACATCCCCTGAGACTGGGCAATGTTGGCCAATTCGCAAAGATGCCGATACGCGCCATGGATGGGCAACAGGTAACGGGGATTGAGCAACTTGAGCACTTCCGCCAGATCTGCCGCCATCGCATGGCCCGAGGCATGCACGGGCGTGAGTGCTGAATCCGTGATGATGTGCGCCCCCAGTTGAGCGATGTTGTTGAGCATGTGTAAGATACGGCCTTCATTGCCGGGTATCATGCGTGAACTCATGAGCAGAGTGTCTCCCTCCCGAATTTTGAAGGGGCGAAACATGTCGCGTGACATGCGACTCAGTACGGACCGGGGTTCGGCCTGCGAACCAGTCACAATCACGAACACCTCCTGGTCCGCAAATTGACCGATGTCCTCAACATCGTGAAAATCAATGCCGGCCAGATCGAGCCGGTCCAATGACGCGGCAATGCGAAAATATTCCTTGGTGGAACGACCCGTCAGGGCCACCTTGCGCCCTGCCTGCCGCGCACATTGCAACAGACTTTGCAGGCGGTACGTATTGGACGAGAACAAACACGCAATCAACCGGCCCGGGACCGAACTGAAGATTTCGTAAAGGTTGTCCTTGATCACGGCCTCGCTCTCACTCGTCCCTTCCGCCAGAACATTGGTGGAATCCAGCAAAGCCAGATCCACTCCCGCTTTGCCGATCGCCGCAAAACGGTCCAGATCCATCTGTTTTTGCGCGGGTGCCGAATCATCGAGTTTAAAATCCGTGCAATGAAAGATTTTTTGATCTGCTACTGTGATGTAAAAGGCCACCACGTCCATAATGCTGTGATGAATGAACACAGGTTCGATCGCGAAATCGCCAATCTGAATCTTGTGGGAGGGTTGCAACTCGTGCAATTGCACGCCCTTGATTTTGAATTCGGAAATTTTCGAGGTGATGACGCCTCGCGTAAAGGGGGTGGCATATACAGGCACACAGATTTCCTGTAGCAAATACGGCAAGCCCCCTACGTGATCCTCGTGGCCGTGCGTGAGGATCACCGCCTTGAGTTTGTCGCGTTTGGTTTCCAACAAATCAAAATTCGGAATCAGGATGTCCACTCCGGGATAACCGTCGTCTACAAAACCGGCACCGCAATCGACCAGTATGGCCGTCTTGGCAGTCTCGTAGAGCATGCAGTTAAGGGCTCCCGTTCGACCGAGTCCTCCCAGCGGTGTGATCGTGATTTTATTCATAGGCAACTTTCTGACGTTCGCGTCCAATGATGTGTCAGGCATCATAATAAAAATTCAGGTACTGAATTTGATTTACCCTTATAAACAGTTGATTTCCTTTATACTCTATAGTTATAGGGGAGGACAACTAAAATCCCTAAACGATATGAAATTATCAAAATTCATTTCCGTCCTGTGTTTGTTGGTTATGCTGTGTTTGCCGCCCTTGAACACGCAAGCATTCGAATTTTCGGCTCACGGCTATTACCGCACGCGTTTTGAATATTCACACGACCTTGACCTGCAGCGACCCAACGCAGGCATCGTCCCCGGAGATGCCAACAACGCCAGCAACGATCGATTCGGAACCATCGCCTTTGCGCAACAACGTTTTCGCCTCAATCCCAAACTTAAAATCAACGACAACATCTCCCTCTACGGTCAGATCGATTTTCTGGACAACCTGCTCATGGGCCAATCGGACGTCACCACACTGCACATCTTCAATCCCGTTGTGGGCACTGTAAACATGAGTCCCGCGAACGGGCCTTACGGCGTGATTGGCCCCATCGGGGGAGATATTTTGGGTAATGGCGGCGGCAATGTGAACGTCCGCCGCATCTGGGCCGACATCCTCACGCCCGCTGGTTTGTTCCGCATTGGCCGACAGCCCTCTCATTTTGGTCTGGGGATTCTCAACAATGACGGCGACAGCTTCGACGGTGACTTTGGCGACACATACGATCGCATCATGTACATGGCGGGACTTAATTTCAACAATGGGTCACGACTTAATTTTGGCATGGCCTATGACTTCGCGTACGAGGCCACCACCGACCCCTCTCTCAGCGGACTCACCTCGGGCGTGTCTTCCAACTGGAACGATGTGATGCAGGGCGGTGCCATCATCATGTTTTCGTCCGATCACGTGGAGTTTGGTATTTTCGGAGGGGCCCGCTTTAGAGACGGCAATGAAGGCGGTTACACCACCACGGCCGCCTACGTGGACAACTGTGCCGATGACGGTCGCCCGGGTGATTATGTCTGTCCTGACCCCGCCGACACCACCGATCCCGCGTACGATGTCGATAACGATGGTCAGGTGGATGACCTGATTGACCTGCCAGCGGGTGTCGATGGTGACACGCTGGTGTACATGGGCGATGTGTACGCACGTTTTCATTTCGCGCGTGATTACACCTTGGCCCTCGAAGGCGTTTATATGGGCGGCAAGCTCGCCCCCGGGATCGCCATTGACGCCATCGCGCTCGATGCCGATTCACAAGCTGGCATCACAAATCCCCTCACGTCCCCCATAGAACTTCCACTCAATGGGACACAAAACGACCTGCAAATCATCATGGGGGCAATGGAATTTGACGCAGAATGGCCTTTTGGTGGCGAGGTACACATTCAGAGCGGTTATGCCAGCGGGGATCAAAGCCCGCTCTCGCAAACCATCACGCAGTTGGGATTCAGACCCGATTACGACATCGCGCTGATTTTGTTCGACCAACCCATCGGCACATCACCGGCCCTGGTGATTGGCGGCGTCACCGAACTTGGTCGTGTCCCCGTATCTCCCAACTACGTCAACAACGCTATCTACGGCACTTTGGAATACAAACAGGAGTTCGACATCACCGGCGGGATCCCGTGGACCAGCGATTTCAAGGTGGGCGTCAAGGGCATTTCCGCCTACGCCCCCAAAAACAATCTCGATCTGAATCTGGCCGAGATCACGGGCGCGGGCAACATGCCGCACATTGTCAACAGGAGCAAGTGGTACGGGTTCGAGGTCGATGCCTCGATCGAGGCAACTTTCTTTGACGCTCTCAAATGGAAGACCGTTGCGGGTTTCTTCTACCCTGGTCCGCTCTACGACATCAAGGACGACAACGCCACAGCCAACGCCACCGGCATTGTCGACACTATTCTTTTCGACAAAGCCGACATCGCCTTGGCGGCCAAGACAGTTTTGGCGATTGAGTTTTAAAGTTTTAAAAACTATCCAGCAATATTTTTTGATTCCTGAGATCGTTCGCCCAATTGTACAGTTGCGCAAAGGCCCAGCGATACTCGCCGTTGTTCGTCAGCCCTGTGGCCACGGAGATCCGGTACCAATCCGAGGAGCTCTCAAGTTTGCCCTGGCCCTGATCCTTTACCCCCAGATAATAACTCACCTCGGTGACCTTTTTGAGATCGGTCGCCACCGCTATGGCCTGTGCCTGATCAATCAATCCCATAAGGTATTGACCCACAATGTCGTAGTGAGAGGAATCGTGCTTCTGATAATAAGCCAGCAGGGCGTCTCTCTGCGCATCTGTCTTTTTCTCATCCAGACAATACGCCGCGGCCCGCATGAGCCAGATAAAATCCGGACCAGAGCCCTTTTCGGGCTTGTCGATGATGTCCCACAGCAGGGTATAGTCCTTGGCTTCAAAAAACATGACCGATGCAGGATTGATATCTTTCATGCCACCCAGGCGCCCACGCAACCAAGTCAAGGCCTCGCTGTCTGACTTGGTCTTGCGCAGAATGAAATAGGCATCCAGATCGGCCTGCACCTGTCCCAAACCGGACACATGCACTTTATCGAGAACATCGAGGGCCAACTCGTAGTGTTCCTTGTTCTTCAGGGCAATAGCGAGCTCCCTGAGGGCATAACCAGAAATATTATTGGTCACCAGAAACGAAATCGCCTGTTGCGCCTTGGCCAACGGCAATTCGGCAAAGACCTCGGCAAACTCTTTCCCCACAATCCATCGCCAATCTTCAATGCGAATCAATTTTGCGTGTTGCGACAACAACTGCGCGGCCTCCTCGAACTTCCCGTGCTCCCAACAGATCTTCACATAAGGCATCACAGTTTTAAAATAACCGGGGTATCGATCAATGGCCTTGAGAAAAATCAGCTTTGCCTCGTCAAAACGATTCAACTTGGCCAGAAGTTGGCCTGCCAGGAGAAACGAATAGTTCTGCCCGACTTCCAAATGGGGTGCAATGGCGTCGTACCCTTTTTGATATTCCCCCTCCAGGAGATATGATTTGGCAATCAGGTTCATTGAATGAACCAGTTGCAGATCCTTGGGTTGACTGATCTTGAGCCACGCAGTGATCACCTCACGTGCCTGGGCATACTGCTTTTGCTCCATTAAAAATTCCGCATAGCCCTGCGCCAAACCCACAGCATCTGGTCTTTCTTTGACAGCGCCCTTCCACAAATCAATGACCTTCTCAACGTCAATACCCTCTCCTTTACTGATGAGCTTTATCAAGTTGCCTTTTTCTCCTGTGGCAACAGAAAGCAGATCGTAAATCTTTTGGTAGTCTTTGTTCAGATAAGCATCGTAGGCGCTGTCGTAGGGATAATTTCTGACAACCTCGTCCTTATAATTTGGAACAAGCCGTCGGTAGAGAAAGACATCGTTGAGCAAATCAATCGCGAATCGCGACAAGTAGTGCCTGTTCTCAATGCGGTCATCTAATCGCTGTAGCAGTTGCTCCGTGGCTACACCAAACGCGGCATCTCCAAAACTCAAATATTTGGTCAGCTTTTTGTATACCCTCACTGCGGCTGTTGGTCCCAAACGAGTAAAGTTAAAATAATCCTCTGCCATGATCGGACCAGACACCCTGACTTCCAAGAGGCAAAGACTGCCGAACCAACTGGCCATATCGCGCCCCACTTCGTCTTGTGCCAGTGCCTGTTGCAGTTGTTGCGCAAACAGCTTGGCCGCATCGATACTGCTCAACTGTTCCAGCACATACATCCCCATCCGGTGCAGGATGGAAAAATAGAAGTTCCTGTAAAATTCATTCACGATTTGAGAATTCACGAACGGGCCAGATGGCACTTGCCTGGCGTCCAGCAATTCTTTCATCGGTCTCTGTTGTGCGTAGACCGCATCACCGCTGACCTGGTGGATTCGCTCGATCAGATCAGGCTCGATCCCCGTCGCCGGTTTTTCTGTCATCGCCCCCAGATATTTCTGATACGCTTCGTCAGGGGCCAACTCTCCCACACAGGCCCACATGAACATATTGATGATCACAGCCGAAAACTTCTGATTGAGTTCAAATGAATTCAACCCAACAACAGATTGCATAAACAACAACCAGCCATCCTCACTCACAAATTTTTTGGAAAATTCCTGCCATCGAGTCAAATCGTAGTTCTGGACCAGACGTCTCAGCCAAAAAAAATGAGCCTCTCTTTCTGCCCCCGGTCTATTTGCCTTGAGTTCCAACTGCTCATCAACGCGTTTGATGTAAAGGGCGACCGTATCGTCCGCATCAAGTTTTTTGGTCAACTCCAGAGCAAAGGCACCAAATTGAAACAAATCCGCCACCAGGGCCTTCTCACGCGTCATGTCTGTTCCCAACGCCTCGGAAAGAGCAATCAGGCCCAATGCGCGGGATATGTTATCCGAAACCTCCAGCGCATCCTCACCGTACAAAACCAGCCACAAATAGGCCCGAGCCGCATTGGCCACATCTCCCACTCGTTTTTCACCGGTGAGCCACCGCTGATTCAGTCGTCCCAAATAAGCAAATATTGTTTTGGGTGATTTTCTTTCCAACTCGCCAAACACCAGGTCCGCTCCCTCTGCGCCGTTCCCATTAAGTGGTGTTTTCTGCAACAAGGCCAAAGCCCAACCTGTTAAAAAATTCATCTGATCCTTAAAATGCGAAAGTTCAGGCAATGTCCCCACGTTGACACCGTGGGACACAATCTGCCAAGTACCATCCTGATAATGAACCTGTGGGGGCGCTGGTTGTTGCCCAGAAATAATCTGATCGATGATGGCAACAGACTGGATCACCCTTTTGTCTGGTTTGAGGCGATAGGCCTCGTGATAGCTTTGCGCAAATTCCTTGAGGTTGGTACCCTTGAGTGTGGACGCCTTGGGGATCATGTTGCTGAATCCCCCCGTGCGGTAGTTGATGTAGCGATACATCAGATCGGTACGAAAATAATAGACCACAGCGCTCAAGATCAATAATACGATCAAAACAATTCTTGTTTTAGACATGTGACTTCTCCTTTAATTTCCCCGACACCCCAACAAACAGCACAGCCAGAAACAAATACGTCCCCGCCATGGTCATGGGTAGTTTTGCGTTCTCCATCGCCCAAGGCAGATAGATACCTCCATCGGGTGTCACGGAATGAATGAATCCAAAGACAGTAAGAAACGCCATGATCACCAGAAACACCGAGGCCCCCCAGATTTGTTTATCGACCAGTTTGACCACCACCGCCGCCCACAACATGGACGTGATGATGAACCCGTGACCCAATATGTTCGACACCTGCCACAGATGCGCCGCGTCTGAACCGGCATCGGGAAAATGCCCCACCACTCCGGGGGCAAACAAGACCGTGGCCACAACGATCCGCACCAGTTCACCCACGCAGGGCAGAAGTGCCAGATAGATTGCGGAAAAATGTTTTTTCTCGCAAACCCCAAAGGCCTGTACTGTGATCTCCAACCCAACAAAAAGAAGAATCGGCGCGACTGCGGCCGAAGGGATCGCATCCACCACCCAGGCCACATAACCCAGCATCCCACCCAGACCAACAAATAACGCAGTCATCAACGTGTACCCTGCCCTCGCCCCCATGTTCTTGTATGCGGGGTGACCAATGTACGGCGTAGACTGCACCACCCCGCCGCAACAACCGGCGAGCAGTGTGGCAAAGGCCTCTGTGAGCAAAATGTCGCGCGTCTTGAAATCGTCACCGGCACAACGGGCCGATTCCGTCACATTGATCCCGCCCACAATCGTGATGAGGCCAAAGGGGATCGCAAAGGGCAAATAGGCCAAACCTTGCTTCAACCCACCAACCCATTCGAGGTTGGGCCATGGAAAGGATAGCGTTAATTTTTCGTCTGGCCACGCAAAAGTCCCGCTAAGAAAGTCCAACGGTCCCAGAATGTAATAAATCACTGTCCCGGCAAGTACCGCCATAAAGGCCCCGGGCAGTTTTCCCGGAAGTTCATGATGGGCCACAAGAGTATAAATCACCAACCCGAAAGCCACCAGCCCCACCTCGGGCAGACCGTATACATGTTGCAGGGGGATGTAGCCCAAAAGCGTGACACCAATCCCAGCGAGTGAACCCAACAGTCCGGCACGCGGCACCACGCGTTGCACCCATTCTCCAGCAAACGACATGATGACTTTGAAAATCCCCATGAAGATCATTGTGGCCATCCCCACCTGCCAGGTCACAAACGCCGCATCCTCAACACTGAGCCCCCTGCCCTTGGCCGCTACGAAGCACGGGATCAGGACGGCCAGGGCCACACCGATAGTGGATGGCGTGTCGAGCCCCAAAGGCATGGCTGTCACGTGGGGATTTTTTGTTTTTTTGGCCAGACGAAACGCCATCACTGTGTATACGATGTCTCCAAACATCACGCCCAGAGCGGTTCCGGGAACCATCAAATAAAAATAGACATGGGAAGGAAATCCGGCCACGGCCAACAGGCCCCACAACAGGACCAGATTGGTCACGTTGTCGAGCATGAGACCAAAAAAGGCGTTCAAATCCCCCATGGCAAACCATTGATATCTAAATTTTTGTTGCATGACGGAGACAATTTGTTAAATTTGTGCTTTTGTAAAGCGTATTTTATTATCAGACTCTTTACTTCTAACTGCGCATATTGATAGGAGCAATTATCTGCGAAAGGACAATCTATGTTAGCCAGCACCTTTGCCGCAACAACAAGCCCAATGTATGCCTTCATGTGTCCTGGACAGGCCAGGGTCGAACCCCAAACCGAACTCGACATCGCCACCGGTTGGCCCGGCTATGGACATCTTTTGGAAGAAGCGGAAAACACCTTGGCCTTTGATCCCATAGATGAGGTGATCTACCGTAACTCTGCAAATCAGACACGCACCAGTCTCATACAACCGGCTGTGCTCACGTTAACAACGGCAAGAGGCCTCTGTTTGCAAGAAAAAGGGATTCGGCCCAGCGCTGTTTTGGGACACAGTCTCGGTCAATATTCCGCTTTGGTTTTGGCAGGCGTGCTCGACTTTGCGGACGCTCTTCATATTGTCTATCGGCGTGGACTCATGATGGAAGAAATCATCCGCCTCACCCCCGGAAGCATGTTGGCCATCACGAGCGCCGATAGAGACACCATCGAGGGCATTTTGCCTGAAGCTGGAGAACAGGGTTGTGTGGTTGTTGCTGGCGTCAATTCAAGCAGACAAACTGTGGTCTCTGGAGCAAGCACTGCGGTGGATCGCATTCGCCAAATTGTGGAAGAAAGGCATTTGGGCACACCTGTTCCCCTTTGTGTACAAGTTCCCTTTCACTCACCCATCTTGCACAGGATGCGAGAAGACTTTGCCCGCTTATTAAATGGATTCATCTTCCATCCCCCACAGATGGCGTTTATCGACAATGTCACAGGTCAGCGAGTAGACGATCCCGAAATCATTCGCGCCAATTTGGTGGAACACTTGACCAGCCCTGTGTTGTGGGCAGATTGCGTCAGAGCCGCGCACGCGCTGGGATGTTCGGTGTTTCTTGAGTTGGGGCACAAACGCATGCTGGCGCAGTTCAATAAGCACATCGTTACCGGCCAGCAAACTTTATTGTGGAACGAGTTGCTCGTATGACGGAGACACGCTTCTCACATGTCGAGATGATACGCCAAAATACTCCGTCATGATAACCAACCACTTTCACCCCCAAAACAATAATTAGACGGAAACACTTGAGATATTCCGTCAACAACTCTGTAGACACTTTCTGCACGTTCTACACAACAATCAGCCTTTTCAACCGATAATGTCAGAGAACGCACAAATAAAAGGAGCCAGCTCATAGCATTGATTACAACTTGGTGGCGCGTCAACTATCAGCAGGCGGTGAAGTCATGGTCGTGTGTGAGGATGGAGAATTGCAAAACCAGGTCACACGTAAGGACCAAAACAAAGGGATTATTCTATGATCACCACAACCCCCATGACCGTTCAAGTAACACCAACCACTCTGCCTTCTGCGCTAACACAAAGCACTGGCACAACCTTTGTTCCGCCAACAACCCAAGCTGTGCTTCTCGCTCACAAAGGGGCGATCGGTCGCATGGTGCAAACCGATCCCACAGCGTTGGTGAGTCGTTTGGCCAGAGATCCGATCGTTCCTCGCTCACAATATCTACGGCACCACCGAACCTTTCACAGTCCAATGTCCACTTTTACAGACAAACTCGACCAGACTCAGTTAAGTCGGGTATATCTTGAGAATCAACATGAAAACACACTTGCCTGCGCCGCAATCGGTTTTATTGCGGGAACTTTCTGTGGCGCAATAACTGGTGTGACATTTGACAACCCTCTGTTGGGCGGTATCGTTGCCGGCGGCTCTATACTGGCAGGTCTAATGCCCATGGCAAAGGGCATCATTGCTGATCGAAAAACCCGTCGAGAGATTCAGACCATGATCGATCAGGCTCTAGCCTTGGATTTTGATGATATCAAACAAACAGCGACCGATGGCGATCTCGTGACCGTCTGTCATTACATCATTGATATTTTGGATCTCAGGGTAAGAGACGAAAGAACAGGTTATGGATTCTGGAACGATATCATACACGCAACGTATAGCTTGACAACTATCATGAAACGACTTGCAGATGATCAGCAGACAGGATCCTCAGATAATGATACACATTTGTTGCCGTTGCTTATGCCAAAACTGAAACAGTTACACCAAATTTTGTCCGACATCAATGAATCTGCCAAAGCCCTTCACTATCTGCACCCACAGGGAACCATCACATCGATGAGAGATGTGGATTTAGACAACATTGGCGTTGCTGTGTGTGGGGCTCTGCGCATACCCGACGAATCCGATCATATTCCTCACGAAAAAATAATTCACGCTCTGGACATCATTCAACGCTCCGATCAAGGACTCTCAGCAATCCTCATCGCTTTTCAAAATGCCCAACAACTGATTGTTGAGATCAAATCTATTCTTAACGAGCATGGTCGTACAATCAGTGACCTGCCCGATCTTGGCTATGCTATACCACTTTTGTACGGCATCAGGGAACTCTTGAAGATAATGCACGATAAGCTGGGTGAGCAGGTACGGTTATGAATATTATTTTCCTATGACGGAGACCATATTATTTTCCTATGAGCTTGATCTGGCCACAAAGACATTTAGAGAAATTTAAGAAAATAAAGGCAAAAGTATGTGACACGTTGCGACATTGAAGACTTGTTTTTTAGCAACTTCTTCATTTATATGCCGATAGTTGCATGTAGCAGTGATGTATAACAATTTTAAAAGGATGTTATTATGGGAAATGAAATCACAATTTATACTCAGGCCGACAAACATGATTGGCTCGTAACAGGTTACCGTCTGGAAGATCCCCTTACACAACAACCTTACGTGACCTATGAGGGAACAGCGTATAGTCCAGACGCAAAGTTTAGATGTGCCATACCTTATGGGACAAGAGATCTTGGTCAGGCGCTCTCTGTCTGTGATGCGGCCGCAGATGCTTTTGTTCCAGCGCCTGCACCTGAACCAGCCGAAGGTCAGGAGGCTCAAGCAGAGCAAACGGATCCCTATACTCAAACATATGAAGTCCTACTCCATGGTTATAATAATTATGCTGGTAAAGTCAGGAGATGGCTTGATTACCATGATCGGACAGTTGAGGGGACCTCGTTTATCTATTACGATCCCAAATGCGCGCCAGAATTGAAGAATCGTGAGCAGGGACGATGTGCCTACGTTGTGGACTCAGATACGGCAAAAAAAGGGATGGAAGAATTCTATTTTCCACCGGCCACCTCAGGATACTCAGCTCTTCTGTTTCAGGGGGGCAAGAGAGCTTCCTTCGTCGATCTGATCAATGACCAGTTGTAGTCAAGAAGATGCTGGGGGGTTCGGGTCTTGACTAGGGACTTGACTCCAATAACGATAGATTCCTCAGGGCACAGAGCTTTCACAATGCTCTCCATTGCAATACAAAAGTCCCCCCACATACTCTGTGCCAGTCGTACTATGAAAGGAGCGGCTTGCCAGGGCCATAACTCTATCGTACGCGTCGTCACTTCTCTCCTCGATATTTTCACTCACAGATCTTGTGATCTCATAGGGTACACTGCCCGAAGCGAGCCCTTCATCTTTTGTGGCGCATCGTTTCTCATATACTGTTTCTGATGCCCCGTCAGGATAGGAGCTCATGCGGATTGAATCAAACGAGGTTTCCGACTCAGGAGAAGCATACCCCCAATCATCACACACATCGGGATAGAGACCTTGTCCGGCATAGAAGCTGTTTTGATAGCCGGTATTCGCCGCACCAGCATAGTCCAACCAGCTGAACGTGTTGCAAGCAAGTACTGATAACGCCGGGAAAGCGGTGTAATCAAAATAATCACTAATCGGACTGCAAAAATCCCCATCATCCACAAGCAAAGCAGGAATGAGTTCTGCTGTTTTCTCACCGGGAATTATGGCAATTTGTGCTCGATAATAATCATAGTTAAGACCTTCACCGGGAACGAGGCCACGATGATGGCAACCAAACAACAAGGCCGTGAAAGGTTGCGCACCAGACCAAAAGTCTTCCGCGGTGTAATAATCCGACCACGTTTCAATTTGGTGATCAAGACCTTCGCTGGCAGATGTTATCAGCCCTTCAGAATCAGCATCGTAACCTCCCTTTTCATTCAGGTAAACATAATCATAAATATTTCCAATAGAACAAAGATCCAATATGTCGTGAGGCGGCAAATCCACATCCGTCGGTTCTGATGTGTCCTTTGCCTTGAGCTCGTATTCAGGTGCACACCCCGAAAGCAATAAAAGGGGCAACGATAAGATTTTATTCCCTAACATATTTTTCCCTTCTACTCGATGATCATGTCACAGTTGTCATCCATGGCATTTCCCATAATTTCGTCAGCACCGGGATTCACAGCAGGATTCAGAGGAGATGTTACTGAGCCCTGTATTAACAAAGTCCTAGTCAGCTTGTTCTTGTTGGATATGCCATCGTCATCTTCGCAAAAAGTCCGTTAAAACTTGAATCAAGCGTTGTTTGATCATTTTGGGGGATCGCAAATCAATCAGATCATGACGACACCAATTGTTCCACCAAAGCGTCATCCGCCAGATACGGGATGGTCACATGAGAATCGGTGTGCTTAGTGTTGAATTCCTCACAAACCGTGATGGCATTGGGGCAACGGCCCCACGCACGGCGGGCGACACCACCCATCACGTCCCACGTCATTGCTGATTTGATGATGTCATCCGTCTCTGGTTTACCATCCAGCAAAAGCCCAAAACCACCATTGATGGATTTTCCAATCCCAACCCCACCGCCATTATGAAGGGCTATCATGGTCATCCCGCGTGCGGCATTCCCGGCAAAACACTGCGTGGCCATATCCGCCATAATGTTAGAGCCATCCTTGATGTTGGCCGTTTCCCTGAAAGGAGAATCTGTGCCACCCGTATCATGATGATCGCGTCCAAGCATGATCGGGCCCACCTCACCACAGCGCACCATATCATTGAATTGGAGAGCGATCTTCACCCGCCCCTCGGCATCCTGATACAGAATACGCGCTTGCGTACCAACGACCAGCCGGTTTTTTTGGGCATCACGGATCCAAACGTAATTGTCTCGATCTTGTGACCTGCGCCTTGGGTCGATACAAGAAAGCGCCGCCTGATCAGTCTTTTGCAGGTCCGCTGGTTTGCCACTCAAACACACCCAACGAAACGGCCCGTAACCATAATCGAATAACAGCGGGCCCATGATGTCTTCAACATAGGACGGAAAAATAAAGCCGTCATGCGTGTCAGAACCATTCTTGCAGATTTCCCTGACCCCCGCATCAAACACCGCCTTCATGAAAGAGTTGCCATAATCAAAAAAATAGGTTCCCCGAGCTACCAGCGTGCTGACACATTCAAAGTGTTTGCGCAAACTTTGATCCACAAGTTTTTTGAAACCATCACGATCCTCCGCCAAATATTTTGTGCGTTCCTCAAACGTGATTCCCTGCGGACAATACCCCCCCTCGTACACAGAATGACACGATGTCTGATCGGACAAAAGTTCAATGCTGATGGTGTTTGTGACAGCGTATTCCAGCAAATCAACCACATTGCCATGATACGCAATCGAGAGAGGTTGCTTTTGCGCCATCGCTTTTTGCGCCATCGCAAACGCCTCTGCCCGATCAGCCGTCACCTTCGCTACCCACCCCTGATCATGACGCGTGTTGATTCGCGATGCGTCAACCTCGGCAATCAGAGCCACCCCGCCCGCAATCTCTACCGCCTTGGGCTGTGCCCCACTCATCCCGCCCAAGCCTGAAGAAACAAAGAGATGTCCCCGCAGGTCCTCATCTGGCCCCAAACCGAAGCGTTGACGGCCAGCATTCAAGACCGTGTTGAATGTGCCGTGCACAATACCCTGTGGGCCAATGTACATCCACCCCCCCGCCGTCATCTGCCCATAATTGGCCACACCCAACTGCATGGCACGGTGACAATCAGTTTGATTATCAAACAAGCCCACCATGAGGCCATTGGTATTTATTACACGCGGCGCCGAGGGTTTTGAGGCAAAGAGCCCCAACGGGTGACCGGAGGCGACAACCAGCGTCTGCTCTTCGGTCAGGATTTTGAGATAGGCATTGATGAGTTGATACTGCATCCAATTTTGCACCACCTGCCCTGTTTCACCATATGTCACCAGCTCGTAAGGGTACAGCGCCACCCTAAAATCGAGATTGTTATCGATCATCACCTGCAAGGCCTTGCCTGCCAAGCATTTGCCCTCATACTGATCTATCGGTTTGCCAATGATATTGCCCCGCGGGCGAAAGCGGTAGCCGTAAATACGGCCGCGGGTTTTGAGTTCTTCCAAAAATTCCTGGCCCAATGTTTGATGGTACTTTTTGGGAATGTACCGAAGGGCGTTTTTGAGGGCGAGCTTTGTTTCATTTTTGTTGAGTGTGAAGCCACGGTCAGGCGCCCTGCGCACACCGGGCTCAAAAGGGGGAATTGACTGCGGCACATTTTGAATCACCTATTCATCCTCGGGCAATCGGCCATGGAGCCATTGAGATTTGATGTGCGGAAACGCGCAAAACCAAATTTGGCAGTCAACGTCCCATCCCCTGCCCCATTGTCTGAACCAACCTGAATGGAGAGTCTTAAATCATCCCAGTCGGCGATGGAACGGCTGTCTATCTGATCGATGTTGCAACTGGTGCCTGTATCACACCTCATATTATCTTCTGTCAGCTTATAATAATTGTCTCCATCAGTGCTTATGTATGTCGTCAACAGATCATCATAAGCGGTCATGCAGATGTAGTAGCCATCGTAAACATCTGCTATATCATTCAAATCACCAGTTTCCAGAGGAATGCCCCATTGATAACCATTACCGCCTTCATAAACAGAACCCCAACCGGAATAAGCAGGATCTGCCAATCCGTTGTAACCGCTAACGATGCCGTTCAGGCCGTCGAATTGCGAATTGGTTGCCTGAACCATCACAAGATCAAAATTGGTTCCGTTGGTCGCCGGAGTTTCAAGATCAGATATATAAACAACAAACGCCCCTTCTTTTGAATCGGCAAAGGGTTGATCGTAATATATGTCGTGTGATCCCGTGCCAAGATTATCCATGGTCATCACGAGATTGCCACCAGAAGCACTCCAGTCAAATTCGTTGTCTGCGTCGCCAGCCGAATGATCCTGTATCCAACAATCATTATCACTGACTGTGGTGGCCTCTTCAAATTCGTTATCAGCTGAATTGAAATGTATGACATAATCTTCATATCCTTCAGCCGACAAGGTAACTTCATAATCGGTGGGTGTTGCACAACCGGCGACGCCAGACACAGTCACCGTACAGAGCGTGTCATCTCCGCTGGCAACGCAGTCCGCATCTGCCGTCGCTGCAGGTTCGGCAGCTCCGCTCTCCGACATGGCAACTTCTACAGCAGGCAACGCTTCAATTTCCATATTGATGAGTAATTCAATCTGCGTCGTACCACCGTCTTCTTCTGAACTGACTGAGGTTTTTGTTACCGAGTTAACAGGCAATTCCTGCGCTGTCGTAAACGTGTTTGTAGAATCCGTAATGCAATTGCTAGACGCATCTTTGATGCCTGCCACAGTGATGGTATAGCTGGTGTTTTCGTCCAGAGTATCATGCCCACAGGAAATCGTCCGCGATGACGCTTCATAACTGACTGAAGAACACAGGGTGGCCCCCGTGCCGTTCTTTTGCAGTTTGACCAGATTGTACCAACTCAAAGGCTCTGTGATGGCCGCCGAAAAAGTGGCGGAGACCGTTGCAGAACGCGAGATCGCTGACGCGGTCGCTGAGGGGGCAAACGATACGGTGACCGAGGAGTCTCCGTCACCATCAGTGTCGTCATCCCCATCGGTCGCACTCGAACCACCACACATGTTCATCAACAACGCAACCAAGATCACACCCAGACCCAAAGCCACTATCTTGATTCTAAATATTTTCATAATAACCTCGCACTTCGCTATCTCTGCCATATTTCAATAGTCCCCACCGTTCGCCCTGCGCCTTACGCCTTAAGCCATTCGCCTTATATACACGTCGCAATCCACCATTCGGTGGGCATGCAATACAACTCACACTCACACCCGCAACCGGTACAACATTGACTGGCCGCGACTGTCCCGTCATAACGGCATCGACAATTCGAAATGCAGGAATTGCAGTCGGTGATTTCGCCACACGCCCCGCCGCTCGTCGTGGTCTCGCCATCGGACACACCTCCACCGCCAATGTAGGAACTGTCATCTGTAGAAGTCCCCGTGCTGGTGGCGCTGATCAGACAATTATCAACCGCCTCGGCCGTACAGCTAACGGAGGCGAGACAAGAAATGACAGCGGGATCAGTCGAGGCACAGGCGGAAACACACTCGGCCTCCGATCGCGCGGACCCGCCCGAATCAATCAGACTCACTGCGCAAGTATCGTAAACATGGGCGCACATGTCCTCGCAGGTCGTCGTGGTATTTTCGCACGACGTGGCCGCCCAAACAGTCCCGCCCCCAAGACAGGCCAGACAGCTAAAAAGAAAAATCAAAATCCATTTCACTCGTTTCATCCTGCCCCTCCCTCTTTATTTCTTCATTGTTTACGTATAGATAACAAAGTACGTGGGATGTAAAGCGCAAATTTTTCCAGTATGATCTTGATATATCTTGAATTATCTAGATCATTGTAGGATAATGACCCATGAGTAAAAAAATCAGCACATTGGTCAATGAAGATGTTTGGGATGAGTTTAAAGGCTTATCCAGACAACATCACCAAAATCTGACTGGCATGCTTAACGAAGCCATCAGAGAGTACATTCAGCGCCGCAAACTACGTCCCAAATTCATCAGACACATGGAAAACTCCATAGCCGACAACAATACGTTGGGACGATTACTCGCAAAATGATACTCTTCCCCTCCCTAGACGAAGCCCTCGAACTGTATCAGAAGCTCATCGATGAATTCGGCGGCAGTCATGGAATCAGAGACCTGGGTCTGCTGGAGAGCGCCCTGTATCGCCCACAAACAGGGTACTACGAAGATCTATTTTCCATGGCGGCCGCTCTGATGGAGTCCTTCCTCATCAACCACGCTTTTGTTGATGGCAATAAGCGCATGGCATTTTTCATCACCGATATTTTTCTGCGGATGAACGGGTACAAAATAAAAACGATTCCAAAGACAGGGCACAAGTTCATCATAAACCTCACCCACTCTAGCTCTCAGCGTTTTGAGACAATTGTCACTTGGCTGGAAACGCATTGCGTCTCTTTACGAGATAATGATGCTTAACAACACCGGTGCGATGACGATGGCAGGCAACAGATTTCCCACGGCAATGCGGTTCCTGTCTGTCAATTGCCCCAGAATGTTGATCCCTATGCCTGCAATCAACAAACCTCCTGTGGCGGTGAGTTCGGCAATCAGCGGCTGGGCAAAAAAATGCCCCAGAAAAAAAGCCAGCACGGTAAATCCCCCCTGATAAAGCAAAACAGGAATAAACGAAAAAAGAACACCCACACCCAGGGTCGTCGCAAGCGTGATCGAGATGGTGCCATCGAGAATGGATTTGGCAAAAAGGATCTCGTGCCCAGCGCCCATGCCATCTGTCATGGCGCCGATGATCGCCATGGGGCCCACACAGTATATGAGACTAGCGGTGACAAAGCCCTCCAGAAAATGGGAGCTTTTGGACCGGGTCATTTTTTT
Source organism: uncultured Nitrospirales bacterium (assembly GCA_964526915.1). GTDB lineage: Bacteria > UBA10199 > UBA10199 > UBA10199 > JADGCS01 > JAHJDR01. The sequence continues at coordinate 27,037 of CAZGMS010000005.1, forward strand.
TAGTTTGTGACCACATGTCTCAAGTCCCGCCTCAATGCCCAGCAGTTCTCCCACCAAAGCCCCCAGCACCAGGCTCAGGAGTACAATGACGATGTGCTGGGTGGCCAGAAACATCTTGAGGCCGATGCCCACAATGACGAGGCCCATGGCCTTGGTCAAAAGATCGTGCACACGTTCAGGCAGTTTGTGGCCAAGACCCATGCCGATGAGTGAGCACACAATAATCGCCACGACATTAACCAGTGTTCCCAGTCCAATCATGTGAGCATCTTATTACAAAAAATGTAAGAAATGAATTTAAATATTTTCACCCGTGTCCTGCAGGACACGGTTTGTGCGGCAGGGAAGCAATAAATCTTTTTTCAATCGTTGGTTCACCTACGCAAGTAACGAAAGCAATTTTCCCAAAACAAATTTCCAAGCATGTTTTGGGTCATAACCAGTCCCAGGTCTGATCAGTGGTGCCATATCGTTCAAAAATTGTGGTAATTGCATTTTGTTTTGCAGGTTTTCCATGAACTGTTCTCGTGAAACTCGGTGTCCTTCATTTTTCATGTATGCACCAAAAATGGCAACCACTTCTTTGTAATCTGGTTCGAGCTTCTGACTGACCCAAAGATCAAAAAGGTCTCGTCCTTTTTTTCGTTGATAAAGGGCACGCAACTTCGTGGCCAATAATTCCTCGAGCACAAAAGTTGTCACATCAGCTTCTCCTGAACGCCACAACGAATCCAACACAATTTTCTTTTTGACAAAACCTTTTACGGCCAAATGTTCTCTGGTATTGATTTCTATTTTGATTTTTTGCTTGTACGGCGAATCTTCAGGCAAAAACGAAAAAAATATTTTGAACCCTCCCTTTTTTGCTTCCCATTGAGGTTTGTCAGAAAAAATTTCTGTGAGCTTGATTTTTATACGTTCGGCGATCGGTCCGATGGGCTCAGCCTTGATCTGTACAAAATCCAGATCTTCGCTATAGCGAAAGGGTCTGTCCAAATAGAGTTTATTCAGGCAGGTTCCACCACGAAAAGCCAATTTTTCAGCAATGATAGGGTCCGAATAAATGAGCGTGAGCATCGAGTGGAGAATCAAATCCTGTTCCACGTGTCTTTGTTCACGCCAAGGGCAACGCTGACGCCACGCTTGAATGGCGTTTTCAAATATCATCGTTCATCTCCAGTCTGGTGTTTTGAATGATCTTCCACTTTGATTCAAATGTCCCTTTCTTTGGCAATACTGCTGACAATTTAGCGACAGAAGCTCCCCGTTTATGCATCACTTGTATCAAGATTTTCAACAGAGCTTTATCGGCATTCATTTTTTCCAGAACATAACCCAGTCTTTGCACAACAGCCGCCACGGGGTATTCCAAGGCCATTTGTTTCAACGCATCATCATTCAGCAGTGGCAACATTTCTTTGATGATGGCGACAACATTCTCTATCCCACCGCAAGCCTGTTCGTATTCGAGCATATTCAATACGAGGTATTCGGGCGAGGAATACCAGAGATATCCCTGAGGAGTTTTGATCCGAACCAGTCCCTTTTTGGGAAATTGTTTCTGGACGTGTAATGATATTCCCAAATCTTTAGCCTTTCGAAAACTGATCTGTCGGGGGATCACAACCTGCATGACTTGTGGTTTATGGTGTGCGGCCCCGTAGTAGTCCGCTGCCGAGAGCAATCCAACAAAATAGGGTAGCTCCCGATGTTTCATGACTTGATCAAGAGCGCTCAGGATATTAAAACCAAACTTTTTTTCTGCAGGGGGAAAATAGGCATAATACCCCTTTGAAAGTTTGATGATCTTGTTTTTTTTCCTCAGGGTTGACAGAATTTTTACCACGAGATTTTTTGGAAGTCCCAATTTTTGTTGAGCATCTGCGAGCGAAAAACAGGTTTTTGCTTCTGCCAGCAAGGTGTCGAGCAAGTTCTCCCCTTTTTTCTTATACATACCATATCTACCGTTTATCATGAGTTATTATATATACAGGAAATGTGAATGGTCAAGACATCATTAGGAATTTTTCACTTGAGAATAAAAAACGGAGTATCATGCTGGGGTTTTTAGAGATGTCTATAGATTTAGGTAAAAGGAAATGATAAAAAAAATGGGCCGTTCCCGGGTCACTGTCCAACAAGACGGATAGCATTGGAAGAATAGGCATCATCCGGAGAATTCATAAAACGAGCATGCACATGATTTGGTCGTCGTAACTTCCCCGCTCCTCGCGAGATACGTTCGTTATTTCTTCCCCGACCTATCGGATCGGCTTGTGTGTCTGAACTGTATTGACACATTGTATCTGCACAGTGTTGAGATACTACACCAAGCAGTCCATAGAAACCGAGGATATCCGGCTCCAGGTCTCTGATCGAACGATTCAAGTTTACTTGGATTGCCATCTCCGATAACCTGATGTCGCGAGCTTTGTCGGCCTTCGGCATCCATCCTTGCTCTCCAAGCACAGCACGGGCCACATATTCAAACTCAGCTTCAGTCGGCAGACCGATCCAGCGACCCTCTATCAATGATACCAACATCGCAATAAACAAGGCGTCGTAGTGTAAAAGGTGCCCGGCAATCTCATCAGCAACCAACTGGTGTGCGCCATCGACAAAACGATAATAGAGACGCTCCACATCATAAGGCTTCGGTTCAACGCAATAATCATCTATCGCTTCTCCTCTTATACCCTGATGCTCGCGCTTAACTATTTTCCGATCTCCGTAGGTGAAGTCCACGCTCCAGATATACTCCTGCCCCGTGGGTGCGTGAGGCGCGATGAAGATGCGATTCATCCTTGGCACACCTCCTAATATTGCCCCCACATCACTATTTAGCAAGGGACGATCAGCCATAGTAAGGGGTCTGGTCAAAACGACTTGATGCGCTTGGTATAAACCGTTATTGCCATCACAAGGCCTTTTTAACGAACAACAATCACCCATATAGAATGAGGCCATTTCTCCGGGTTGCACAACGGGGATCATATTTATTCCCAGATTTTCCAAAAAACCCGTCTGGGGCGACTGTAAAGTCAAATGTGGGCTACTTGTGATACTTATCATACCAACTCCTTTATTTATGTGATTCGTCGTTCCCAACTTCTAATCGTGTTATCGGCCAGGAGCTACAAACGTTGCGCGCAAAAAATTGTTTGTTTCCGTGTCCCGCAGGACACGGTTATTTTGTGCTTCATCGGTTTTCTAGCAACGTATTGTCTTTATCCTTCGATGCATTCACCAGCAGTACTCAGCGTATTATTTTTATGCTTTTGATAGAAAGGATCGTTTATGACAGGATTTTTACCAAAAATCGGACCAGGTCAGGGAGGGGTGTTTCAACAGGCAGTGGGTTCTCTGGTGAGAGACAGTATGTCACCGCACCAACTCGAGGTCATCAATCAGCTCACACCTGACGATGTTTTAAACGTCAGAGGGGCCCATGATCACATCGACAGGGTGCTTGAGGGCCTCATTCCCTATCGCTCTGTGAATCGTGAACAGATCACAACAAAACTGCTTGACCGCGCCAAGGTGGCCTTTGTGAACTGTGGTGGTGCTATACAACCTCCTGTTGGCGGCCATCTCTCCCACTTTGCCTTGCGGGGCGGTCTCGTTGTGACGACAGACTGGGCTCTGCGTGAGTTGGTACAAACCGCCTTTCCGGGATTTGTAAAATATAGCGGCATCAAATCGTCTGGCCATAACATCTGTGTGGAATTATCAAAGATCGACAGCGATGATCCCATGATTCAACATTTTGTATCTCAAAAAGACTTCAGACCTGTCTGGTTTGTGGAAAGTGCCAGTGAACTGATCGCCCTCGAAGAAGTCGGTAACAGAAATCCCCGTTTTGACGATATGCGTATATTGGCCTCGTCACTTGAAATGGCCACACGCTTTCATGGCAGTGATATCGTGGCCCTCACCTTTCCGTGGGGTGAGGGACGTGTCGCGCATTTTGTGTCGCATCTTTATCTGCAAAAAGCCGCCATGACTCCCCAGCAAAGAGGAACAGCGGGCGCAACCAGATCGCTATCGAGTTGTCGCACGGCCACCCGACACACAACGGAATTAATGGGTGAGGCAGAAAGAGCGGGTTCAACAGCCGCGGAGGTCAGCTCCTCTGTCACAGGAACCGCCCTGCTCGCACAACTCGTGAGCGCGCATTTGATTGGTAAGCCACAGGATTCTGCTCCCAAGTTAGGATGGTTTAAAGAGATGGCGGACACCTTGAGACAATCAGACCACATGCGGGCCGGTAGTGCTCAACACAAATTGACTAATGGCTTATATCTGAAACTGGCCCGCGACATTTGCATTAAACTGGGCATCACGGATTCCCGGCAGGGAAGGGTTATCTACCTGTTGCTCTGGGCCCGTCTGGAGAGCCTCATCAAAAAATGTTCAACCGAGCTGTTCGAACAGATCATCCGTGATGACCACGAAGGTCGACACGGAGAAATCATCACTTTACTCTTGGATGAGTTGCATGTTGAGCGGGACGAAGGCATAGCCAGTTATTTAGGGCACGCACACAAATAACAACTTGTGTCCCACAGGACACGGATAGTGCGGCAGGAAGGCAACAAATCTTTTTTTTGGTCGACGATAGGATTATAAGTAGCGCCACGTTATGGGACGCATCGACGAAACAAATCTTTCTCCTCATGAACCTGTTTTTTTCTTTGACGATGAAGGAACCGCCTTTCTCTTTGAGGGAAATTCCGTTCCAGAGCAACACTGGGAACCTTGTGACGCGTTTGATGATCAAGTTATCAGCATCGAATTTGAGAGGCTCACAAAAAAAGAAGAATTTCCAAAATACAGTTGGGGTGATTGTGAAAAAAGCACGATAATCAATGCTCAAACTCTGCATCCCCTGCTCGCAGACTATCACCCCACCTACACCTATGTTTGGGGAGATCGGTTTGGAACCGGCCACGCCTGGCTGGAAACACAAGTGTGCGGGGCATCGTATCTGACCGATCTGGTGGGCGGCTCAGAGGCTGGAGGCTTGTTTGGTTACGGTCTTAACTATTTCACACCGATCAACAACATGCAGACCAGTCAAGATATCCCCGGTTATTTTATGGTGGAACACCAACATGAACTGTCCACAAACAACCCACTCAATTTGGACTCATCAGCTTATGCAAAAAAACAGGCAGAGGCCAGAGACACACTCCCTCGCTCTGTACTGGAAAATCTGGTGAGATCGGGCGCGCGGTTTTTGGAGCGGGTGTTTAAAAGAAATAAGCCAACATGACAATCACCCAACCCATACAACTGCCCTTGTTTCCCGGCTTGGCTGGCACAGGCACTGCTTTTTTTTTGCCGGGTCAGGACAAAGCATTCGTGGCGCCGCACGCCTTTGGCCACCATCTCAACGATTCGTACGATACCCCGACCACATCTGGCAGACTGTTGCTATCGCCTTCCCGTGAGGCGTGCATGGTATACACTCGCTATAAAAGAACTCTCTGGGGGGAGTGGCAAGCCACTCACAGAGCGAAAAAAACGAGAAGAAAAGATATAGAGGACAGAATAGCCACACTCGTCGCTCACGGCAATACACGTATAGACGTGAATTCCTCCCATTTGGCTGAGGTCAAAATATTTCCTTCTGACGGCCCGGATTTCATGCTTTTCAAACGCGGGTCGGGAGAACAGGCCCAGTGGTTTATTCGCAATCGGAGGGATTCCAAAAGTTATGGCGGGATTTATCCGCTCCACATCCAGCACGATCCCACCATCAAAGGCGCGCAAAAAGGCAAGATGACCTACGGCGGCGACGACCCCATTTTGCCAAACAGCAGAATTCAGTGGGCCGATGGGTACATCATTTTTCTCCCAACAGCGATCGAGAAAATACCCAGCCATGCCATTTCGCCTCACGGTGAAGACACACGCATTCACGCGGGCATGGTTCCTGTTGGTGATACGGGCCAAAAGACTAAAACGAAGAGGCCTCGAACACAAACAAGCGGTACAAAAGCAAAAACAAAAACATCCCGCGCCAGAACGACACCTCCCGCCAATCAAAGAACAAACGTGATTTTGGAGGCCCTGAACTATTTTGCCATCCCCTTGGATGTCCCCTTTACAAACACCGAAACGGCAAGAACGATTTTCAGGACCATTGTCAGAGAATGTCACCCTGACCTGTATAGAAACACTCCCGTCAAAATCCGGCTCGAAAAAACATCACAGTTTAATAAAGCAACTGCCGCTTATGAGGCCCTCACAGATTTTTTCTCTGCCGCCAAAAGCAGGGCTCTGCTCGGGAAAACACCCAGGGAAATTATCGCCACTCTTTATGGGAGATCAAAATGAACATCATGCGACCAGCAAACGTGACCCAGGCTCTCTTGGCTTTCACGGCACTCACGGCCGTCGGCTTCACCACACCGTACTGCCCCGGCGCCACCAGTGCAGAGTCTGCGACACAATCAAGTGATACCTATGTCGCACAACACACACCCCCTCACCGTGCTCTCTATGCCATCCCCACCCATCAACGACAACACAAGACAGCACACAGAAGCTCGGCGGTTGTCGCCGAAGAACAAACGCTCTTTGAGGGCATCAGAATATTCCTGTCTAAAATTAATCCCATCACAAGCAGTGCCTTCATTGTTGTCGTGCCCGTTGTGATATATGGACTCTTCCAGTTCTACCGCCTAGACGTACTCCCTTTTCTGGAAGCACAGAAAGCCAGACGAACGTCGACTCAAGCACACAAAAAGGCCCCCAAAGGATTTGATAAAAATCCTGATCCAGAATTGAGTCGTTTGATTTATCGTTCCCCTCAGGCGTTGACCTTGGCAGGACAGAGAAGGCCACACACAGTTGAGCCCTCATCGAGGTTGAATTAAGTGACCAATAGCATCGATGAGAAACGCGGTTGAAATCTTTTTTTTGAGCCCACAGGCCATTGAATAATCCTTCCAGGAATTTTTATTGCCCCGCGCACTGCACAAAGAGAGTTTTTCTGCCAGTAGGTGATTGGCCTTGTCTGTGCCCTGCTTCCCGCCAGTCGCTCTCATATAATTTTTGAAAAACTGCTGACTCAATACCGAGGCGATGACGTAATTTCTTGTCTTGAACGGTGCGTAGGCATAGTGACTCAAGGTCCTCAGCCATGAATGATCACACAGTTTCCCACCCTCAAAACCATAGTACGCGCAGAGCTTGGCAAAATTCACCTCGGCCAGATGATTGGCCTTGAAAGAGCTAGTCTTTAGCGCGTCGTAGAGACATAATTCCATGTCCAGGTGGTACAACATGCGGATGAGGGTCTCCCGCACATCGTTTTGATAAAGGGTCAACAAATGCGCGTGGACCTCTCCGTCATTAATGAGCTTCTGCAGAAGGGGCGACGTCATGAACAATTGTTCAAAGAGCATTGACACAACCTCAACCAGCTTGCCATCGGGCAGATGATTGCTGGGGGTCGGATGGCGAATCATGCGGGCCTGCACATGGTGACCCGCCTCGTGCACCATTGTTTTGAGATAATTCACCGTACCTATCTCGGCCCCTGCCCCCTGTTCGGACATAAGGACCTGGTTGAGCCACCTTTTGCCAACATAATCAATGCGGGCACAGGTGTGCTCGTTTTCGCGCCTGATGAACTCGATCTCCCGCACAATGTGGCCAAGTCCCACCTGCGCGTAGAAACAGCGCACGATGTGGACCGATTGCGCAAAAGAGGGGGCGATTTTTTTGGTGCACGCGTGACAATGCCGGTGCTGGTCTGGCACCAGCCAATGATCCCAGACATGATAACGTTTTTGTTGCAAAGCTTTAAGCCGTTCAGCCCTGTTTTGTCGCGCGTAAATCTGTAGACCCTCCCTGAATATTTCATCTTCAAAAAGTTTTTTCCAATCCAAAGGGTCCCGTTCGACAGCCATCACCCAGTCATAGACTGATGGGTAGCCCGCCCGGAGGGCCACGCCGTGCACCGCCTTAAAAAATCTGCGTGCCTCTCTGAACAGGGCGGGTCTATTAGTGCAAAGCCTCAAATACCGCTCCCGACGCCTTTTCTCGGACTTTAGTCTGTAGAGTTTCGTGATGAGTTGCTGAAAATCGACGTGCGTGAAAAACACACCCCACAGGCGTTTTCGCGGGCCTTCGATGGCGTGGTAGATTTCCCATGATCCCATGTCAGAATCCTTTTGAGCGGTTTACAACTTATACAGCAGGGGGGAGATCAACTGATGTGCTTCGTAGGCTTTTTCGTTTTCCCCAACAGGGTCGTTTTCTGATGTGGTGTGATCCACTTTTTGCTGGTTCGCGTCCTTGATCTGCTCGAGAGCGGCAATCGCCTCGCGAATACTGAGATTTCCTTGTCCATATTGCACCATTAAGGGATAAGTGTCTCGATTCATAGTTTCTCCTGAGTCTAAGGTTGTCCCCTTTAGCCCAAGTATCGGCAAATTTGAATGATTGTTGCGGGCACGCGTCAAATTCCGTGTCCTTAAGGACACGGAGAATCGTTTGAGTTTTTATGAGTCAGGACAAACTTGATTCCCCCTCCATGGAGTTGAATCAAATCACGCCACCTGAGTGGCTTCACAATTTTGATCATCATCATTGGCCACCAGGGACGTCACGACTTCGTTGTTAATCTCTTCAGCCCCATGCGAGAGCCGCTTGAGAGGTTTGAGGAACAGGAGCACAGCGCCACCAAAAAGGATGGTGAAGACAGTGATGCCCAAAAAGATCGTGCGTTCCCCCAGATTTTCGGACGCCTCACCCAACAGCCCTGCCACCTTGTTCCCCAGACCCGATACAGCAAAATAAATCCCCATCATGAGCGAGGCATACTTGACCGGTGCAAGTTTGGTGATGTACGACAACGCCACGGGAGAGGCACACAGCTCACCTATCGTGTGGAACAGGTACGCGAGCACGAGCCAGATCATGCCCGCCTTGCCTGACGTTCCCGCCTGCACCGAAGCCAGCACCATGAACACAAAACCGGACCCCATGATGATCGTGCCCAACGCCATCTTGTAGAGCGATGAACTTTCTTTCCCCCTGTGTCTCCACCACAACCAGAAATTGGCCACCAATGTGCCGAACAATATGATGAACAGAGGATTCAATGACTGAAACCAACTGGCCGGAATCTCCCAACCCAGAAAAAAACGATTTGTTTTTTCGAGCGTGTACAAATTCATGAGACCACCAGCCTGCTCAAAGGCCCCCCAGAACACAACCACAATGAGAAACGACAACAGCATGACCAGCACCCGATCTCTCTCAACGCGACTAAGCGACGTTTGAACTCTGGAAGTGTTGGAACGATTGTTGACTTTCACCAATTCGCCCACACCTTTGAGGTATTTTTGTCCGCGAATATACACGACCTGCCCCAAAGCCATGCCAATGCCCGCCAGAGCAAAGCCATAGTGCCAGCCAATCATCTCACCCACGGTCCCCACGATCAGGGCCGAAAACAGGGCGCCCACATTGATCCCGATGTAAAAGAACGTAAACCCCTTGTCCCGCAAGGGATCCCCCGGGGCATAAAGACTGCCAACCAAGGTAGAGATATTTGGTTTGAGCATGCCCACACCACAAATGATCAGCGTGATCGCCGAGTAAAATGCAAAGATCCCAGGCAACGCCATGACACCGTGACCAACACAAAGCAAGAGTCCACCATACATGACGGCCTTGCGCTGACCCGTGATTCGGTCGGCTATGAGGCCGCCCGGAATCGAAGCCAGATACACCAACATCGTATACCACCCGTACAATGCCAGAGCGTCGGATTTGGTCCACCCCAAACCACCCAGAGGCCCACCAGATGTTTCTGATACCAGATACAAAACCAGAATGGCCCGCATTCCGTAGTAGCTGAACCTCTCCCACATCTCTGTGAAAAACAGAATGTAAAGACCCTTCGGTTGCTTGCGTTCAAGCTGTCGCAGACCGGACGAAATGGTTGTTGACATGTGTTGCTCCTTTTTCCGAATGTTTAAACACAAATCATTCCTATCGTTCATGTCGCTGTCAATTGTAAAGGTGCTCTCAACGCATAAAAAAAATACCGTGTCCTTTGGGACACGGTGTCTTGCACAATAATGATTTGTTTGGTCGCAATCCCGATAAGGCTTGTCTACAAAAGGTTTCCCGCCTGTAATTGACTCACACAAATTCTTGCGATTGATGATTGGAACTTTAGGATTTAATATGCCGCAGATAGG
>CAZGMS010000006.1:0-11975 GCA_964526915.1 uncultured Nitrospirales bacterium
ATCATCTTCTACTGCAAAATTACACTCTGGTCTGCAACTGCGTCCGATGGCACAAAAAGTCCTCAACGTGGCGTGCCTTACACGTCTGCGGGCTTTTTGCTTATCGTCCTTGTTTCGACTCAGATTGTAATTTTTCGTAACGAACATGGTTATTAGAGGTGCCCTTATTCCATAATGAGGGAACCACCATGTTTTCATCAGAAATGGCCAATTCTCCCAATTGCGCCGAGAATCCATTGACTGCAGACGAACACAAAAGTGCAGCCATATTTGCTCGCAAATGATCCAAGCCATCCACACCCACTATCACACGATCAACATCAGGATTCAGACAAACAAAATTCAAACATAATGCTGTCAAAGAAAGACCGGAGTCAGACGCTATGTGTTGTAATGCCAAGAGGTGCTTTTTCATAGGCGCAAATTGTGGGGCCAATTCCTCAGGCTTTTTAAAAACCATGCCCTGCAAAAAAACTGATCTCACATGAATTTCCATCCCCCGTTTTTTTGCCTCTGCAAAATAGGGTTCAAAGCGTTGGTCAAATACATTATAGGGGACCTGAATCAAATCACAATCCGTGACGTGGCTAAACAGATAGTCGAGCTCATGAAGATAATAAAGCGAACATCCTATTTTGGCGACAAGCCCCTCTCGCCGAACGCGTCGCAGGCCATCCCAAACATCTCGACCCTGTGTGATCAAATCAAAACGATGAACCAAACAACCATATAGCTTATGCAAACCCAATCTTTTTTGCGATTCCGCGACACAGGCCTCAACAGGTGTAACCATGTGCGTTGGCAATTTGGTGACCACATCAAAATCCAGGGAGAACTCACGAGCAGCGCGACCAATGACCTCCTCGCTGTTCCCATAACCTTGGGCAGTATCAAGACATGTGATTCCGTGTTGGGATGCTTCACACAATATTTGAGATACCTCAATGGCAGGGATCTGCCCGCGTTTGTTGTTCACACCATAGTTCATTCCAAACTGGACTGTTCCCAATGCTATTTTAGAAGAGGGCCTCACGCTGTCTCAATAAATGATATCGATCTTGTTCAGATAACTCTGCAATTCTTGTACTGTAAGAAACTGGGGATTGGTATCAGATGAATATTCAAAATGGTCGGCCACTTTTTTGCCACCAGGAATCAAATGCTTTTCAATGTCCCACCAATCAAAATTTGGATAAATGACGTAATGTTTGTCATATTCATAGGTTGTTCTAGCATCCTCTTTAGTGATCATCAATTCATGCAATTTTTCTCCCTCTCTGATGCCTATCTGTTCCTGTTTGGATTGCGGACTCATCGCCGTTGCCAGATCAACAACGCGGAATGAAGGAATTTTGGCCACATACACTTCCCCACCCCTTGCTGTAGCCATGGCTTTGAACACCAAATCAACACCTTCATCAAGAGTGATCCAAAAACGAGTCATCCGAGAATCTGTGATGGGCAAACTGCCTTTTTCTTGTTTGATAAGGGAGGAAAAATAAGGAATGACCGAGCCTCTGCTTCCAGCTACATTGCCATACCTCACGACACTGAATTGGGTTTGCCTTTTGCCGGAATAGGCATTTCCTGCAACGAACAGTTTGTCAGAACAGAGTTTGGATGCTCCATACAGATTAATGGGATTCACAGCCTTGTCGGTTGACAGGGCAAAGACCTTCTCCACCCCACAATCGATCGCCGCATCAATGATATTCGCTGCGCCAATCACATTAGTCTTTATTGCTTCGAGGGGGTTATATTCAATAATCGGTACGTGTTTTAGGGCCGCGGCATGTATAATAATATCTACGCCATCAAAAGCCCGATAAAGTCTTTCTCTATCTCTTACATCACCTATAAAAAACCTTAATTTATCTTCGTGTTGTATAAATTGCTTATGCATCAAATACTGTTTATGCTCATCCCGAGAATAAATAATAACTTTGCTAGGATTGTACTTTTGTAATATTCTTTCAACGAATTTTTTTCCAAAGGATCCTGTCCCACCTGTTATCAGAACAACTTTATTATCCATTGATTGCCTCCTTAGTACGGGACAGTTGGTTCATCTTCGTCATCAGCTCAAATTTTGTATTCCTTGCTATCAATTCATGATAAGCACCACTCTCTAATATTTTCCCAGCTTCCAAGAAATAGATCACATCACTATGCTGAACAGTCGTGAGTCTGTGCGCGACAATAATCATCGTTTTTTTGTGTGACAGATTGTCAAGCGCGCTTATAATGGCATTTTCGGTAATGCCATCCAGCGCGCTGGTAGCCTCATCCATCACCAACACTTCGGGATCGTTATATAGTGCTCTCGCAATCCCTATTCGTTGTCTTTCCCCCCCACTCAAACGAATGCCGCGCTCACCAACTATGGTTGCGTATCCCTGTGGTAGCCCCATCACGAAATCATGAATATTTGCAATTCTTGCCGCTTGTTCAACAGCTTTTCCATCGATCTCAGCATCAAGTAAACCAAAAGCAATGTTATGTGCTATTGTGTCATCAGACAGAAATATCTGTTGGGGGACATAGCCAACCAACCGCTGCCAGGAACGTTGTCTCATAGGATCTATCGGAACGTCATCAAGGCACAACATGCCCTTTTGAGGTACCAGCAACCCCAAAATGATATCCACCAACGTTGTTTTGCCAGAGCCAGTCGCACCAACCAAACCAACTGTGGTATTTTTTTGGATGGCGAAGGTAATGTCCGTAAGCGCTTGTTCTTGAGTTCCTGGATAGCAAAACGACACACCGCGAATTTCCAAGCAACGATCCAAAGACCACTTCACATCGTCTGAAAGTAGCATTCTTCTTTTCTCTGCGCACTCACCGTCGGGAAATAACTTCATTTCCCTGTAAAGAATATCTACCGAAGCACGGTAATAGTCCAGACTCGTAATCGTTCGAAATATCTGTTGCAGGGCTGGCATCATGCGATATCCTGCCAAAGTAAAAGCAGCAATTATTGGAAGCGCCCCCGTTAAGCGTTCATTCATGACGAGATAATAAAGCACGACAAGCACAACGGCACCAAAAACAATCGACTCCATGACAAACCGGGGAAGTTGCGAAATAACCTGACCCGATGCCTGATAACGGGCATATTGCTGTGAATAATTTGAAAATTTGGTGATCGCATGTTTTTCTCTGCCAAATATTTTTATTTCCCGAATGCCTCCAAATATTTCAGCGACAGTAAGATACTGTTTCTCGTTTGATATGACATTTGCCTCGCCAATCAGCGACATTTTTCTTTGCACAAGTACATAAGTGAGAAAATAACACCCCCCCAAAATTACCGTCATAGCCAGTGTTAACAAGGGATTTATTATCAATAAAAATATTTCCAGAAAAATCACAATGATGCCTTTAGCAAATGTCTGAATCCCCGGCACCAGCAATCCACTCACAACATTCCCCACCTCAGACAGAATGTTTTTTCCCAATTCCGAACTGTTTCGATTGAGATAAAACGAATAAGGCATATAAATATAATTCACCAACAACCGTCGCGCAAAGGTGTAATTGCGTTCACAGCCAAACCGAACCAGCACCCACAGTGTCACGGCACCAAGAGCGTTACTTGTCACCAAAGCGAAAAGAACGAAAACACCCAAAAATACCAAAAAACTATTCTCGCTTGCAAATCCAAACGAAATATACAGCCAATGCAACACCCTGCTCTCATTAATCAGTTCTGGCCTTGCAATGACCGCAATAAAAGGCATGATTGAAGCCACACCCACAACCTCCATCACAGCCATAGCCAGCACGGCAACAAATACCCACCACATCTGTTTGCGTTCCTGCAAAGACATGAGCTGATATATTTTATAAATGACTTTAAACATTATTAACCATCAAATAAAATCACCTATTCTTTTTTGCTTCAGCATGATCTCGATACCACTCAATCGTGTTTGCCAAGCCCTGTTCAAAAGTAATTTTCGGATGCCAGCCAAAGCTCTTTAAACGAGATACATCCAATAATTTTTGAAACATACCATCAGGCTTCGTTGTGTCATAAATAACGTCACCTTGATAACCAACAATAGTCCTGATGAGTGCCACGAGCTCCGCTATTGTCATATCTTCGCCAGCACCAATGTTGATATGTGAAATGCCCAAAACCCGATAGTTATTATCATCAAGGTTCATTAACAACAAACAGGCCTCTGCGGCATCATCTACATGTAAAAATTCACGCCTTGGATTTCCAGTCCCCCAGACAGTCACGTTGGAAAGGTTTTGCTCCTTTGCTTCAACAAACTTACGAATGAGCGACGGCAACACATGTGCTGCCTCAAGATCATAATGATCGTTTGGCCCATAAAGATTCGTTGGCATCACCGCTATGAATTGTGTGCCATATTGATGATTGTATGCCTCACACATCTTTAAACCCGCAATCTTGGCAATGGCATAGGGTTCGTTCGTAGGTTCCAAGGACCCCGTTAACAAATATTCTTCCTTGATAGGTTGTGCACAATTGCGTGGATAGATACAGGAACTACCCAAAAACAGGAGTTTCTTGACACCATTCAGGTACGCCGCATGAAGCACATTAGTCTGAGTAGCGATATTGTCATAAATAAACTGTGCACGATATGTATTGTTTGCCATGATACCACCCACTTTAGCAGCAGCAAGAAATACATATTCAGGCTTTTCCCTATTAAAGAAAGCTCCCGTCTTTTGCTGATCACACAAATCCAATTCCGCATGGGAACAAAGAATCAAATTATGATAACCATGGTCAGAAAGAATTCGAACCAAAGCAGAACCAACAAGCCCTGTATGACCGGCAACATAGATTCGACTATCTTTTTTCATAAATCAATTAACGTGCATCGATAGGTGCATAGCGAAGTTTGTTGTTAGTCCAAGCAACATCCTTTTTTTGAAGAATGCGACATCCCTCTCCAATGGGATCAAGGCCAGCAAGTTCCAGATCACAATCAACCATAATTCGAACAAGTTCCTTGAATGTGATCCGCGGTTCCCAATTAAGAATTTTTCTGGCCTTTGAAATGTCCGCTTGTAACGACCTCACCTCATTCGGCCTAAGGTATCGTTCATCAGTTCTGAGATGCTCTTTGACATCTAAACCCGCATATTGAAACGCTTCATCCAAAAATTCCCTCACCGAGTGTCTCTCACCTGTTCCAATTACATAATCGTCTGGTTTATCCTGCTGAAGAATTTTCCACTGACATTCCACATAATCTGGGGCAAAACCCCAGTCACGTTCGGCATCCAGATTACCCAAATACAGGTATTTCTGTTCATTGTTTTTAATACGCGCTATCGCTCGTGTGATTTTGCGAGTCACAAAGGTCTCACCTCTTCTGGGCGATTCATGATTGAATAAGATACCATTACTTACATGAAGATGATATCCCTCACGATAATTCACAGCTATCCAATAAGCATACACTTTTGCAGCAGCGTAGGGACTCTGCGGCCTGAAAATTGTATTTTCATTTTGTGGTGGTGGTGACGCTCCAAACATTTCACTGGATGAGGCCTGATATATGCGAGTTTTAGAACCACATCTGCGCACTGCTTCCAGGATTCTTGTTGTTCCGAGCCCTGTCACATCACCAGTATATTCAGGCATGTCAAAACTGACTTTCACATGACTTTGTGCGCCCAAATGATATAGTTCGTCAGGTTGAATGTTGTAGATCAAATTTGTAACCTGTCCGGAATCTGACAAATCCCCATGATGAAGGAACAGTTTCACGTTCTCTACATGACAATCTTGATAAATGTGATCTATCCGCTGTGTATTAAAGTTACTTGAACGCCTGATTAGACCGTGCACTTCGTACCCTTTCGATAACAAAAATTCCGCCAGATATGAACCATCCTGACCTGTTATACCCGTAATTAATGCACGTTTCATATTAATTCCTCCCAACTAGTGCTGCGACAACTCTGACAACGCATTCACAATTTTTCGCCCTGCATCTTTGCGTCCACACAAAGCACTTTCAAATCCAACTTTCCGATTAACCATCTTTTTACACCCTGCCAGAATATTTTTTTGTTCGCTACCAACCACAATATTATAACCTTGCTCAACCGTCTCCACCCACTCCGTCTCATCGCGCAGGGTAACACAAGGAACGCCAGCCCACATTGCCTCTTTTTGCACACCGCCAGAATCGGTCATCACTAGGCGGCAATGAGTGAGCAACATGATCATGTCGAAGTAGGATACGGGATCGATAATCTGAATGCTTGGCGTAGGGCGTAAGGCATAAGGTGTAAGGCTAGTTTCATCCAAAATCTTTCTTGTTCTGGGATGCAAAGGTAAAACCACCGTCAGTTCTTTTGATATTTCATTCAAGGCAGAAAAGATGCTTTCTAATCGTTTTGGATCATCAGTGTTCTCAGCACGGTGAATGGTACACAGCACAAAATCTTTATCTTTTAACTCCAGATTTTGAATGATCGTGCTTTTTTCTTCAGCAAGTTTTTTGTAAAAAAGAAAAGCGTCGTACATGACATCGCCGGTGTTTACAACATAAGGCGTAGGGCGTAAGGCGCAAGGCGTAAGGCAAGAATCATTTGTTCGATAATCACCTATTCCTTCTTTTTTCAGATTTTTGACTGCCGTTTCTGTGGGACAGAAGAGATAATCAGAAACATGATCGCTGAGTACGCGATTATGCTCTTCAGGCATTCTTCGATTAAAACTTCTTAAACCGGCTTCAACATGGGCAACAGGAATGTGCAACTTGACCGCCGCCAGAGCCCCTGCCAAAGTAGAATTCGTATCGCCATAAACAAGCACCACATCGGGTTTTTCTTTGAGGAGAACTTCTTCGATCTTGATTAACATGCGGCCCGTCATTTCCCCGTGATTCCCGCCTGCTATCTCAAGATGATAATCGGGAACCGGAATCTGCATCTCATCAAAAAACACCTGAGACATGTTGGGATCATAATGCTGACCGGTATGAACGATGATTTCGCTGAAATGATCTGGTTGCTCCTTGATCGCCCGCGAAACCACGGCCGCCTTTATGAATTGGGGCCTGGCACCGACAATAGTCACGATTTTTTTCATGTTTTTTTTAAGAAGTGATTTTATTTCCCAAATCGTCAACTTTACCGCACTGTCTGGCCGGATTGCCGTAAACAAGCGCATAATCCGGCACATCTTTTGTCACCACGGACCCTGCACCCACAAAACAGTATCGGCCAAGAGTGACTCCACAAACAATCGTGGCATTGGCGCCGATCGTGGCACCTTCTTTGACCAGCGTGGGTCTGTACTCATTTTTTCGTTCAACTGTCGCTCGGGGATTAAAAACATTTGTAAAAACACAAGAGGGCCCGCAAAACACCCCATCTTCGATCATCACACCATCGTAAAGCGATACATTGTTTTGGATTTTAACGTTGTTGCCAATGGTAACTTTGCCACCCACATTCACATTTTGACCCAATACACAATTCTTGCCAATCTTGGCACCACCCATCACGTGCGAAAAATGCCAAACCTTGGTGCCTTCACCAATCTCGGCACCTTCGTCGACATAGGAAGATTCGTGGACAAAATAGTTGGACATAATATCAACCTCTGGGCTAAAGGCTAAAAACTAAAATTTGGACCTAGCCAATATCAATTTTGCAAGCATTGATGATATAGACTGGCATTCGTCTTTAATATGCTTGAATACATCTTCGGACAAATAGCCAATCTCATAAGAAATAATCGCTTGTGTGAGGGTCTCCGCAGACGAACCCTTTGCAATATAAAAATGTCGTATTGATTGTTTATCTGTATCTAGCTCATCACCCTCAGCAATATTACTTGCAATAGAAACTGCTGCTCGACGAATTTGATCACGCAAACCATAATCTTTAGCAAAAAATCCACAACTTGTTTGCTGATAAACATACACCGCCAAATCTTTTGCCCTCTGCCAGACTTTTAAATCAATAAAATTACTCATGAGAATCAATTTGCCTTTCGCCTTTGGCCTTAAGCCTTTAGCCTTTAGCCTTAATCACATCACAGACGAGCTTGATTTCCGCCTCCGTGATAAACGCATGCATGGGGAGACTCAAGACCTCTCGCGCTAGTTGCCCCGATACAGGCAAAGGCACTGATTGGTTCAAATACGTAAAAGCCTTCTGCTCATTGAGCGGTATGGGATAATGAATCGCCGTGGGAATACCGGCGGTCTGTAATTTTGTCCTCAGTTCTTCGCGTTGGTCCGTACGGATCGTGTACTGCGCCCACGAAGATTTATTGTGGGGCAAGACCTGCGGAATATCCACGGTGTGATGCAAATGTTCAGAATACAGATTGGCCACCCTGTTTCTCAGTTCCAGTTCTTGATCGAAATGTTTGAGCTTCACGCTCGTGATCGCCGCCTGCAAAGTATCCATACGGCCATTAACGCCAATGACATCGTGATGGTACCTTTTTGACTGGCCATGATTTTTTATTTTTTTGATGGCGTCGGCAAGTGCGTCATCACTGGTAAAAATAGCACCACCATCACCATAACAACCCAATGGTTTGGCCGGGAAAAAACTGGTTGTAGAAATTTTGGTGAGAAAACAGGATTTTTTACCTTTGTATGTGGCACCAAAAGATTGCGCACCGTCTTCCATCACCCACAAATGATGTTTGTCTGCAATGACCTGAATGGCATCGTAATCCGCACACTGCCCGTAAAGTGATACGGGGATAATGCCTACTGTTTTGGATGTTATTTTTGCACTGATTGCCACAGGATCGATGTTGTATGTAACAGGATCGACATCCACAAAAACGGGCCTGGCACCCAAAAGAGGAATCTGACTGGCCGTGGCGATGAATGAAAACGCAGGGACGATAATTTCATCTGCGGGCTTAACACCCAGAGCCATCATGGCTATGAGGAGCGCGTCCGTGCCAGAACTGCATGTGAGTGCGTGTTTGACGCCAATGTAATCCGACAATTCTTTTTCCAATTTTTCCACTGCCGGACCATTGATGAACGATGTGGTTTGAATCACATCGGCAATGGCAGAATCAATTTCGGTTTTGTAAGCAAGGTATTGTGATTTAAGATCTACGAATTGCATAAGCGCAAGGCTCAAGGCGCAAGGCGTAGGGCGTAAGGTGAAATTCTTCTGCCTTAAGCCTTATGCCTTGAACCTTATGCCCCTATTGTTAATATGATATTTTTTCCATCAACCTGATCCCTGAGAGCACATCCTCCTTGCTGGGGAACATGTGCCATTTTTCATCTGCAATGTATTGATACATGGTGTTGTGGCCTTTGCCATACACGTGATCCAAGGCAAATTCCATATCGGGTTTTTCCATGTCTTTGACATTCCAGTACGCAATGGCATTTAAGTTTGTGCCAGAAAGTCTGATCGTTCCCTTTTCGGCGATGAGAGTGAACTCGGTACAATAATTTTTCTGGTGTGCGTTTACGCTACAGTTGATGCTCCCTATGACACCACTCTTGAAACGAACAATGGCCGAGACTGAATCATAAACCTCAAATTTTCTAAAACTGCTCCCTATGCCATGTGCCTCGTCCACTTCGCCAAATAAATAGTGGGTCATGTCAACATAGTGACTGGCCTGCGTGTACAACACGCCACCATCGAGCGTGGCCGTGCCATGCCAGTCGATCTTGAAATAATCGTCATTGCGATTCCACAAGACATCGGAGATGAATTGATAGACACGTCCCAACTTTCCGCCATCGATCATTTTTTTTATATAATCTACCAAAGGGTTGTATCTGTTTTGATACACTGGCAACAACACTTTACCGGCCCTATCCACGCGATCGTACAATTCATAGGCTTCGCGTAAGGTGAGTGAAATGGGCTTTTCTACCACAATGTATTTTGCCTCAGTGTTTTCGGCAATCTCAATGGCGTGTTTGGGGTGCAGGCCAGAGGGGGTGAGCACGGCAATAATATCGGCATTTTGAATTTTGCGATAATCAGAAACGCCGGGAACATCCAATGACAGTGCTGTTTGCTTGACCTTGGCTTCGTCAACATCGCAAACGCTGGTAATTTTGAGTCCCGAACACTCAGCAATCGCTTCGATATGTCTTTTGGAAATTCGTCCACACCCAACCAATGCAATTTTTTTCATACCTTTTTCCTTTCGTTTTTCGCCTTACGCCTTGAGCCCTACGCCTTACGCCTTATTTCAGACACGCTACCGCCATTGACGTTTTGCAAACGCCTGCAATTTTAAGCGGTTATGTATTTTTCGTTTCAAAAAATTCAAACTGGGCAAAGGGCGCAAGGCACAGTATCTAAGGTAGCATCCTTACGCCTTTAGCCTTTAGCCTTGTGCCTTTAGCCTTGTGCCTTATGCCGCCACCAACTCCTTCACACTCACCTTCGTCCGCAGTTCCCTCTCATACAACTTAAGCAATACCGCCACCCGTCCATCGGGCGTTGATGGTTTTTCGATGATCGCAATCAAATCCTTGAGCAAACCCTTTTTGATTTTGACCTGACTGCCAACAACCAGCCGATCACGTTCCAGAACCTCACCGGGGCCGAGCCGCACTCTGATGGCCAAAACAACATCAGTTGGAATCGGTACTGGATTTGTCTTGGTACCCAAGACTTTATTCACCCCGCGGGTGTACTTGATGAGTTGATAATTCGCGGATTCATCAAAATCACAACATGTAAAAATATAATTGGGAAACAGGGATTTCACACGGCAGTTGAAATCCTTCACTTTGGGGTTGCACACCTCAAAACCGGCACCTGAGAGTCTTTGCGAAACATCATTTTCTCTCTGAGGTTTTGTATTTATGACATACCAGTTCTTCATGTGTGCTTTATCCCCATAATTTTAGAAGCCTCTGATTGGCAAGCTTGCCATTCATGTTCACGAATTCTTGCTGGCTCAGTAAGAGCGGTCTGATCTTTCTGCCAATGAATTGTTCCGTACGCTCCACCATTTCGAAAACAGATTTTTTATCGATATCTCCCACCAAAATGATATCGATAATGCCGCCATCGATCCCTTTGGCATAATCACCAGTAATGTATGCCTGTTCCAGATTTCCAATGGATGAAATCCATTCATAGATTTTGTCGACACCCGTGACTTTTCTGAAGATCGTGTTGATTTCTGGATACAAGGGGTGTTCCATATTGGCCGAGTAATAAATATTGCGTCCGTCTTTTTGAATTTTGAGCAGTTTGGCTTCGACCAAACGATTGAGTTCCACACGAACTGAGTTTGTGGAATCCCCAAACTCGGTGGACATTTCGCGCAAATAGGCCTTTACCCCTGGGTTTAAAAAAAACTTGAGCAAGACCTTAACACGCGACTTGGATGTGATGATGGCGTCTAACATTTGCATTATGAGTAATTAATTTACTCGCTCATAGCAAACAGGGGTAGATTGTCAAGATTTGAATAATTAGAAACAACTTTGCAATACATTGAGCAACATACCGTAAACTAAGAAATTATCAGAATGATTGGAAATAGAAAATACAGTCCAGTTGAACAAATCACACAAAAGTGTCTATTCAGAAATTTGTCATTCACTTGTTGCGCCTTGCGTTTTTTTCCCTCTTGAACACATGAACACTTAAACACGCGAACACGTTTTTCCTCTACATTTTCCCAAATAATACCCCAAACTCTTTTCAATCCCCTCTTTGATTTGAAATTGCGGATGATAGCCCAGTAGCCTAATGGCCTTTGAAATATCCGCTAGAGAGTGCCTGATATCGCCCGCACGAAAATCCTCATAAAGGGGACGACTGTCCTTGATGTGTGGCAAAGAAGTGGCCAAGACGTCTCTTAAAATTCCAAACAATTCGGTGAGCGTTGTCCGTTGATTGACAGCCACGTTATACACCTGATTGACCGCCTCACGATTCTCGGTCGTGGCGGCCAAAATGTTGGCCTGCACCACATTTTCAACAAAGCAAAAATCGCGGCT
>CAZGMS010000007.1:0-4613 GCA_964526915.1 uncultured Nitrospirales bacterium
GGAAGGCAATGCATTTTTAACATTTCTGCTTAAGGGGACCTCTAAAAACTATGTTCGTTACGAAAAACCATGATTCGTAGCCGAGACAAGGAAGATGAGTAAAAAGCCCGGAAACGTATAAGGCACGTTACGTTGAGGACTTTTTACGAAATCTGACAAAGTCGCAGGCCGAAGCATGGTTTTGCAGTAGAAGATAGTTTTTAGAGGTCCCCTTAAGATTGCCTCTTATTAAGAGCCCGGACCATGCGGGCGACAGAAGTCATTTGTTTGAAAATGCTGGAATCAATTCATCGATTTGACATTCTTGCCGTTCACCATGACGCTTTTGATGTGATAGTTGCTCACGCCACGAATCATGTTCATGAGCAAATCACCTTCGGTGGAAATATCGGTGAGGTCCACCAGAATCAGATCGGCCTTTTTGCCCTTTTCGATGGAACCGATTTCTTCGGCCAACCCCAACGCCTGCGCCGCGTGCGTAGTCACCATCGACATAACCCCAAAGCCCGTGAGCGGCAGGGAATCCATGTGATGTGTCACAAAGGCACGCATCTCGTCCCACAGTGATAAATTGGGTACCGAGGGGATGCCGTCGGTGCCCAATACGGTCAGGATTTTCTTTTCGGCGATTTTTTTGTACGGCGCGATACCCTGCTGCAAATTCTCATGCGATCGAGGCGTGATCACAATTTTGGAGCCGGTTTGGGCAATGTGATCGAGATCGTTCTGTGTGACCTGTGCGCAACCCGCCAGCAGGGGCGCGGCCTCCAAAAAACCAATTTGGGAAAGGTGTTGCACAGGGGTACGGTGATGCTCCGGCGGCAGATCATCCCAACCAATGTTGGGAAACAGTTTGGTGGCGATGTCCCCAGTGGAATTATGAAAAAACTCCATCTCACAAAAACTCTCCGCCACATGAATCATGATGGGGATTTGGGACGAACAGCTCACCTGCGACATGATGCGCAACAAGTTTCGCGACAACATGTATGGCGAATAGGGCCCCGCCCCCACACTGACCAGATCGGAATCATAGTCCGCGTATTTTTCGATGATGGCCATCGCACTTTCAAAAAGTTCCTTGGTCACGGCATTGTCAATGCTCAGCACCTCCGGAAAAACCACAGCACGCATGTTTTTTTGTTCAAGAATATTGAAGATGCCCTCATAACTGCTCATATCGGCCACACAGGTCGTTCCTGATTGAAGACATTCATCGACAGCCCACTCGATGGATTGGTGCTTCTGCCCTGGTTCGGCGGTCTTTTTGTACTGAATCGTTCCGAGTAACCACTCGATAAAATTGACCGTCAACCCGCCCGTACGCACGGGGTCAAAAGGGAAATCCTTGTAAAAACTCATGTCGAGATGGGTGTGACAGTTAATGAGTCCCGGCATGATCACATGATTGGGGTAATCCTCGTGAACCGCCCCTGAGTAGCGCGTCAAGAGATCCTGTTCGCGACCCACATCGATGATCTCGCCCCCCTCCACGGCCACAGCCCCATCAAAGACAGGCTCGCCAAGCATGGTCACAAGATATTTTGATGATAAAATCTGCATCGGCTCACCCTCAAACAGTCGCCAGCGACTGTCAATCAGAATACTAGGTTATCAATCAACCGCGTTTTTCCCACAAAAACCGCCGCCGCCACGAGCGTGTTATTTCTTTGATATTTTTTTATCAAGGTCAAGCGATTTGCATCCAATACTTCAAGGTAATCGACACGCACCCGGTGGTCATCGGGGATTTCACTATAAAACTGGGTTTTCATTTGCAAAACAGTACAAGCCCCGTTCGCACAAACTTTCTTGATTTTGGACAAACCACGGTTGAGCGCTTTGGCCAATTGCCGCTCTTGCGGGTTCAAATAGGCGTTACGTGAGCTCATGGCCAATCCGTCTTTTTCGCGTATGGTTTTGCCACGCACAATGGTGATCGGCATGTTCAGGTCTTTGACTAGGCGCTCAATCACCACGAGTTGTTGATAATCCTTGAGACCAAAGACGGCAAAATCAGGTTGTGTGATGTTAAACAGCTTATTGACCACCAACGCCACACCATCAAAGTGTCCGGGCCTTGACTTCCCACACAACGGCTGCGTGAGCCGTGACACACCCACGCTGGTTTGATGCCCTTCGGGATACATTGATTCGCTTGTGGGAACAAACACGTAATCCACGTCCAATTTTCCAAGTTTCTGCAGGTCACTATTTGTGTCTCGCGGGTATTTTTGAAAATCTTCATGGGGTCCAAATTGGGTGGGGTTGACAAAGATCGTCACAATCACAACATCGGCCTTTTTTATGGCCAGCCTGACCAGAGACAAATGCCCCTCGTGCAAAAAACCCATCGTTGGCACCAGCGCAATGGTGTTTTTTTGTTTGATCTCCCTGGCCAGTTTTTGCATGACAGCGATGGACGTGACCCTTTTCATGGGCGATCCCTTAGCCCGATAAGTCCAACTAATCAAAGACTATTTGACGTCGGCCTGTGTTCTACCGGTCTCATCAAAAAAAATCAAAGGCTCGTCCTGGCCAGTTTCGGCGCCGGTTTTTGTTGGGGTGCGGGGCTTGTCGAAGTCGGTTAAGGCAGCATCAGCAACGATCTCTTGATGCCTTCGGGTTTGATTGTATAGAGAAGCCGTTGGTGCTTCTGGTGCGCGTCCTCTGTCTCCGAAAAAGATCGGAACATGACAATGTGCCCCGATTCCTTGAGAACGTGCTGACAGGCCCTCTGGCAGTCTTCAATTTGAGAAAACGTGGCCCGCGTGATGACCCTGTCAAACAAGCAACCTGGCCGGTAGTCTTGAACCCGCGTGTGGTGCGCCTCACAGCCGCCAAGACCCAATGCACACATCACTTGTCTGCAAAACGAGATTTTTTTTCGATCGGAATCAATCAACGTTACAAGCAGTTCAGGACACAAAAGTTTGAAAACAATCCCGCCAAACCCGCCGCCACAACCCACATCGAGAATCCTCAAACAGGCATCATTTTTGAATCCCAGTGCCATGCAGGCCAGGGCAGGATCAACGATATTTTCACGAACAAAGGCCTCCGGTTGCGTGTTTGTGGTGATGTTGATCTTCTCGTGCCACTTTACGGTCAGGGCGTGATAGGCCGTGATGGCCTCTATTTGCCCGGGACTTAAACTGATCTGGTTGCAATGGGCCCTCTCCCGTAAAACAGATTCGATGTTGTCAGGAGGTATCTTCATCGTGCAGAACCTTGCCCGCAAGACGGCCTGTTTGTCAAAGTCAAAAAAAAGTTTCGTTCGTTGAAAGCATCAACTGCCCCCGCCAGAGGCGGCGGCAATTTGGCCCAGTCCATAGATTGCTTCTTGTCGTTCGGCCTGATCAAAATAATCACTGCCAAGGATCCCATCGGACCAGACTTCCTCGCCATCGTATTCCCACATGAGAAACATCAAAAGATCGGGAACCCCCAGAAGGGCCTCTCCGTAGGTGGTAATTTCTTCAGCCGACATGGCAAATTTTCCCGATGACCAGCCAGACTGACCACTGGTGCCGTTACCGCCATCGGCAATGTTCATTCCGTTGATAATTCCCAAACCCAAGACCCGTGCGGTCGCGGCCTGTTCAACAACATACTCTTCAATGGGACCATCTGGAAATCCGGTATAGGCCGAATACTGGTTCACACACGCATCGAGATAAACATAGGTGCCCCCAACGGGCACGGGCATCCCTGTTGCTTTTTGGCGCACAAACGTCATGAGCCCCGGCAAAATTTCTTTGCTGTAGCGCGCCATCTCATCCAGATCTTCTGCTGTGGGATCTGTTCCAGAAAAATTATAAATATCATCTAAAATCATGTGACCGATTAACGTGCCATCATCAATAAATTCCTGAACACCGGAATCAATCCAAGCACTGAGCGCTGTTTTCCACTCTTCCAAATTAAAGTCTCCAGAATAGTCTGGAGCAGAAGTCATGCGAAGCGTGACTTTCATTCCCGATTCTCTGATGAGAGGCAAAAAAGTATTGACTGTCCAGCTGGGACTTTCAGAGGCCACCTGAAAAACCGTGATGCCAAAACGTGTTTGAACATCCAAAAAACCTTCTGAATCATGAAAACCATTCAGGCCCCAAAAGCCATAAGGAATACCTGGTGAGCTTTCTTCCTCTGTTGTTTCTTCAGTATCCGTATCAGAGACATCTGGAACACTTGAATCATCACCGGTTTCACCGCTTTCACCGCTGATCTCGCTTTCTGTATTTGGTTCTGTTTCGGGGCTGGTTTCCGTATCGGTTTCGGTGCCAGTTGTTGGAGAGGTTGGCTCGGTTACAGGACTAGGAATGGCGCCCGATGTTGAAGAATTTGAATTCTGGGGTTGGCAGTTCAAAAACGCGGCACTGATAAAAAAAAGAAAGAGCAACAAGCAAAGGGATTGTATTAATTTATGACACATCATGGTTATGTTGTTGTATCGCCTCTGGACAGCTGAAAGTTGCTCTTTTTTTTTGTTTTGTCAACAGGTTCACAATGAGCGGGTGTACGACATAAAAGTGGGTAAAAAAGGCTTTTCTCTTTGAAATCTTATTGCGCAACAAGCAACAGGAGGGCACCGCCCCTCCTTTTTGTCCCGC
>CAZGMS010000008.1:0-10896 GCA_964526915.1 uncultured Nitrospirales bacterium
GTATTAAGAATCAAGGGATACCGATTCTATTTTCTGTCTAATGAAGAAGATAGGATGCATGTGCACATCACTTGTGCCAATGGGGAAGCAAAATTTTGGTTGGAACCAATCGTTTCACTTGCCACGTACTACAAACTGAATGCCAAAAATTTGAACGAACTACAAAAGCTTGTCGAAAGGCATAAAAATGAATTCATCAAAGAATGGAAAAAATATTTCAGTGTCCGTTGAGAATGTTTCCTCTCTGGGAATCTGGCTTTTCGTCAAAGGCAAAGAGTATTTCTTAAGCTTTAACGATTATCCCTATTTTCAGCACCAAACACTGAAAGCAATTCAGAACGTTCAGTTATGCCACAATGTCCACTTGTATTGGCCAGAATTGGATATTGATTTAGAAATCGACAATCTGGAATATCCCGAAAAATATCCCCTGAAATGTCGACTGACCAAAAGCAGTTCTCAGCTTAATTTGAAACGATCCGCATAAGGTGCCAGTCCCCGCAAAGCTGAGCCACGGGGCAAGTTCCCATTGCTCATTGCAAATTGCTATAATTGCACCATTGCCCATTGCTACAATTGCACCATTGCCTCCGCCTTGCGCCTCTTTTGGTGCACAGCGCTCGAATTGCCCCTGGCAATTCGAGCGCTGTGCACCCCCAACATGAACACTTGAACAAATAATGTGACTTTTTCCCGAATATTTATAATACTTAGCTATGCCTATCCTTTCTGCGTTTTATGGCTTGGTGGTTATGATGTTTTTTTTAGATAATAAAAAGCACAGCAAACCACATGTCCACGTCAAATATCAGGACGAAATGGCCGTCATCGGCATTCCCAATGGCGAGGTGATTGAGGGTTCGTTACCAGTCAATAGGTTAAAACTTGTACAAGCCTGGATTGAAATCCACAAGGAAGAACTCATGACCGATTGGTCTCTGGCGGTTGCCGGTCAAGAAATTTTTAAAATTGAACCGTTGAGGTAACCCAAATGTTAGAAGTCATCGAATCAAAACCCAACCCAGATTTTACGATTATTCTGACTTTCGACAATAACGAGCGACGCGTTTTTGATTTAAAACCCTATTTGGTCATTGGGGTTTTTAAACAATTACAAAAACCAGAGTGTTTCATCACAGTAAAACCGTTCTTTGGCGGGATTGCCTGGGATACAGGCCAAGACCTCTCTCCCGAAACACTTTACATCGAATCAAAACCCCTGACATAAGGTGCCAGTCCCCGCAAAGCTGAGCCACGGGGCAGGTTCCCATTGCTCATTGCGAATTGCCTATTGCGACAGTTGCTTGATTGTGCCTGCCACCCACTTTGCGCGCAGATAAAATTAAAACTCTAGACACAATGTAATGCTATATGTTACATTATCTTGGTGATTGCCTCTTTCAAAGATTCAAACACAAAAACGATCTTCGATGGCGAATCCCTCAGGGGCTTGGATAAACAGCTTTTGAAAAAAGCGCGCAGGCGCTTGGAATTGCTGAATGCCGCTGTTAAAATCGAAGACTTGTATTTTCCCCCATCAAACCAGTTTCATAAACTGGGGGGAAACCAAAGTGGTCGTTACGCTGTTCGGGTAGATGAAAGATGGCGCGTGACTTTTGAATGGGCAAACGGCAACGCTTACGAAGTTTGTTTTGAGGATTACCACAAGTGAGGTAAAATATGCTGCCAAAGAAACGACCCTCTATACCCGGAGAGTTTATTAAGGAAGATATTCTTAAAGAGTTTTCGCTGACACAGGATGAGCTCGCTCACCGTTTGGGAGTGTCCCGGCGCACAGTGAATGAGCTTGTGAATGGCAAACGTGGTTTAACTGCCGACATCGCGGTGCGCCTGGCCAAACTGACCAACACCAGTTCGGAAATGTGGATGAATCTGCAAACATCACTCGAATTGTGGGAAGCGGCCCGCGACAAAAACAACATCAAAATTCTGCACCGAATCCGACCCTGTTGTGCGTAGAGAGTGTAAGCTAATTGCGGCAATTGCCGGTTGCAACAATTGCAAATCGTTTCACCCCCTCCCCCCACAAATCACAATAGGCCTTTACAAATAATGTGACTTTTTTTTGAATATTGATAGTACAACACCATGCCCAGAATTTCGGAATTTTTTGGAATTGTGATTTACATGTATTGGCTGGATTACCAAAAACACAAAATGCCGCATTTTCATGCCAGATATCGTGGTCTTGAAGCTGTTTTCAATTTAGAAGGGGCTTGTCTTGTCGGTAACTTGGGACTAACAGCACACAAACTCATTGCGGAATGGAGCGCCGAAAACCGCTCTGCCATAAATTTGGCTTGGAATTGCGCTGTTGAAGGAAAAGAAATACCATGGATCAAACCGCTACAATAATCACCGCAGTCTCTACACCTGAGTATAAAAAGATTGTCATCGAAACCTTGCAGGGTTTACGATACACCGCTGATTTGGCGTGCTTTGAGTCGGTTTATTGTTTTCCAAAAAACTTTGCTGAATGGCAAAAAGTGTCAATTGATAGTGATTCACTGGCTCTGATCTGGTCAAGCCGTTTTGAAGTGCATGGGGATCAAGTTATTGCCTTATCGATGAAAAAAGAAGCCCTTTCGTTTCAGAATCAATCGGCATCGTGCTCATAATGAAAAAATGTCATACGTCCTGTGTGGTGCGTACGACTTTGGCCATCTCGTAGAGGCGGGCACAGCAAGCCCGGCCCCTACGTCGCACACAGGCCAATGCCACAATTGCCAGTTGCAACAATTGCGCAATTGCCCCCCCCTTCCCCCCTTTCGCCTTACGCCTTGAGCCTTTCGCCTTCCCCTTCCCCCATCCTGCCGACCTGTCCGCCGTAACACTGCACGGTTTTTCGATATCATCTTGTCATATCCCTATGAAATTGGTAAGCTAACCTTCATGAGAAATCTCGAAAAAATTTATCTCGACACTTCCGTGTTCAGCGCATTCTATGATTCAAAAACTCCACAGAGACAAGAACAGACAGTTCAATTTTGGAACAAACTCAGTCAATACCAAAATTTTATTTCCACTATTGTTATCGACGAAATCAACGCGGTGAGCGATGTTGCCCTTAAACAAAAACTACTCGCTCTCACACAAAACCATTTTCAAATACTTGCTGTGACACAAGATTCGGAATATCTTGCAAAACAGTATGTCCAAGAAGGCATATTCCCGCTGAAGTATTTTGACGACGCCCTCCATTTGGCCACAGCCAGCATCAATCAAATTGACATTGTTCTTAGCTGGAATTTTGCACATTTTGTAAAACGCAAAACACGTATCTTGGCAAATTTGGTCAACAACAAAGCAGGATACAGGAGTGTTGAGATTATTGCCCCACCAGAACTGTAGGAGGTTCCCCATGTACGACGTCGATACCATCTTAGGCAGGCTCAAGCTCAGCCAACAATTGGTTGACAAGATCAAAAAGGAAGCTCGTCAAGAATTTCCGCACGACGAAATGATGTTCGAGTTGCACGTATTAAGAACAGCCAACGCCATCAAACACGGTTTGCTTACCCCTAACAAATCTGGCAACGCTTTGCAGGACAATCCGCTTCCATCAGAAGGTGCCTGTCAATCAACATAGTTGCCAGTCCCCAATCGGACAAAAAAGCGCCACCCTGTACCGATAACTGGTACACAGGCCATTGCGGCAATTGCCGGTTGCAACAATTGCGCAATTATCCCCCTCCCCCCATTGACCCTTTGACCTTTTGACCCTTTGACCCTTTGCCCCTTTGCCCCCCCCGCGTTTCTGCGACCCTTGAGCTTCTGCGATCCTTCCCCCCCTCCCGTTCCCCTTTTGCCATTTTATTAGATATATCTAACAAATTCATTAGATCAATCTATTGACATTGATTAACGTTATAATTATACTTAGTTATGCTAACGTCACTCCCCATAAAAGAGCAAATTGAGACTCGTCTTAAGGCAGATTTTCCGCTCATTCAGGCAATCTTGGGTCCTAGGCAAGTAGGCAAAACAACGCTTGCCGAGCAAATATTTGACAGGTGGGCTGGTCCAAAAATTTTTGCCTCGGCAGACCTGCCCTCTCTACCTCCTTTGGAATGGCTCCGTTTTCAGACAGAACAGGCCATGCAAAAAGGGCCCGGCACATTGTTGGTGGTTGATGAAATTCAAAAAATCACGAACTGGAGTTCGCAAATAAAATCTTTTTTTGATTCCGTGCGTAACAAAATTCCCATCAAGATATTACTGCTTGGTTCATCCAGTCTTTTCCTGCAAAAAGGTCTTAACGAAAGTCTGGCGGGGAGGTTCGAAGTCATTCCCGTCCTGCACTGGTCGTACCCGCTTTGTCAAAATGCCTTTGGATGGGACTTGAACACCTACCTCAAATTTGGTGGGTATCCGGGAGCTGTTGCCTTCATCGAAGACGAAGATCGATGGCGCAATTATATTCTCCACAGCATTATCGAACCCGTTTTGGGCCGAGACATATTGGGTCAGGTTTCCATAGGAAAACCCGCCTTGTTCAGACAATCTTTTGAACTGGCCATCAATTATCCGTCACAGATTGTGAGCTACACCAAGATGTTGGGGCAATTACAAGATAAGGGCAACGCGACCACCATCCAGCACTATTTGAATCTTTTTGAAGCATCATTTTTGATCCGGCTCTTAAAAAAATACACGGGTTCCACACTGCAAACAATCGGATCACCACCCAAAATCATTGTGTTGAATCCTGCCCTCACGCATGCCTACAACACCGTCTCCAAAATCGACAACGATCCCCGCTGGTATGGACTCATTTTTGAATCGGTCGTGGGCAGTGCCTTGGCGCAGACCCCGGGAGCCGAACTTTATTATTGGCGGGAAGGTTCCGCCGAAGTGGATTTTGTGCTCAAAACACCAAAGGGCGTTTGGGGTATCGAAATAAAATCAGGACTCAAATCAAATTTCACCAAGGGGGTAAACGAGTTTCACAAAAAATTCCCCTCCGCACACGTCGAACAATGGAACTTCGACACCGCCTGCAAATTTCTCAGTGGCAATCACTCGCCGTGGAATCATTGATGCAAAGTGGCACCCACCTTGATTCGGGCCGGTCGAGCCCGGCCCCTACGTTGCACAGCCAGGCCATTGCCACAATTGCCGGTTGCAACAATTGCGCAATTATCCCCCTCCCCCCATTGACCCTTTGACCCTTTGACTTTTTGACCCTTTGACCCTTTGCCCCCCCCGCGCTCCCCACTAGCCGCTGGCACTGGTCACTGTTTTACGCACCGCGTCATACCCGTTAATCCCTTGTCACGTGCAACCTTTAACAACTCTTAACAACGCTTACCACTCCTCCCCAAAACCCTATCAGATTCATGACAACAGCAAATTCTCGTGAGCAAGACATCGAAAATATGAGTAAGAACGTCATTTCGTATTTGGGGGCAGTCCAAAAATAAGGTACAATGAAAGATAGATTGAGGAGACAACACCATGGTAAAACCCATTGATTTCGACAAAAAACTGCCCTCCTGTCCCGTTGATGAGCACGGCGCCCCCAACACCGAAACCCTAAGAAGCCTCGGTTCAAAAGGAACCGCCGAGGGAATGGCAAGAGAATCCGCTCTCACCGAGATCGACAGTGAATTCGATGAAATAACTGGTGATGATGACGCCTCTTTTGCCAATGTCTGTGAGGACGCGCAAGGCAATGTGTACTACGATTGGAGTAGCGAAAGACGTGAGTCCACCCGCTTCGCGTTTGAATCACAGGGGCCAGATGTCGCCGGTGCCGATCGCTTTGTGAGTAACGTAGAGGCCTTGTTCAGCTCCGGGGCCTTGACGGGAGCGGACAATCCCGAGGCCATTTTGGAGGAACTGAGAAGAATACGTGCCTCTCAGGAAGATAAGACCCTTAGCGAACAACGAAGACGCATCGCACAGTATAAGGGCGACATTTTGGGCACGATCATGCACGTCAACCAATTGGAGATCGATATCATTACCATTCCCTCCGCCATTGAAAACACCAAGACCAGAATGGAGGAGCTGAAGAGCAGTCTGGGGGGCCTGCGAAGACCCACCAATCAATTTCTCTTAGAGGTCGCGTTCAGTACTTTCGCCTTCGGTTTCGCTGTGCCTCTTTTTAAAGATTTGGGACATGGGGCCCTGCTCCTCGATCAAAAATTGGGCCAGCTTGGACTGGGCATCCATAAAATCTACAAAATGGTTTGCAAGGACCATATTCTGCGATCCGGGGCCTGCGGGGCTGGCGTGCCAGCCAGGCAATTGCGATTAGGCAGTGGGGCCACACGGCATCTGGCCAATCTCTTTGTTGGTTCGGGTCTTTTGCTAGGTGGGAGTAAACTGATTGACCTGATCATGGGTAATTCTGCCCCCACATTTACAGGTGGTAGCAAAGAATACGACCTCACCACCATGCCAGAGCTGGAACAAGGAGAGCGCACCGATCAAGAGTACGAAACCTATTTGCTGGGGGTGTTGGACGGGCTTCAAGAAAAAGAAGAAGACTTGGTAAGAGAAGTGGCCCCGTTAAGACTGCGCAAGGCAAAAATTGATACCGATCTTCAAGAGCTGAACATGAAAGTGCTCAAGGGACTCAATCCCAACGACTTCAGCTACGATCCCGAACTGCAACAACTGATCATCGACATACAGAGTCACGATGATTTTTCCTGGATAGACAGATTTCTACAAAACGACATCGTTGAACCCATCAGTCATGTGACCTCTCTGGGCATGGGTTTTGGCATAGGCACAGAGATCGGCGCGAGTGCGTACAAAACCTACGTTTCGCTCGATTACTTCAGGCAAATTCACAGTGGTATGGAAAAAATAAATTATGATCTGCGTATGGAACTTGCCGAGCAATGCCCGTCTGGCCGCCAAGCTGATGAGGCCAAAGGTTCCGAAGACCAGGCAATAAGTCCGGCCACAGAACCCGCTGAGCCAACCCCCGCCGAGCTTACAGCCAAAGCGAGTTTTATTGAACCCGGGGCGCTGGTCACGTTCCCCCTCACCAGCCTGCCCTCCGGCGTTGGTCTGCGCCTGCCAACGTTTGAAATCCCGAGTCTGCAACCCGCCTATGCCATGGCAGGAAGCGGTGCTTACTATGGTGGGTCCGGTCCGGCAACACCGGCCAGCGGCCTTTATATGTTCGAAGGCCCTCTCCCACAACACTACTCGGTCACCACAGGCGGTCAACGCATTGCCGTGAGCGAAAGCGCCAAACCACGAGCGGGCTCTGGTGCGCTCACAGCAGGACTCGCGGGTGCGTATGTTGTCACCGAGGTGGCACACGAGGCCTTCGATTCCCCCGAATGGTTGCGCAAAACCACCGACGCGGGTCTGCTGGGCACCGCTGTCGCACTCACCCCACCCAGCACACTTCTCCCCAGCCTGGCCCCGGGTCTGGGCGGCGCCATGATGGTTGGCGAGGCTTCCAGAACCCTCACAGACGCCACAGAATGGTCTCCTCTGGTGGACACCACCGTTGAAACCACCGCAAGCATTGGTGGTTTTTACGCGGGCGTCTCTGTCACCTCGGCGGGCACAGCGATTGTCTGTACCGAGCTGGGTATTGAGGTAGCCAGTTTGAGCGGCATGCTCGTTGGCACGGGTGTGGGCGTTGGCGTAGGACTGGCCTTGCTTGGCGGTTACGCCCTGTTCAGACATTACAACAAACAAAATGCCTTTGAGGCGTGGAGAGAGGACTTCTTGGGCAAGATCCCCGAATTTTTTGAGTCCCCCAACAATCCCAATTTGATCCACGAGATTCGCACAAAATTTTTCTCCATTGAATCTGCCATCGCCAACATGGGTGGGAGCATTGATACCGCGGACGAGTTGGCACAATTGCAAGTGATCCGTGATCAGCTACAGGCCGAAAAATCACAGCCGGAGGAGAAACAACCGGCAACCCTCGCACTCGCCTTCATGGGCGATTATCTTTACGAGCGTTATTTTAAAAAAATGAAGGTTGGCGGTGAGGTGAGCGCGCAAAAACTGACAGCGATCAATCTGCTCAGGGACATCCGTTTTCCGGGATTCTCCGGCATGTGCGCGCGCGTGCAAAGTATTTTGACCTCTGGTTCAGAGACACGCGCAAATCGTGATCAAACCCTGTCACGGCTACGGACCTTGACTGAGCAGGCCAGCGGTTTTGAAAAACTCATGTTTCAAAAATGTGGCATAACTCTTGTAGAGGATTACATCAATCCGTGGCTCAAAAAAGCGTATGAACACGAAACGACCAAACAAGAGGGCGAACAACAACTGACGCAGACCCAAAAAAATGATCAGGCCATCGATTTCATCACCATGCACGCCTCACTGTGTGAACTCAATGATTACATCCGAGACCCCTTTGCGTTCGAGGAACAGGCCCGGCAGGAACAACAATTCTACCAACAAACACACACACGCATTGAGAGTCGTTCAGACCCGCAAAGCATTGAGACCTTCAGACAGAACGTCGCCGAGGTACTTGCCCGCAACAACCCCGATGATGTGAGGTTGTTTATTCACAGCCTGGGCCTCCCCTATTCTCAGGAACAAATGCTCATTGATCTGTGTGATTTTTTGAAGCCGGATGAACTGCGAGAAGCCGTGGTGACGGCCTCAGTCGACCAGGGCCAGCACATCAGAACCACCCAGCTTTCGCAACAACCCCGCATCGAAAAACCGGACGAAGCAAAACTGCAGGCGTTTGATGACTATGCCGAAGCGACTTACAATACCTTGCGGGCCCAGCACCGCGAAAATCCCTGGGGTCCCGTTGGGGAACATTTTACAGATACGTTCCGTGTGAATTTTTTGCACGAACTGGATCTCAAGTTTTTGGAAATTGATCGCACGTACTCGAGTCAGCAACCTGATTCTGCGGCCACCTGGATCAAACTGCACATGCTCAAGATGTGGATGAGTGATGTGGTACTCTACCTTGAGGAACAGGGGTTTGAAGAAGCTGATTTGAGTCTTGATCCCGAGGATCTGGAAAAATGGTCCCGCACCTACGGCCAATTGGAAACCATCGAGAAACTGATCGATTCTTTTGAACAAACAGGCGACCTCGAATTGTTGGGCTCCCCCCGTTCGCAAAAGGATGATTGCATCTTTAAACTCATGTTGGACGTTGGCCGCGCCATGCAGTAAGGTGCCAGTCAACCATTTCTACCACAATCAACCATTTCAACCATTTCTACTCTTTACAGAGGAGTACAAAAATTGTAGTGGTCCCCTCACAAGTGTTTTTTGTTCGGGGAGTAGCTCAGCCCGGAAGAGTGCCTGCTTTGGGAGCAGGACGTCGCAGGTTCAAATCCTGTCTCCCCGACATTGAAAAAAGCCCATTCACGAAGTGATTGGGCTTTTTGTTTTCTATCGATTGCATTTTCTCCTTTACGTGTTATTACGTCCGCCATCATGACGATAATAAAACATCTGCATCCTGTCCTTTCGTCCATCCCACCTACGCTCTTCGAGCTTCCACCTGCGCTGAAGCTTCGGTGGACAAGTCTGTGGGCATGCGTTCTTTCACTCCTCGTGACCCTCCTGCCAGGCTGTACTCCAGGCCAGGCCCAGGCACGAGAACAAGGATTGAACAACCAACACCAGCTCAATCAAACTGTTACCATGACCCCAACCCCTCCGCCTCTCACGTTTGCCACCGCGGATTTCATGCGCGAGCTCAACGCCTACATCAAAACAGTCCAAAAAACCTGGGGTGTCCCCGGACTGGCCGTGGCCGTCGTGGACAACGGTCGCGTGATTTCGGCCAAAGGCTATGGCGTGCGTGATTACACCAGTAACGCCAAAGTGAGTAAACACACGGTTTTTCAGTTGGCCTCGCTGTCCAAGACCTTCACCTCAGTCCTGCTCGGTGTTTTGATCGACAACAAGAGGCTCTCTCTCGATGACCCCATCGTAAAATTCCTGCCCGACCTCGTGCTCGGCAGTCCCGAACACACAAAAAAAATCAAGGTGCGCCATCTGCTCAATCAGACCACCGGCTTTCCCAGTCATTCAGGCGATGTCCGCATCGAAGGGGGAGAGAGTTTTGACCAGATCATCAAAAGCTTTTCCAACCTCAAGATCCTCAATGGCCCCGGTCAGGTCCACAGCTATCAAAATGTCCTCTACGCCCTCGCTGGCAAGATCATCGAAGAGGTCACGCAAATGAGTTTCGCTCAGGCAGTCAGGTATTACCTCTTCACCCCTCTGCAGATGAACGATGCCTCTGTGGGCAGGCAAGCCTTTAAACTCGCCATCAACAGGGCCTTGCCCTTTCGATACATTGGTGGCACACACAAACAGATCCCCGTGAGTTATGATTATTACACCGTGGCCGGAGCCGCGGGGGTCAACGCCAGCATTGCCGATATGGCCCAATGGTTGAACTTCACCGCCGGAACAATCCCTCTGGTGCCTCTGGCCAACATGCCCGTCATCAGTCTCGCCACCCTGCAATCACTGCAAAAGCCGTCTGTCTCTTCCCCAGCCGAAACGTCCCGCATGCGTCCCTATCGCGAACGGGTGACCAGAACACATTACGGCCTGGGGTTCAGGATCAGCGACTGGGCCGGTCACAGAATTGTTTATCACGGCGGGATGGTGGACGGCATGAAGTCCATTTTGGCCTTCGACCCGCAAAAAAAGGCCGGCATCGTTATCCTCGTCAACAGCAACACACCCGCACTCGGCATCATCCGCAGTTATTTTTTCGACAAGCTGTATGGATTGAATGACATCGATTGGAACCAGCGCTTCAAACAGCAGGAACTGCAGGCCGCTCAAAAAAAGAAGGCGCGCAAAAAAGTTGTTCGGAAAAAGAGGTGACCGTCATTGCGTATCACTTTCGTCCTCGTCCCCCTCGACCAGAGGGGGGTCTACCGG
>CAZGMS010000009.1:0-3419 GCA_964526915.1 uncultured Nitrospirales bacterium
GTGGGCATGAACACCTACATTCTGGGTGATGCCGAAAACATGGGGTTTGCCATGCCCATCTGGTTACAATTGGAGTGCCTGCGCGATCTGTGGAATGCCGCGCACAGCGAGAAACTGGTGGCGTAACAGTCAGGGGGTCAGCACATAGAAAGCCGTGGTGGGGGACGGCAACTGCCTCGTCTTGATCACGAGTGTGTTCGCGTCGTACATAAAGGCGTTCAAAATATCCTGACCTGGCTTGAGTGTGATGGTCTGGATGTGAGCCAGCGTCGCCGCATCGGCAATCACCAGACGTGAGGGATGATCGACCCGCATGACCCGCAAAAACAGCAGATCTCCGGCTTTGGCCACGAGACTCACGTTTCCAAGTCCCAAAAACAACTCCTGCTCCGCTACCAGATTGAGACTGGCATCAAACGACCTCAACATCCCCCCGTGCCCCATCAGATAAATTTCGGTGCCTTCGTTGTTCGCTCGCAGGGAGTACACATCATCGTCCAGGGCAACAGATTTTTCGAAGGTGATGTTCACCTGTTTGCTCAAAGAATCAATCTCATATGAATACAGATTGAGGAACTTGTGCGCGTACAGTTGATTGGTCCCCACCACACCGAGCACGCGATTGGCTTCTGAGATGACCGCGATCTTTTCGAGACTCAGGTGCGCCAGCCCCTGCGGTTCATTCTCGTCGGACACAACGGCGTAGACTGCACCCGACTGGAATTTTACCGCCGACAAGGTGCCACCGGTTTCAATCGCAAAACGCATCCCGTTCGCTATGACCCTGCGCTCCCTGTTGCCAAGCTCTTCCGTGAACGCAATGGATTCGTCCACATCAAGCACCGTTGCGGACTTGATGGTGTTGGTCGTGCTGGTGGTCGCCGCCCGCACCAGAGAGTATGTGGTTACAGCCTGGGCCGTGTTTTCGGTAAAAGAATTGTTGTTTACGGAATACACCGATTCCAATTGCACCAGTGGCTGGTTGATCGTTTCCAGCACAACATCATTGCTGTTGGTGAGAGTGTATTTACCGACACCCAATGTGTTCGTCGCAAAGTTCAGGGCATCGTAATACAGATAGGCATCGTCAGCCACCAGATGATAAACCTCACAGTCAGGCATCAGCGTGGTCGTCTGCAAACCAGCCGCCGTCCGGGTGACCTTGAGTAATTTGGATTCCAACCCCTGTTGGCCTGCCACGTAAAACGCGTCAGCGTAAATTCTGAACAAATTGATTTTATCAAAGCCCGCGTCGATCGTCTCTGTCGCTCCCGGGAAAATCTTGTAAATCTTTTGGTAATCAGTCACGTAAACAGCTCCCAGACTATCAAGCGCCAACGTGTCCAGATCGCCAATAGTGATATCCAGCCAGGAAGTTACCGCGTTCTGCGTCAGGTCATAACCAAAATAACCCGATACGAGCGCGTCATCAAACGTCACGTTGTCTGCCTGCAAAATCATGGTGGTGGACGAGGCAAAATTAAAATTCTGCACGACGGCACTGCCTGAAAGCAGATTGGTCACACTGCCATCCGTGAGCACTGATCTAAAAAAATCTGTCTGATCAACCTTGCCAAGCAGGTACACCACGCCACCCGCATGGACCAACCATTTGGTGAGCGAAATATTCTGATTGATGAGGTCAGTTTTTGTTTCGGTAGCCGGGTCCCATCTGACCAGCACATTGCTCGCACTCGCGTCGGCCTGGCCAAAATAATACAATTTTCCCTCCGCGTCGAACTGCGGCCGGCCCGATACCGTAAACGGGGCTGTCTGGGCACACAGTTCCAGACCCTCGTTGGTTGCGTACACCAGGGCGCAATTCTCCTCGTTGACCAGCGCCGGTGTGGTCAGAACCAGGGCCATTTCCTGATTGGGTCCCAGCACGAAATCCGTCACCGCTGGCACTGTGGTTGCGGTGCTCGCCACCGTTTTGCCATCGCTTTGCGTCTCGGCAAACGAAAGAACGTCCGTCAGACTTTCGGCCCCAAACAGTTTGAGGTTGTTGGTGTCCTGATTCAACGTCAGATAGACCTGAGCAGAGGTGTCGACATCGAGCGACGGGTTACCAATGACGGTAATGCTCGTGGTGGAGCCTTCGTCCTCATAACCGGGCTGCAACACGGGATCAGACGCGGGAACAGCACCCGCATTGATAGGGGTACCCGACCCGCTACAGGCGGCGCACAACACACAATACAAACCCAGCATCAGTATTCTGGTATTAGTCTTCATTGGTTTTCTCCAGTTTGGCAACCTTGAACATCTGCAGGTTGAATTGACACACTTCCGAGACATCAAAAAAACCCTGCGACTGCATCAGCTCCTCGGACACATTGTATTCCTTGAGCGTATTTTTGTTAATTTTTTGCGAAATCAGCCCTGATATTTCCTTGTGAAAAATATAAATTTTCTGTCTCATCAGTTCGAATATCGCTGGCGACACAGAGATGGTCATGGCGCTCACATGCCTTTCCTTTGCGGGTTGCTTGAGACAGACCATCCCCAACTGAATGGCGTTCTTGTGATAATTGAGCACCTCATGCCCCAACCCTTCTTCTTTGGTCATGAGTTTGGGATACGTCTGTTCCCAAGTCCCATCAGCGTTGACCTTGGCCAGCCTCAGTTGTAATAGTACCTCCAACGCCTCTTTGGCCTGCTCCGGCGTCAATCCGGGCTTGATTTGTTTGCTGATCCAAACAGGGTCTCCTTTGAACTGTGACCATTTGATCATTTCGCGCACCACAGGATAATACCATTTATACAGATACATGTTCTGGTCTTCATTGATGAGCCTGAGCGCGATGTATTCCTTAAACTCCTTGAGGGCTTCGAAATGCGTCAGACGTTCATCTTCTTCCTTGGCCTGATTGAACATGACCAGGGTTTCGAAATACTGGTAAGGCCTGCCCTTGAGGGGAATGATCGCGGCCAGTTTGCGAATGCTTTCCAGGGTAAGGTTACGTTTGCCAATGATCACGCGGTGCAAAAAGGTGGAGGTCTGAAAGCCGGCCTTCTGACTCAGGTACCGATACGAAAACCGGCCCGGCATCTCGAGTTTTTTGAATTCGTAAAAGTCAGACAGATAACGGCGGTAGTCATCATATTTGAATACATTTGGAGGACTCGACATTTTTTTGTTCTTCACCATACACTCCCCTTTTCTTTACAGTCTTATTCGACCGCTCGGGTACTTTGATTATACCCTATTATCGTCGAATACGTCAGCTCTGTTGCTGATCAAATCATTTTTTCAAAAGCAGAAGTTCAGCACACCAGAAAAAAACAACGCAGTATTTTCAAACAATATCAGCGCATTAGAACTCATCCTAAAAAACACGTCGCCTGATCCGTGTCCTCAAGGACACGGGTTTTACAAATTTCGTGTCCTTGAGGGCTCACCAGAAAACGCCATAATG
>CAZGMS010000010.1:0-13559 GCA_964526915.1 uncultured Nitrospirales bacterium
AAAACGGCCAGTGTGCGTGAAATGATTGAGAATGCTTTTATAGCAAAGATTGTTGAAAAACTGTGTGCTTGCCTTGTTACGCCTGTAACAGATGAAGAAGTGAAACAATGCGAAAATGTTCTTCGTACTTTAGGTGTATGCTGGAATTGGAGTAGCCAAAGCACTGATCGGTTGTTCACTCACTTGTTGGAACATTGTCCGGATCCCGTGAGGTTGTTTGATAATATCATTGCGGTCAACAATGGGCAGGCCATTGTTTGGAAATTTGGTCGCTGGTTTTCTGATTGGGTGGCCGCCGATATTTCAAAAAGACTCGAGCATGAATTATCGAGCACAGCATTAAAACATGATCATCAATTATTTGTGCAAAAAATAACGCAAAGCCTGACCGCGTTGGGACACGTTCAAGCCACCATTGATGCCCATCAGACACAAGGACGCCTTACTGCTAATGATGTCCTTAAGGTGTGTGATCTCTCAGTTCGAATCTTGTTTGATGCCTTGTCAAAATTTTCCCTGGAACACTCTGCCGGAATTATGATTGCTGTTGGCATCATCGCGGCGTTGGATGCATTAAACACGGCAAGGATCCAGATCAACGCATCAGATGTTGACGCGACCACTGTGACAACGACCGTCAAGGCATTGGCTGAGCTTTGTGTTGCATGTGATGCCCTGGTTCACGCCGAAGAGATCTTGGCGGCGATTCCCTCTCTCACCACATGGCGACGGGGATTTGCTTTGGATGACGCGCAAAGATCTGGACTCGTGGATCAGATGATCGTCATTGGGGCCAATCGGCCTGAGTGCAGGGAACGCGTTGTTGGCTGGTTTGATGCCCACACCATTTTATCGGGAAATACGATATCGGATTTTGCACCAGACATCATCCAAAGATTGACTGTCTCATTTGCCCTTTCAGCTGATGATCCCCGTCGCTCCTTTGCCTCTTGGTATCTGGAGCGAACAGAAAAAAAACAATATTTCGACCTGACAACCATGGTCCGCTCTCGCCTGACCAGCGCTGAGAGACGCGACATAGAACAGCTTCTGCCAGATGTTGAAGCGAGGGCCCGGGCATTGGTGCCCACTGTTTCTCACTTGGGCGGCGT
Organism: uncultured Nitrospirales bacterium; assembly: GCA_964526915.1. Classification (GTDB taxonomy): domain Bacteria; phylum UBA10199; class UBA10199; order UBA10199; family JADGCS01; genus JAHJDR01. Next base: position 1,113 of record CAZGMS010000010.1, read on the forward strand.
GATTTGGTTCAGGCAGGTGCCATCTGCCGCATCAGTGGCTATTAACACACTTCGCGACCAAGCCATTGTTGTCGGTCACATCATGGATGGCGACGAACGGTTAGAAGGTGGTTTTAGAGAAACCATCCATAACCACCCATCGCCAGACGATGTGGCCATGATAGAACGCTATCTGGCGCACGCCCTTGAAGCACCCACGGCCACGCATCCCAACACAAGCGTTCCTTTTGGAAACGCCATTGGTCCTCTGCAGTTAGCCCTGATGATGGCAAATCGCATTTATCGTGGAACTTTAGACACAACCAGCGCACGCCTAGTTTTACGTGACAGACTTGAATCAGAAATTGTTTGGCCAGAATCAGACACGCCAACGCTGAAAGAACTGGGGACCTTGGCGGTTTCTGTGCGGAATGTTGTGCAGCGATACCCTGATCAGGCCCTGAATGGTCCAGAACGATACGCCCTGATGAGGTTGGCGATTTCCTGTGATGCCACGGCCTATGCCCTTTGTGGCACACCGTCGCAGGGCGAGGCAAACGCTAGGCAAGAGTTGCTTCAATCAGCCGCGATCGTTCGCGTGATGTATGGTTGTGGATTGGGTAATGCAGGCTGGCTCAGTGTTGCTGATGATTTGCAAATGCTAGCAGAAGATTGGGATCACCTTGATCCCAAGGCACGTCGCTCTTCGCAACGGGTTTATGGTGTTCTTTTGACGGCCATGCTTGATGATTTTCAGCAAGCGTACCGCGATAGCTTTGGCAAAATGGCGGACGATTTTTCACAAGCAATGGGTTTGGAAGGTGCGAGCAAGGCAAGTTTTGTGAGTAGCCAGTATAAGGCAACGGGTGTGTTTCATTTGGGACGACTCGTTGCCGGGTGGAAAATCGCCATGGGTGAATTGCGCACAGCCAGACGTGTTCTGGAAATGATGGCCACACCGGTACAGAGAGATCACTGGCGCGCAGCTTTTTTTGGACAACCCGATTTTGTGACAGACGTGAGAGTGATGGGCGGGAAGGCTGTTGGATTAAACTATCTCAAAAGCAAGCGCCCCCATAATACGCCCGATGGTTTTGCGTTTCCGGTCCAAAATTCCGGTTATAGACTTGAGGTTATTGATTTTGGGGGATTGATAGAAGACCTCAATGCCTTGGAGCACATGACAAAGAAAAAACTGGGGGATGATCTTCTGGTGTCTGTGCGCTCAGGTGCCGCCGTGAGCATGCCGGGCACCATGGAAACCAAATTGAATCTTGGCACTCACAAAGAAATTGTTGCGGCCATTGAAGCGGTGTATGCCAGTTGGGATTCACCTGCGGCCGTGGCTTTCAGGGAACAGAACGGGATTCCGCATCACTGGGGAACTGCCGTGAGCGTGGTGGCCATGATTGATGGAACACACGATGAGCACAGTGGGGCAGGGATTGCTACGGCCACGACCATTGCCTTTGGTCACAGGCAAACGGGTGAGGCATTGGTCAACGGGACACACGGTGGTGCCGACGTGTTGGATCCAGAGTCCGAACAATTTCTTAAAACGGCGATTGCGGAGTTTGAAGCCGATCTGGGATACCCTGTACAATTGGAATTTACCGTAGAGGCAGGCAAGGTGTGGTTATTGCAACTTCGGCGAGCCCTGCTTAAACGTGATGATGAGATTCGTTGGTATGCCAACGCCGTCCGTGAAAGAAGGTTGACGCGGGAACAGGCACTGAAGGCCCTTGGAGGCGTGGCGCGTCTTGAAAAAGACAAGACGACTACAAGAGTTCAACTTCGTGGTGACGAAACGATTTTGCTGAGTGACCTTTTTGGCGAAGGTGATCCCCGTCAAGGCCTGCTTGTGCAAAATCAGGAACAATGCGTGGCGGCAAATACAGCAGGCCTGTCCGCAATTTTCTTTGCCACCAACCCCGATGCCGCTGAGAGCACTGATCTGATGCTCATGGCCGGAGCGGCTGTGGTCTCTGGTGGCAACCCTCTGGCGCACCTTTTTGATGTGGCACGTTCCACACGCACAAGCTTCGTTGCTGTGCCGGAAGGCCTGACACGACCAGAAGCAGGTGCCTATCTCTTCGGTTCAACCCGCATAACAGGTTCAGAGGTTGTCACTATTGATCCTGACAACGGGACAATTTACCTTGGCCTCCTTCCCATTGAGGAAAAACCCAGTTTCGTGCTTGATGAAATTCAGTTTCTGTCGGGGCCATGAGTTGGCTCCGGTTGCAAACGAGGCAGGAAACGAAGCAGATGAGTGGATTTCAGGAGGGTTCGCAAAAAAAAAAGACCCTCACTCACTGCCGATTAGCAATGCGAAGGTCTTAAAAGGGGGTCAGTCAGCTCTTTCGAGCTTACATAAGCATTATCGTCACGACCATCCAAAAGTTGCGTGTTTTTTTTAAAAAAAATCGTTTGAAATTACAGTGCGTTAGGGTAGTTGATCGTACGACCATGTTACAGACGATATTGGAATTCTGTTTACGACTCCAAAAGCGATTCGCTTTATTGATATTGATTTTTGGGCTGGTGCTGGCCGTTATCTGTGCCCCCAGAGCGATCAAACTGCTCAGTACCATCAAAACCGATCTGATCCATCTTCTGCCCGATCATTACCCCAGTGTTCATTACACGGAAAAAATCCAGAAGACATTCAACAGGCGCAGTAGTCTCTTTCTCATTCTGAACTCGCCGGATGCACAGGCCAATCTGGAGGCCATGTTTGCTACCAAGGCTTATCTCGAGACCCTTCCCAGTGTGCAATTTGTCGAAACGCAAAAACGCGGCTATGATTTTTTCGACCAGAACAAATTGTTGCTGATTGATTTAAAAGACCTCTACCAGATTCACGATCGGCTCAAAGACAAGATTCAAAAGGAAAAGCTGGGGGGGTTGTACATTGATTTTTCGGAGGACGATCAGCCCGAGCAGGCGGTGACCTTTGATGATCTCATCAAAAAATTCAAGGAGGAGTTCAACGAGGGGGTGCGCAACCGTTACAAAACCAACGAGAATGGCACGGTCATCGTTCTCAACATCTATCCCAAAAGTACGGATGATAGTCTGAGTTACTTTAAGAAATTTGGTGACGAGATTGATCGCCATGTCCAGCAGTTCGATTTCAAAAAGTATCATCCCGAAATGACCTTTGGGTACGCGGGGGCCATCAAAACGCGGGTAGATCAGTACGATACCCTCATCTCTGATTTGAAAATAGCTGGCATCATCAGTCTGGGGTCGATTCTGCTGGCTCTGTACTTCTATTTTTGGCGTTTTGTGAAAGGTCAACGGAAAGACACCTTAAGTTATTACCTGCTTCCTTTGCAGAGGCTGATTCCTGTCGCCGCCGTTTTCGTGCCCATGTTGATTGCCACGTTGATCGCGTTTTGTGTGTGTGCCTTTTTCATCAAACAGCTCAACGTGGTCACCTCTTTTTTGTTTTCGATTATTTTCGGGATGGGTGTCGATAACGGCATCCATCTCATGACCAGGTATTTTCAGGACAAGGCCATTGGTCTTTCGATGGATGAGATTCATCGCAAACTCATCACCAGCACATCCAAGAGCATTGCGACCAGCGTGCTCACGACAGTGGCCAGTTTCTACATCCTCATCATCAATGACTTCAGGGGGTTTTCGGAATTTGGCTGGATCGCGGGGAATGGTCTCATCATCACGATGATTTGTTACATCATCATGTTTCCCTGCATTATTCTGGTCATCGATCGATTTGGTTTGATCAGTGTCCGGCGTGCCCCGGCAGGGGGTAGCCATTTACCCAAAAAACACCAGTGGATTCCTCATGGAAAGATGGTCTTTGCCATCTGCGTCGCGTTGTTTGTCTTGGCCATTGCCGATGTGGCCAATCTCAAGTTCGAGTGGAATTTTGGAAATCTGAAAATGAGGTTAGCCCATCGCGAACAGCAAAAAACCAGGCTGCGCGAGACGGTGGGTCGGGTCAATTCACCGGCGGTGTATTTGATAGACAATGAGGTGCAGGCTAGGGCCGTGCGCCAGGTCCTGCGTGAGCGCAAGGAGGCCAATGGCAAAGACAGCACCATTCATTTCTTCAGGTCCTGGTACGATATGGTGCCCCTCGACCAAGAAGAGAAAATGGCCCTTCTGCAGGACATCGACATCATGTTGCAGGATGATGTTTTGAATACGCTCAAGGACAACGAAAAACAACTCGTGGGTGACTTCAGGGAGGCGATCTCCAAGACAAATTTGATCAAACCGGAAGACATCCCGGCGGATGTGGTCGATATTTTTTGGGGGGATAGTGGACAAAGGGATGTTTCTGTGGCCTACATCATGCCTCTGCCACATCTGGATTTGGACAATGGGGAACACGCACAGAATTTTTATGACGAAGTGCATTTCGTAGGTGTGCTTAAGGATAAATTTTACGCGTTGAGTGACGCCATGGTGTTTGCCGAGGTCCTGAAAACACTGTTCAGGGACACGCGGATTGCGATTTCTCTCTCAACGTTGATCATGATCCTGCTGATTGGCTTCCACTACCGTAACTTCAAAAAGACGGGTTTTGTGTTGTTGACGCTGGCCAGTGGCATTACGGGAATGTTCGGTGTGATGGCGCTCTTGGGCATCAAACTGAATTTTTATAACATGGTGGTGATTCCCAACATGATCGGGATGGGCGAAGACAATTGTGTGCACATTATGGACAGGTACGAAGAAAATCACCGTCGCTCCATTGTGGAGGTGCTGAGAACGTCTGGCGGGGCGGCATTTATGGCCTCGCTCACGACCATTTTGGGGTTTGGCGGGATGATTTTCACGCACCACCCGGGACTCGTCTCGATTGGACTCATGGCCATCATAGGCATGACGGCCTGTTTGATCAGCTCGCTTGTGCTCCTGCCACTGATGTTGCAGCTGTTTTTGAAGCCCAGGGAATATCGAATAACGAATATTGAACAAGGAATGTCGAAATAAGAATCATATCACCATTCGATATTCCTTGTTCGATATTCGTTATTCAATTGTAATCGTCACGCCCACTATTTTGTCACCCACAGCAATTTTTTGCACCACGTCCATGCCTTTGATGGTCTTGCCAAAAACGGTGTAGTTGCTGTCCAAAAATGGAGTGGGGGCCAAAGTGATGTAGAACTGTGAACCGCTGGAGCGTTTTTCGGGGTTGCTCTGATCTCCCGTGCGGGCCCAGGCCAGGGCACCGGCCACATGTTTTAGCCCGTTGTTCACTTCGCCCTTGACCGTGTAACCGGGGCCGCCAGTGCCGTTTCCCAATGGATCGCCGCCCTGGATCACAAAGCCAGGTTCCACACGGTGAAACGTGAGACCGTTATAATAACCGCCCTGAGCCAATTGCACAAAATTGGTGACCGAATAGGGGGCTTGAAGGGGATTCAGTTCACAGTAAATATCTCCTTTGTCCGTCTTGATTGTGGCAAAATATTTTTTACCAGCCTCAAAAGTCATGGGGGTGGTGGGTTCAACAGGTTTGAATGCAGTCATGTCGCCTCCGAAGGTTGGGGTTGATAGGGTTAGTAAAAACAGCACGAATAAAATAATGTTTTTCATATATCGTCCGCAAAAAAATCGGCACCCCCACTGGCGTTGGTATCGGTAAACAAATCACTCACGTTTCCGGGCATCACGTCAATGGCTGGTTCCAGGGCTGACAATTGCACATCCTGGGGGTTGGGGAACTGTGCCACAGGTGTGTCTTTGAGATAATCCTTCATGAAGTACAGAAAAATCGGGGCCGCGGCCTTCCCACCGGTTTCCCCGCCGCCGACCTTGTTGATGGCCTGATCGTAGCCTGTCCAGACCCCCGCCACGAGATTGGGGGTGTACCCCACAAACCAACAATCCGTCAAGTCGTTGGTGGTACCCGTTTTGCCGGCGACAGGACGCCCCAGTTCATGCACGCGGTAACCTGTGCCAAAATTGACAATGTCCTGCATGATGCCAACCATGGTGGCCATGGTCTTGGGATTCATGACATAGCCTTCGGGGAGATGTTTGCCATACAACAGGATTTCCTCCGAAGGTGTGAGCATCAGTTGATCTCTTTTGACGGCGTGTTGAGCCACTGTCCACAGATCCTTTCGCAGGGCGTCTTCGTCCCGTACTGTGGGGTTGGGAACCGCGGTTTGTTTGATCAAATCGCCTTGTTCAACCTGCTCAGCGTAAGGGACAATTTTGGCAGGTTGCTTTTGCTCAACGATGTTTCCGTAACGATCGGTCATTTTTTTGATAAAGATGTATTCAGGTAATATGCCACCGGTGGGAAAGATACCGAAGGCGCGGGTGACTTCACTGAGCTTCATGTCGTTGGCCCCGAGAGCCATGGAATAAACTTTATCGATTTTTGTGGTGACACCCAATTTACGGAGTTGGGCCGTTACGTAATCCACTCCGACATCCAGTAAAATGCGCACGGAAACCACGTTACGGGAGGCCACCAGGGCACTGTGCAGGGTCATGGGGCCACGATAACCGCCCCCGTAGTTTTGAGGTGTCCAAAAGCGGCCAGGACCATCGGGAATTTTCAACGGTTCATCATTGATGATCGTATCGGGACGATAACCTTTGTCGATGGCGGCCGCGTACAGAAGTGGTTTGAATACCGAACCGGTCTGTCGCAAGGCCTGGGTGGCGCGATTGAATTCACTGTTGGCAAAGTCCTTGCCGCCAAAGATGGCCTTCACATAGCCCGTCATGGGATCGTAGCAAAACAGGGCGCCTTCGACCTTAGGTGTTTCTTCCAGCGAAAAATAGAGGGCATCAGTCTTGTAGGCGGCTTTTTGTTTGTCGGTCAATCGGTCAATGTCCACCACTTTGACTTCGATGACGTCACCTTCCTTGGCAACAGATTGCGGAGACTTTACGTACATCACGTCGTCATAACCCGAGGCCGCGTTGTTGCGCTTTCGAGCCCACCCAAAATCCCTGGCAATGATCGAGCCTGTATGAGCCCCGACCTGCACTTGCATGGTATTGCTTTTTGTGTCGATCTGTTTGACCAAGCCTTGATAGATTTTATCTGTCTTGATGCTGGTCTTCATTTTGGCGATGTCTTCGTCGGTTGTGCCAGCCAGAACCATCCCTTCGGGCAGGTCGTCAAAGACCATTTGTTTGTGCGCGTCAAAAATAAAGGCGTTAGTTGCGGAGGGATCCAGATGCTTGACGGGACCATTGTACCCGTGACGTTTATGCAATTCGGATAACCCCCTGAGGGTGGCCCGGTCGGCGACCTGTTGCGCCTTGAGGTCCAGTGTGGTGTAAATCTTGAGGCCCTGCTCGTACACAAATTTTTCGCCGTAAGTCTCAACGAGCATGCGCCGCACCTCTTCGACAAACCATGGGGCATAAAGGACATTGTATTCCTTGAACGTCTTGGGGGCACGGTAGAGCGTCAATTTGTATTCATTGGCGCTCTTGAGCTGTTCCTCGCTGATGTAACCGACCTCAAACATGCGCTTGATGACGTATTCCTGCCGAACTTTGGCACGTTCATAATTGCTGATGGGAGAAAACGTGCTGGGGGCTTTGGCCAGACCGGCGATCATGGCGGCCTCGGCAATGTTGAGCTCTCTGGCGGGCTTGTGAAAATAATTTTCGGCGGCCGCTTCGATGCCGTAGGCACGGTTGCCAAAATATATCTGGTTTAAGTAGAGATAAAGAATTTCCTGCTTGCTGAATTTTTCCTCGAGACGCTTGGCCAAAATGGCCTCCTTGATTTTGCGTTCCCAGGAGCGTGTTTTGGTGAGTAGAAAACCTTTGACCACCTGTTGCGTGATGGTCGAGCCTCCCTGTACAATGTGCCCGGCCTTCAGGTTTTCGATCATGGCGCGCACGATGCCAAAGTAATCGATGCCGGAGTGTTCAAAGAAACTGGCGTCCTCGCTGGCGATGATGGCCTGTTCCATTGTCTTGGGAATTTCCTGCGGGGAGAGCAAAATGCGGCGCTGTTCCCAGAATTCGCCGATCTTGGTCCCGTTGTCGGAATAGACCTCACTGAGGACAGGCGGGTTGTAATCCTTGAGTGATTCCAGTTTGGGCAGGTCTTTGGAAAAAGATTTGAACAGATAATACAGCCCGCCCGCACTGCAAAGGGTGACCAGGATCGAGAAATAGAAGCAGAATTTGATGAACCAGTAAAATCGTTTCATAAAAGCCGGGTCGGTATAAACAAAATAAAAACAAAAGACAAATGAGTATTTGCTCAATGGCGAAAGGCGTAAGGCACAAGGCGTAGGGCATTAGGAAAAATTAAACGATTATTTGATAACGTTTTCACATCAAACCTTTGACCCTATGCCCTAATTGTACACAATAAAGGGCAGTCCCACGTAAAGAACCCCGTTTTGATTCAAAAGATGTGGCGGGGGATTTGTAAAGGGGGCAGAGACTTGGAGTGTGCGTTTGGCCTCGTTATCATAAGGCCCATTGCCTGACCCCTTGATCAAGACTGGCTCCGCTAAATTTCCATTTTGATCAATCGTGAAACCCCAAATGACCGTGATGTGGCCGCCTCGGGGCACATAGTACCCCTGGCGATACAAAACGGGCAGGGGATTCCAGGCCAGCTTGAATTTGCGGAACAGTTCCACATAGTAGGCGATTGTTGGATTGGCGAGTACATTCAAATAGGTTCGGTTGCCCACCTGAAAATTCGGCAAAAAATCATCAGTGTTCCCTCCCTGTGGTGAGCCAATTTGTGCTTGGAATTTTGGTGGTGGCGCCGATGAACCATATCGTGAGACGTATTTTTCATTTTCGATTTTTTTGTTGCCCTCCATTAATGCCTTGACCTGATCTTCCATCGATGAGGGAGGCGATTGTGGGGTTTGTGTAGAGGGAGACGGTCGTTGTTGTTGGTTTTGGGACTGTTTATGAGCAGAGGGTTGAGCGGGCTGGCCCAGCGGGACATTGTGTTTGTTAAATCGTCGGGAGACGGTTTCTTTGGCGACACTAGAATTGTATAAACCTTGTGCCGAGGGGTTGTCGGGGACCTTTTCAACAGAGGGTTTTTGAATGTCGACAATCGGCAGGGAAGGCATCTCTTTAAGATCCACGAAAACGACTTTTTCTGAGTCTGTGATGTCCTGCGACAGATCACGATCAAAGGAATGTGACATGATAAAATAAAACAGCGGCACATGTACGAACAGGACACTCAAGAGGAAAGGAAGAACGGGGAGAAGGAATTGTTTGATGGTTTTTTTTGAATTCATCGCCGCAGCAGCATCAAGACAAAGAGAACCCCCAGGGCATAAAAGCCAAACTCAAGACGGTGAGCGATGTCGGTCACGCCATCCGAGCCAAAAAGGTAAGACAGGATGCCGCAGGTCGCAGTCACAATGCCGATCGCGACCAGCTTGAGCGAGCGGCGGATACCGGACAGTTCTTTTTGCAGGGATTTGTTTTCCACGCGGATCCCCTGCGTCCGGATTTGTTTTGCCAGCCTGTGCAGATCGTCGGGCAGGTTGATGTAGGAAATGATGATGTCCTTGCTGGTAGACAAAAGGATTTCGGCCAGTCGTTTGTGGTCATCACCCAGGATAAAGGTTTCGACATAGGGGACCACGATCTCCACAGGGTTGAGCTTGTCATCGAGTTGGGCCGTCAGTCCCGACATCAGCAATATGGTGCGCTCCAGCATGATCCAGTCTCGTGGTACCACAAAGAGCGAGGTGAGGTCTGAGAGACTGATGTCCATTTTTTTCAGTTCGATCAAGTCATTCAGGTTCTGAAATTTTGTGACATCGAGATTCTTGAAACTGTCAATCTTGATGCCCCTGATTTTGGAATAAAAATAGTCGACCACTTTTTCGAGCGTCTCTTCGTCATTGCGTTTGGCCACGAACCCCATGAGTTTGATCGCCTGCGACATCATCCTTGCGTCTTTCTTGATGAGCCCCTCCACAAACAGCGTGAGCCCCTGTTTCATCTGGGAGGAAACGGTGGCTACGGCCCCAAAATCAAATACGGCAATCTTGCCCTCATTGGTGATCACAATGTTTCCCGGGTGGGGGTCCGCGTGGTAGATGCCGTCGACGAAGACCTGCTTGCAATAAAAATTGATGAGGTCAGTCGCTATCTTTTTTCTATCCCATGATATTTTTACACCCTCCTGAAGATTGGTGATTTTGGTGCCTTCGATGAAAGAGAGGGTGAGGACCTTTTGACTTGAGAGATCATGATAGACCTTGGGAAACAGGATGTGGTCGGCGTTTTTAAAATTGTTGGCGATGGTCTCGATGTTTTGGGCCTCATTAATGTAATCGAGTTCCTTGAGGATGACTTGCGAGGCCTCAGAGACAACCGTTTTGAGATTGTAGCCCGGGAAAATGAAGTGGATGATCGCAAAAATATTTTTGATGGTTTTGAGATCCGCCTGTACGAGTTTGTCGATGTTGGGGTATTGCAGTTTCACGGCCAGTTTTTCCCCATTCTTGTGATAAGCCACATGGACCTGGCCGAGAGAGGCCGACGCGATGGGTTGAGGATCGATTTTTCGAAAAAGTTCTTCGGCCGTTTTGCCAAAATCAGTCAGGAAGCGTTCGTTGATCTCGGCGAAGGCATGCGGGGGGACTTGGTCCTGCAGAAGTTCCAATTCTTGTGTGAGACTCTGTGGCAGGATATTGCCCATGGCAGAGAGGGTCTGGCCGAGTTTGATGTAGAGGCCCTTGAGGTTCAGCAGTGTCCGGATGATCTGCTTGGCGGTCCTCACGTGTGCGCGCTCAAAGAGGGCCAGACTGCGTTCTGCGTCCAGCAGTCGTGCGAAGAACATCAGGGCAAGGTAGCGCAGAAGGATGTTAAAGGTTGTGTAGTAGGCCCTGATGAAGCGGGTTTTGGAGAGTTTGAAGGGGCGTGGGGTTGTTTGTTTCATAACGGCTTGCTTTTAGGAAATTTTTGAGAGAATGTCGACGGGTTCTTGTGATGTTCGGGACGAGGGCAAGAAATGCTTTTTTTCACGTCGGCGAAGGCACCTTTGGTTTGATTGGGTTCAGCCATTTTGCTATGAATGCAATGTTCTTTCAATTGGTCTCCACATTCCCCACGTCTTGTGGGGTGTATGTCATGCGCGATGCCAAAGGGATCGTGATCTATGTGGGCAAGGCAAAAAATCTCAAGGCCCGTGTCCGCCAATATCTTCAGGGACACGATACCCGTCCGCAAATTGCGTTTTTGATGCAACGTGTGGAGCGGATTGATTATTTGCAGACGCATTCGGAAACAGAGGCCTTGCTATTGGAAAATTCGCTCATCAAAAAACACCGGCCCAAGTACAATGTGTTTTTGAAGGACGACAAGACCTATGCCGGATTCAAGCTGACGATCAATGAGGACTACCCGCGTTTGTTGACGACCCGACGCGTCAAGAAGGATGGTGCCAGATACTTTGGCCCCTTCACCAGCTCTGCGGCCCTGTGGCAGGTCAAGGAATTTATCGATAGGCATTTTCAACTGCGCACCTGTTCAGATCACGAATTTGCGCAACGCAAACGACCTTGTCTGGAGCACGACATCAAACGCTGCACTGCCCCGTGTGTGGGTCATATATCGCAGGCTGATTACGCCAAACAGGTCCATGCTGTCTTGCTGTTGCTGACGGGGCGTTCTGGCACACTCAAAAAGAATGTGATGGGGCAGATGAGGGCGTTTGCTCAGAATGAGGATTTTGAGGAAGCGGCACGGCTCAGGGATTTTTTAAGTGGCCTCGAAGTTATTTTGCAGACCCAGAACGTGACGGCCCTCAAATTTGATCATGTGGATGTGATTGTCCTGCAAAGGGCGCAGAACAAGGTTGGCGTGGCTGTGCTGATAGTACGGAAGGGCGATGTCATCGACGCGAGGTATCATGTTTTGCCTGCCATCGAAGACACGGCTGATTTTTTGCGACACTTTCTTTTGCAGTATTACACCGATCAAAAATTCATTCCTTCGCAGATTCTGGTTGAAAATGTGTACGCTGAATGGGGTGGCCTTGAGGAAGTGTTAGCCCAAAGGGCAGGGCATAAGGTGGTGATCAAACGCCCTCAAAAAGGGGTCAAAAAGGAATTGGTGACGCTGGCGCACACGAATCTCAAGAGTCATATCGAACAGGACGACCAGAGTGAGAAAAACCGACAAGCTCTCTTGTTGCGTCTCAAGGACACGTTCATACTCACTCGTGTGCCTTACCGCATAGAATGTTACGACGTTTCTAATCTGTCGGGGAGTGATGCTGTAGCCTCGATGGTCGTGTTTTCTGATGGAGAACAGAATGAGGCGGGTTATCGTCGTTTCAAAATCAGAACGGTTAAGGGTCCCAACGATTTTGCGATGCTCAGGGAGGTCTTTGTCCGTCGTTTTCAAAATACAAAAGGTGATTGGTTAAAGCCCGATCTGACTCTGGTCGATGGCGGCAAGGGTCAACTCAAACAGGTCTTGTCCGTATTTGCGGAGTTGAAT
>CAZGMS010000011.1:0-7908 GCA_964526915.1 uncultured Nitrospirales bacterium
TTACTCTTCAACAACACCAACTGGAACAAATGAATCAACGGTTGTACCATTACCCAATTGACCATAACTATTATTACCCCAACACTTCATTGTTCCAGCCAATAGTAAAGCACATGTATGAAAATTGCTTGTTGATATGGAAACCACATTGAAGAACAACCATCGCCATCAGTTGCATTACCATCATCACATTCTTCAGCACCTTCTATTATAAACCAACCTTTTTCACCCACACATCATCGCCACACTCACCTTGAGTCCACCTGAGGATTGATTTTCGGCAAAGATTTTTGCGCCCATCCCGTGAACCAGCATTTTGGCCATGGCCAGACCAATGCCTGTGCCCTTGGTTTGGCGCGTCAGCTCATTTTCCACGCGGTAGAATTTTGCAAACACCTTGCCCAATTCGTTGTGGGGAACGCCCGGCCCCTTGTCTGCCAGGCTCCAGATCAAAGACTGCCCCTTGACAACCAGTGTCATCGTAATGTGTTTTTGCAAGGCATTCTGACTGAATTTGATGCTGTTATCGGTGAGGGTGTACATGATTTGCTTGAGGACATCTGCATCATAGGAAATCATTGGCAAGCTGTCATCCAGCACGGTCTCAAAAACAAATCCATGTTTCTGTGCAAGCGTGGTCAATTCCCCTGCCATGATCAAAAAATCCTCACGTGGATTTTTTGTGGTCAACTGGTACCGGTAATTCTTTTTTTCCAATCGTGACAACTGCAATACATTTTCAATCAAACGCGCCAAACGGGAACTCTCACTGGAGATCAAACCAAAGTATTCCTTTTGTTTCGCCGCGTCTTTGGTCCAGCCCTCAGTCAGCATCTCGCTGTACAACCTGATGGATGTGAGGGGAGTTTTGAGTTCATGCGTGACGGCCGACACGAAGTCCTGTCGCTTTTGCGAAAGCAGAACTTGCGCGGCGGCAGAGCGGTAGATGACCAGCAATCCGCCTGTGACAAGAAACACAATAAAAAAGGTCAGGACATGCAACAGGCCCCTGGCCGACAGGTTGGGCAAAGCAAGATATGTGACCTCATAAACAAACTGGTTTAAAGGGTATCCCAAACCGCGCCGAAACAAATCCGTTTTTTCTGACAATGCCGTCCCCGGAAAACCTGTGGTGGCCAAGGCAGTATTTTCCAACACGAGAGACGCCGTGGCAAAACCGGGGAGATCGGTATTCATAAACGAATTACCTGCCAGCCATTCGAAGAAGGGTTTGAGATCAAGGACAAACCCCTGTACGTACAGTTGTTCTCTCAGCCACAACCGTCTGTAAAAAACAAGATACTGCCCATCAACCAGACGTGCCCGAAAGGGGTCCGTGAGGACCGAGGCTTTCTCATCACCCATCACAACCAAAGTGCCAACCACACCAGAAGGAGGCTCTGGCAAAGACGGTCTGGCGGCGTCCTGTTTCTCGAACGTCTTCACCTGGGCAACATTGGACTTCATCTGTTGTTGATAGTCCCTTTCCGACCCCGATGATTCCCTGATCATAGCCTCTTGGTCTTTTTGTTCCTCAGCCCGTTTGGCCATTGCCACAGACGCGCTGGAGCCAGCGTTTTTTTTCCGAAGCGGATTGGGGTACAAATAAGATTCAGGCGCCGCCGTTTTGTGGGGCAGGACACTGACGTCAACCGCCTTGCGTGCACCACGATTTGTAAGTTCTTTGTCTTGAGCGTGCGAGGTTTTCACGGCCCCCTGCAATGATAGTGTGATGTCTTTAAGTCTGCTCTGCAAAAACTTTCGTTCGTTCTGATCTGCCAACACAATGGGGGCATCAGGCAAGTACGGTGTGTGAAATGAACCGTCCGGTCCGATTTGAAAGTAACCGACCAGCCCCCGCGCATCGTTCTCGGGCGGCTCTGACAGGGGCGACACATTCAACGCATACCCTGCGCTCACCTGTGTTTCCGGAATAAAGTAATACCGATACTCGCTGAAAGACCGGCCATCTTCTTTTTCGAGATACTCGCTGATGGCGGCCTGCATTTGATTGAAAGTCTTTTCGGCCTCGCCTTGCCACAACCGAAATTCTTCCTGGTCCATTTGCCGGTACGAATGCCATAGGATAAAGGCCAGCACCGCTGATAAGGTGACAAAGAAAATGATAAATTGTATTCTCAACTTTTTCATCAGTCTTTCGTGGATCGTGGATCGTGGATCGCTTGTGCCCTTTAGGGTATGGATCGCATTTCGCTACGCGATACGCTCTCCGCCCATTTTGCCTTTTACCCCGCAAAGCGGGGTCAGTCCTGCTACTGACTTTTTGCACTTTGCACTTTGCATTTTGTATTTTGCATTTCCTATCCCCCCCTTCCCCCGCGACCCTTCTCCCCTGCGATCCACCCATCACCCCCGGCCCCCCTTTCGCCTTACGCCTTGAGCCTTACGCCTCCTGCCATCACCCATTACCCATTTCGTCCCTCGTCCTATCGTCCCTTCGTAATCCTATACCCTTCTCCCCTCACAGTCGTGATGAGTTCCCCCTCTGGGCACACAGGTTCCAGCTTCTTCCTGAGTTTTGCCATGTGAATATCCACCGTACGGGTTTCCACATCGCCACCACGATAGCCCCACACCTCTTTGAGCAATTCCTGACGACTGACTGGCCGGTGCTGTTGTTTGATCAGGTAAAGGAGGATAGCGACCTCACGCCGTGTCAGCTCGGTGTGACCGCTCGGGTAATTCAAAACCAGATTTTGGGGATCAATCGAAAGCGACTCCCAGCTCACAACAGCCCTCTCATGCAGAACCTTGGGACTTCGCCGGATCACGGCCTCCACACGCGCCAAAAGTTCTTTAATGGAAAATGGTTTGGTGACGTAATCATCAGCACCCTGCTTCAATCCCGCAACGACGTCGTCTTCATCGCCCTTGGCTGTGAGCATGATGATGGGTTGTGAGCGGTCTTTGTCACGAATGTGATTGCAGATCGTCAACCCATCCATTTCCGGGAGCATGATGTCCAGAATGATGAGGTGATACGTGCCCGTCAGGGCCAGGTTAAGTCCCTCTCTGCCGTTCATCGCCGATGCGACTTCGTAACCGTGGTACAAAAACACATCGGTCAGTCCTTTGAGGATCGCCTCCTCGTCTTCTACAATGAGAATTTTTGGTTTCATGTCATTTCCCTCGACACCATGGAATGTCAGTCGTTTCTTATATTCTACCTAATTCCTTTCGGTGAAATTGTAAAACATTTGTAAAACGAAAACACAGTCCTTTTACAATCCTTTGTCTCACATTTCACCCCCTGATGCGTTATGATGTGTGTGAAATAGAAAACCCGCCTTCGTCGAGACTCCGGCGAGGCAAAAAAGGAGAATCGTATGAAATTCAAACATCTCATGTATTCAAGAAAACTGACACAATGGCTGGGGTTGGTCATGCTCACCTGCCTGATCGCCTATGGGGCACAGGCAAAAATCTGGCCCGACCCAAAGATCACAAATTGTCCTGTCGGCGCGAACTGCATTACACCAACCACAGTGACTCCGCCTGTGGCCACCTGGCAAAAGAGTGGCCCCGTGCAGGCAAAGGCTCAACTCTCCCAATACAAGGTCTTGCAGGGATCCGATGGCATGATCTATCTCAAAGTGGATCTGGAAGCTCTGGATAATGACCTCATCAATAACACCTCACGTAAACCCACGGATTTTGTTGTGGTGCTGGACCGCAGTGGCAGCATGTCGGAAAAAAACAAAATTGAGTATGCCCGCAAGGCCGTCACCGCGCTTCTGGGGCAATTAAAACCAGAAGATCGGTTCGCGCTCGTTTCTTTTGACACCATCGTGGAAAACCCCATCCCCCTCACCAAGGTTTCTTCGGCCAATCTGGAAACCCTCACCACTCTGGTCAACAGCATTGCACCCAGAGATTCAACAAATCTGGAAGGGGGACTGACGCGCGGCATGGACATTTTGAAAGAACTTGGTAAAACTTCGGGCAATGCCCGCCGGATGATTCTGGTTTCTGATGGTTTGGCCAATGTTGGCCTTTCGGACACCCCTGCCTTGAGCCGCATCGCAGACGGAGCCGTCCCGGGAGAATTCGTGATCTCAACAATCGGTGTGGGATTGGATTTCAACGAGAACCTGTTGTCTGCCCTGGCCGATCACGGCACTGGCTCTTACTATTATCTGGAAAATCCCTCTGGTATCGACAAGGTCTTGCTTGCTGAATTTTTCAACGCCAGTTCCATTTTGGCCAAGAACCTCAAACTCACCTTCGATCTGGCTGGCGGGTTCGATATCGTCGATGCCTCCGGGTATCCCGTCACTGTGGATGGTAGGGTCAAAATCGTGCAACCCGGTCATTTGTATGATCAACAAAAGCGGACCATGTACGTCAGCATCAAGGCCCCCACAAACACAATCTACGCCGAAGCCCTGGGTCAAATCACCCTGTCTTATGAAATCAACAACACAACACACCAACTCAAGCTCATAGATTCAAACGTGATGATCTCGTGTCTGCCACAGGAAAAAAGAGATGAGGTCCTGGCCTCCATCGACAAAGAAACTTTTTCCAAGGCCTGGACACAAAACAACGTCGGTTATTTTATGAAGGACAGTGCTAAAAAAATCAATAATGGTGAATACAATCAGGCCAAGGCCGGACTCAAGGAGTTCAAAGACCGTTTGGTCAACGCGTATAGTGCCGCACCGACTCCCGCCATGAAACAACAAATCGATGATCTCGACAAGATGGAAACGCAGATGGAGGCTGGCATTGCCAGTGGCGCCACAAAAAGCCTGAGCAAAGACATGCAATACAAAGGGATTGAGAAGCAGAGAAACTAAAACGTGCATCGTGGATTGTGGCTCGTGGATCGCTTGTGCCCTTTAGGGTATGGATCGTTTATGCCTTTGAGGGTATGAATCGAATAACACGATCCACGATTTACGATCCACGAATCACGAAAGGACTATCATGACACTATTATACCGCATCAAAAGACTTGTGAAAGCCAATGCCCACGGATTTGTGGACGGCCTCGAAGAACACCAATGGATCGTCAATCAGGCCATTCGTGATATGGAATCCGAGCTTGAAAAACAAACAACATTCCTTTCCGAACAAAAACAAGTGCGCATTGCTCTGGAGCAACGTGTCCAAAACGATGACAATGAATTATCACAAATCGAAAAGGACATCGACCTGGCCCTGGCAGAAAAACGCGATGACATTGCCAAACACTTCATCAAAAAAAGCCTGGTCGGCAAAAAGAGGGCACATACCTTGTCCGCCGAACTGACCTCCCTGAAAGCCGAGATTGGCACGCTCGAAAAGGATTTGGCCCAAAAACAGCAGGCCTTCGATGACATTTGCTGTCAATGTGAATCGGCCAAGTTGTCAACCAATCAGGATGATGTCTTCGATGCGGCAAAAGTGCTTGTGGAAAAGGATCTGAGCCTGGAACACGAAGTGGAACTGGAATTTCTCAGACGAATCAAGAAGGACAGCAAATAAATTGTGGGGCGTGTTTTGCGATTCATACCCTAAAGGGCACAGGCGAATCACGATCCACGACCCACGAATAGGAGCTCCCATGAAACCCTATCTTTTGCATTTACTGATGATCCCCGCCCTCGTCCTGCTGATCTGCAACCCCTTCACGTACGCTTTGGCGTATTCCTTGTCGCGACTCCTGTTTTCCTCTGTTTCGCCTTTTCAATCTCTGGCTGTTTTTCTTGTCATTTCTTACGGAGCTTATCTCTGCTGGTTTCGCGGCAGAAACCCTCGCGACTGGGTCGTTTTGGGCATCAGCGGTGTTGTGGCTCTCTTTTGGAGCTTCTTTGCTCTGCCCTTTGTCGTTTGGATGGCCGGGATGATTTTGGTCTTTTCGATCATGCGCGGACTGATCATGAAAAAGAGTTTGTCAGGCTTTGGCACGGATTTGACACACACCCTGGTCGGTGCTGGTGCGGCTGTATTTCTTTTCCCTGTGGGACTATCGTTGAGCGTCGGTGTGTTTCTGATCATTCAGTTTTTGTGTGACTTGAGAAGTCAACAGCCCCGAACCGTGCACCACCCAGATCGTTTTTATGAGAATCTGAAAACGGTAAAGCAAATTCTGGCCTCACAGTCACCGTGACAAACCCTGTAACGGCCCCACAGAAAAGGCTTGGACAACTGGCTAAACGTGAACATCCACACTGAGGCCCTTGTCTTTAAAATATTCCCGCATCTTTTGAATCAATCGTTCTTCGATCTGGCGCACGCGTTCCCGGGTGATCCCGTACGCGTCGGCAATCTCCTGCAAGGTTTTGGGAACCTCTGCAAAGAGTCGCTTCTGAAAAATCTCTTTTTCCTTTGGTTTGAGTTTTTGGGTGAACGAGTCAAGGTTTTTGATGAGGATTTCCTTGAGTTCCTGCCGCTCCACCTGCTCAGACGCGGACGAATCCGGGATCGCGATAAAATCCATGTTGAGTGCCCCTTCAAAACTGGGGCGTGGCGCATCAAGTTCCATTTCGCGCGCGGAAAGCCGATTTTGCATCTCGATCACTTCGGTCTCCTTCACATCCAGGCGTTCCGAAATGAGTTTGGAGGTGGCCACAAAACCCAACTTCTCGACCTTTTCCTTTTCCTTCATCAGATTAAAAAACAATTTTTTCTGCGCCTGCGTGGTCCCCACCTTGACCAGACGAAAATTATCGAGAATAAATTTTAAGATGAAGGCCCTGACCCACCAAACAGCGTACGAGGTAAAACGAACACCGCGTTCGGGATCGAATTTTTGCACAGCCCGCATGAGCCCCAGATTGCCTTCTTGAATCAGGTCGAGCACGTTGTAATAGGCACTGCGGTACTCGGTGGCGATCTTGGCCACCAATCTCAGGTTCGCCAGAACCAGTTTTTCGGCTGACGCGCGATCCTGGTTTTTTTTGTAATGCTCCGCGACTTCTTTTTCTTCCTGCGCGTCCATAATGGGATACCGACTGACCTCAATCAAATACCTCTTGAGGGGGTCTATCGGGATCAGCTCCGCCTGCCGACGTGCCACAACCGGCAATGATTCCGACGGCACAACCACCAAATCACGCACAGGGAGGCCGGCTTTGGTTTTCTTTGATTCCGTTTTCTTTTGATCAATTTGTGTTCTCTTTTTTACCATACCCTTACTTGGACTGCTCACTCCAGTTTTCCAACGAGCGCATGAGCAATGGCCTCAGGTTCACAGGGGCCAGGTAGATGTTGTCTGAGGCCGACGTTTTAATGAAACAGGTGTCATTGTCTGGGCCCTGTTTTCCAACAAAGATACGTCCTAATTCCCCTTTGTCAATACCATAAAGGATCACGTGAAGCGAATAATCATTGATCTCAAATAACGAGGGTTTTGTTGCCCCTTGCGAAACCACTGTCAGGTTTGCCAGGGTCATGAGATGTGTCAGGGCGGTGCTGATTTTGATGGGGTCTGCTCTCAGATAATCCCCCTCTTTTTCGAGCCATGGTCCCTTTTGTTCCGCCTTAAGCCTCTTTCCCAAATCGTTCACAACCCTTTTCACCCGCCAACCCTTTGTCGTATTCATAAAATACAGTCCTTGGGTGAATTGATTGACCTGAAAGGCCGCAATCGCATCCTGTGAGAACCCAAAAAGGGGGACTGTTTGAGTGGTTTTGTTGGGGGCCCTATCTGCGGACACAATGTACCAGCCAAAGAAAAGACAGAACAAGAGACCCAGAATAATGACACACAATCTTCTCAGCATCGCCTTCACGTTTAAGTTCGAAACAAACGCCGGTCAAAGGATTTGTGGGGGTGTGCGACATAAAAGTGGGTAAAAAAGGCTTTTCTCTTTGAAATCTTATTGCGCAACAAGCAACATACCGGGCACCGCCCCTCCTTTTTGTAACAGGAGGGGCTCCCTGAGCGTTAGCGAAGGGTGG
>CAZGMS010000012.1:0-14276 GCA_964526915.1 uncultured Nitrospirales bacterium
TTGGTGTGCCAATAAAGAGAAAATCGCCCGCCGGTGTTGAGAACGGCAGGGGCGGTTTTTTTTGTGTTGGAAAAACAGCGTGAATTTGATCTGAATTTCATCTCAATTCACGGTATCTTGACAAAATAACGTGAATTGAGATGAAATTCAGATGGAATTCACGGTGTCTGAAAATGAAGAAATGATGAGGATTCAGGTGCCATAAAGGCATTCTAAGTCTTAAAACTGAGTAATTCCTGTTTGAGAAAATCGGATAACGCGAACATCCATTGAGGATCATCATTGAGGCAGGGGATGTAGGTGAAGGTCTTGCCGCCGTGATCCAAAAAAATCTCACGACCCGCCACATCAATCTCATCAAGCGTTTCCAGACAATCAATGGTAAAGCTGGGGCAGGCAATGGCCACATTCTTGATGCCTTGTTTGGCCAGTTGACTCAGCGTGGTCAAGGTATCGGGACCGGACCATTCTTCTTTGCCAAAACGGGATTGGTAGGTGGTGAGAATGTGTTTGGCGGGATAGTTCAGTGTTTCCTTGATGTGCGCCGATGTGGACTCACACATGCCAATGTAGGGGTCCCCCAGTGCTGTGTAGCGCTTGGGCAGACCGTGATACGAGAGGATAAGCCGCTCTGGTCTGGTTAAGGCAAGACACGGTTGTATAAGTTCGCACAAGCTGTGAATGTAACTGCTGTGCTGGCAAAACGAACTGATGAATTTGACTTTTGGTTTTTGGCGCAGGGAGTGTAATGCGAGCTTGACCTGGTTTTGTATGGAGCCGGTCGTCGTGTGGCTGTACTGGGGAAACAAGGGCAGGACGATGATTTGATCGCATTGCTCATCGTTGACCATGGTGGTGAGGATGTTCTGGATGCTTGGTTCTCCATAGCGCGCGGCCCAACGAACGACGAGAAAAGGGTTTGAGCCGCTGAGTTGTTCATAAATTTTCTGGCAGATGCTTTGTGTGGCCTTGGTCAGGGGTTGATTGGGTTTTTGAAAAAGGGATTGGTACTTGGGGAGCAATGCCTTTGATCGTTTTGGCAAAATCGTGGTTTTGAGCAAAAAGCGCCACCACCCATTTTGTTTGTCGATCACAAACGGGTCCGTCAAAAATTCTTCCAGAAAGGCGCGGATAGCGGGAAGGGTGGGTTCGGAGGGCGTGCCCAGTTGCACAAGCAGGACGCCCGTTTTGTTTTTTGTGCCCGTCAGGGCCTGTGCGAAGTCTTTAGGGGACAGATTGATTTGATCGGACATAGAACCCTTGCCATAGGGAGCCAGTTTTCGTATGTCAAGAAAACGAAAGCATGCAATGACATTATTCTATTTTTGGGTCCTGCCCCGGTTCGCTATTTTTTGATGCTCTCCGCTCGCAGGCTCGCTTCGCAAGCCGCATCAAAATAATAGCTCGCCGTGTCACCCAAAAACATTGCTTCCGATTTTTTGAGAATCGTGGTGTTATGCAACCAAAAGAATTCAAACAATTTGTGAGAGAAGATGCCCCGCGGGGCGACATCACTTCTGAGGCGATTTTTGGACCCGAGGGACCAGATGTGAAGGCCCAGATTGTGGCCAAACAGGACCTCGTGGTTTCGGGCTTTTCTGTGATCAAAGAGTTGTTGCGCAGTGAGTTTACCAAGGTGTCGCTGACCCTCAAAACACGGGACGGCGCGTTTGTGAAAAAGGGAAAGGTGTTGGCTGTTGTTGTCGGACCGGTTTCGCAGGTTTTGCAATGCGAGCGGTTGTGTCTCAATATTTTGCAACACCTGAGCGGGATCGCCACACAGACTAGCAAATATGTGGCGTTGGCCAAATCGTTTGGCGTGACGATTCTCGATACGCGCAAGACCCTGCCGGGCTGGCGTGATGCGCAGAAAAAGGCTGTGCGCGACGGTGGTGGTGCGAATCATCGCCGGGATTTGTCCGATCAGTACCTGATCAAGGATAATCACATCGATGCGGTGGGTGGTGTGATTGAGGCGTTGGAGCAGGTGAGGGCGCATCAGAAAAAATTCAAGAACAAACCTCTCATCGAGGTTGAGGTGCGCAGTGAGGGCGAATTTTGCGAGGCCCTGCTCATGAGGCCCGATATCATTTTACTCGATAACATGACACCTGCACAGATTCGCCAGCTGGTGCGGATGAGAAATAAATCATGTGACCCAAAGCACAGGCCATTATTGGAAATTTCCGGCGGGGTCACGCTGAAAAATATCAATCGCTATGTGCGACTTGGCGTTGAGCGCATCTCGATTGGGGCGCTCACACACTCGGTTATGGCGGCGGATGTGGCGATGAAGATAACGTGGATCGTGAATCGTAGATCGTGAATCGTGAATCGTGGTTCGAAAAAAAATGTCAATGGAGGTCTTTGCGTGCATCGGCTTGTCGAGAGCGAAGCAGGCCATCAATCGTATTTTAAATTGCTTCTTTGCCATGAACCTATTAACGGATCATGAGTCCTCGCAATGACAATCCACGATCCACGATCTACGATTCACTATCCACGATCCATGAATGGAGTCAATCATGTCTACAATTCAATCCATCACCGGGATGAGCGATGTTTTGCCCAATGAGGTGCCTTTGTGGCAATACCTCGAAAAAACAGCGCGCGCACATTTTGAACATTACGGCTTTGCCGAAATCCGAACACCCGTATTGGAAGATACGCGATTGTTCTCGCGAGGTATTGGCGAAAATTCGCAGGTCGTCCAAAAAGAGATGTACACGTTTTTGGATAAGGGTGGCGACTCGGTCACCATGCGTCCCGAAGGCACGGCCAGTGTGATGCGCGCCTATCTGGAACATTCCCTCATGGCCCGCGATCCCATCACCAAACTTTATTATCAGGGCCCCATGTTTCGTTACGAGCGCCCGCAAAAGGGGCGTCTCAGACAGTTTCATCAGATTGGGGTCGAGCTGTTGGGCATCGATTCCCCCTTGGCCGATGCCGAGGTGGTCATCATGATGGATCGGCTGATTGGGCTTTTGGGACTCAGTCAGTATCATCTCGAAGTCAATTCCCTAGGGACTCTGGAAGAACGCAAACCTTATTTGGAGAGGCTGGTGGCTTTTTTGGACCAATACAAAACACAGCTATGCGAAGACTGCCAGAAAAGGCTCGTCAGCAATCCTTTGCGGATTCTCGATTGCAAAATAGCAACGTGCAAATCGCTTGCCGAGCAGGCCCCAACAATTCTGGATTCGTTGACAGATGCCTCCAAGCGCGAATTCCAGCAGTTTCAGTCAGCGCTCGATCGGGCCAACGTTTCGTACATCGTTAATCCCCGCATTGTGAGAGGGCTGGATTATTACGAAAAGACCGCCTTTGAATTCACGTCAGATCAATTAGGCTCCCAATCGGCGTTCTGTGCGGGTGGGCGGTACAATCGATTGGCCGAAGAATTGGGAGGCAAGAGTGTTCCTGCCGTGGGCTTTTCTCTCGGGTGTGAGCGCATCGTGCTTTTGCTGGCCGAGCGTCAGCAGGAAACCACCATGAAGGGAGAGCTCAACGGGGTCTACGTGATTCCCATGTCTGAGACCTGTTTTGGTCCCTGTGTGGAACTCCTGCAACAACTCCGTGATCAGGGAATCAAGGCAGAAATGGATTACGCCGTCAAATCCATGAAGTCCCAAATGCGCCGTGCCAACAAACTCGATTTTCGCTGGGCCGTCATTATGGGAGATGACGAACGACAAAAAGGTGTGGTGGCGCTCAAAAATCTGGAAAACGGTGAACAGACAGAGGTGGTGGGGTCTCAATTGGCGGCAAAGTTGGCACCAGGGCCAGTGTGATGGGGAATTTGTCTTCATCAGAACATGGTTGCATTATCCGATTATATATCGTATAATCAATCGTATGAAAGTCACCGCCATCCTACCCGACGAAATTGTGAGGGAAGCTTTGCTTTTGGCAAAGACCAAAACGATTACAGCATCTCTCATCAAGGCTCTCACCGAATGGATCGCCATCCAAAAAGTGAATAGACTCAGAAAAAAACTGGTATCGCGGCCAATGGAATTCAGGGACGCATTTTCGGCAAAACAAATTCGTCAGCTCAATCGTAAAAAATGATCATCCCCGACACATCCATCTGGATTGAATACTTTAAGCAACACGAACCGTATTGTAGGCGCTTTGATCTGTTGCTTGAAGGTGGTCACGTTGTGGCCGTCGCTCCTGTGTTTGGTGAGCTTTTGCAGGGGGTAAAAAATCGGCGCGAGGAGCGGATCATTTGCGATTTCTGGAAGGTGTTGCCAAAGATAGATGAGGCGTCTTTGTGGATTGATGCGGGGTTGTATTCGTCTCAACATCAATTGGTTTCAAGGGGGGTCGGTTTGATTGATGTCTACCTGATTATGGCCTGCACCCATCACAGGTACAAACTGTGGACGTTGGATCAAAAACTCCAAAAAGTAGCTGGGGACGAAATCTTATTGAGCGGTTCGTAGTTTGTTTGGTAGTTTTTGGATGATGAGGAAATAAACGGATTTGTTATCACACGGCTTGAACCTGCCATTCTTCATTCACCCAAAGTCCCATGACCGGTATGCTGGGGTAAAGGTTTTGCAGTGTCTTCACTGATTCAGCAAGTTGTTTGAGTTGCTGTTCTTTTGTGACGGGGTTGCCTGCGCAATCGTGGTGAGCGACAATGGCCAGTCCAACAGATTTGTGGTGATAGACCGAGATGTCCAGACGTTTGAGGATGTTTGCGAAGACGGGCGTGTCGCGAGGGCCCGTCAGAATGGCCACGGGACCAGGTTCCGTAATCGAATCGACGTAAGTGGCGTTGAAGTGTTTTTTTAGAAACGCGATCACAGGCTCCTGTGTGCGTCCGTCCATGCAGTTGATGGTGGTGCAAAATTTTTGGTTTTTTTGTGACATCATTAAAAAGAAGGGGTCAAAGATTGACAAGGGACAAGTTGCCTGTTGATCTGTCAAAAACTTTTTCATGAACTTGTTTCCCGTTAATTTTTGATCCCAGTATTTGTGTTAGCGCAACAGTTCATACTGAAGAGGAACGACATTGGCGATTTTAGAAAAATGTTTGTCTTGAGTCACGATGATTTTGTGGTTCTGCAGTGTGGCACAGGCGATATAGACATCAAGCAGTGGTGGTTGTTGGCCGTGCCGAGCCAGTTTGAAGGCCAGTTCAGCAACATCATCCCAGGCAACCGATAATTGTGTGTAACAGGAAAAAGCATCCTTGAGGGTGACAAAATCTTTGTTTGTTTTTACCCCACGGAGCACTTCAGCTACAATCACATCCACCAGACAAACTTTGTTTTTCTGAATCAACGGCAACACTCTCCCACAAATCTTTTCATTGTTTCTTTCGATTTCAATCCAGATAGAGGAGTCAAGAATGTATTTATCTTTCATGATTCCTCAATTTTAGAGGCTGAAATGAAGAATCAAATGAGATGTTTTTGAGAATGTCTGCAATCTGACGTTGTTTTGCGTAGCGAAAGAAAAAAGCCAGAGCCTTCATGATGGCCTTTTGACCGGTTTTCTCTTTTGTGAGGTTTTTGAGCAGGTTGATCTCAACCGTCGGGATTTTGATATTGGCGTAACTCATGATGCAGTCTAACATGAAAAGTGTAAAAATACAATTGAAAATTACACATTACTGATTCAGAGGCAGATTCCGGTGATTCTGCACTGCTTTTCAGAATGGTTGTCACAACGTGCTTGGCCTTGATTTCCTTGGGGCTGGTGGCTTCGCACTCATACGATGAATTGTTTCAATACCCCTACACGTTGTTCCCCCCTACGCCAAGGCTTTGGGGGACAGGTCGGGGCACGAGTTGACTTGGCTTGGGCGCACAGCCTCAGACATGAAATCATTCTTGTCTACTGCAATGCACTCCCCGTGGCTCGCCACGGAATCTTGGGTCCAGGGCTTGCCCTTGGGGTACATACCGGTGATCCACCGATTTCACGCGTTACATGCATTCGGGTTGACTCTGCGGCAGGTGTCTGTGGTGACTTGTTTCAAGCGTAAAATGCCTATAAAAATATAATATATTGCTTTTTAATATACAAATAGTATATTATATAATTATACTATGAGCTTTAATAGACAGCTTTATCCCTCATCTTTTCCTTTGCGTGATGAACTCACTCAAAAAATGATTGGCTTGGGTATTCGTCTTGCGGGGGAGCCTTTTTACAATGCGAATATCGAAGATGTTTTGCTCGGCGCCTCACTGGAAGGGTTACAGCAAGATATTCGAGTGTTGTCTCTATTGGTCGATTGGATTGACATTCACTACCAACACATTAACGCCGATAGACTCATTCAGCTCATAAAAAGAAATATACGATCACAGCCACCCCTTTTTCGTCTTTTTTGGGTGGCTATGGCACAAAGACTTCCTGATGTCAGATTTTTGAAACTGAAAAAATTGGCACCCAAAACACGCACTGATTTTCCGGGAAAACATACAGACTTCTTCATCGATAGAAATGGGGAAGACCCCCGTTTTCAAAAGACCTGCCTTCGCGTACCCAATAAATTTTTGAGGCATCGTTACGAAGACATTTTGTCACCCAGCGAGCTTGCGCGTATTCATATTGCATACCGTTTTCGTGTTTTCTTGGGTCCTTCCTACAGGGCAGATATGTGGGCCAAACTGGCCATGACGCCAAATATTACAGCTTCAGAGTTGGCGCGTATCTGTTATGGTTCATACCCCACAGCCCACCTCATCAAGCACAACGCCAAAACTGTGGGTGAGTTCATGACTGCTTTCGCGGTCTGAATAATGCTAACTTTGAAGCTGCTGCCCCCAAAACGGCTCTAAGATTTTTCCACTTGAAAACTCACAGAAACTGTGATACACTTATTTTGTGTAAATACCACAGGAGAATTTATGACAAAAAACATCACGTTGAGTCTGGATGAATCAATTCTACGGGTTGCAAAAAAAATGGCTTTTGACCAGAACGTCTCATTATCACAATGGGTGGTACAGTTAATCAGCAGGATGGTTCATAAAAAAAGTTCATTTCAGTTGGCCAAAAAACGTGCTTGCGAGCTGTTGAGTCACGGTTTTGATCTTGGTGGTGTTCCTCTAGCAAGAGGGCAAATTTATGAACGATAAACAGGTTTTTGTGGATACAAACATACTCGTTTATGCTCTGGATAAGCAGGCAGGTCGTAAACATCAAATCGCTGGGGAAAAGATTTTGCAGTTATGGGATTCCACAATTTGTCCTGCTATCAGCATACAGGTACTGCAGGAACTGTATGTGAACCTTGTTAAGAAAGGGGTTTCCGATGCCAGCGCGCGCAAGGTTGTCGAAGATTATTTGGAGTGGAATGTTGTTGTAAACGATGAGGATCTTCTTCTGGACGGCATGCGTATTAAAGAGCGTTACAAAATGTCTTTTTGGGATTCATTGATTATCGCCGCAGCGCAATCAGCTGGCGCGGCAATCATCTGGAGTGAAGATCTGCAGGATGGACAAATGTACGATGGGGTGATCGTTTGCAACCCCCTGCGTGTTTAATGAATACTACTGGGACCATTGTTGCGAGGTTACAAGGATTTGTAAATCTAAAACAGTGACCTCAAAAAATCCCTGTTCATCTGGGCGATGTGGGTGGCCTTGATTTCCTTGGGGCAGGCGACTTCGCACTCGTATTGATTGGTGCAGTTACCAAAGCCTTCTTTATCCATGGTCGCCACCATGGCCTTCACTCGTTTCATGCGTTCGGGCTGTCCCTGAGGCAGGTTGGCAAATTGGCTCACCTTGGCAGACACAAAAAGCATGGCTGAGGCGTTCTTGCACTGGGCCACACAGGCCCCGCAACCGATGCACGCCGCGGCGTCCATGGCCAGTTCGGCCTTTTCCTTGGGTATCAAAATGCAGTTGGCATCGGTAGTGACTCCGGTGTTGACCGACACGAACCCGCCGGACTGGATGATGCGATCGAAGGCTGAGCGGTCAACAATCAAGTCTTTGATGACAGGAAACGCGCGTGAACGGAAGGGCTCAATATAAATTTCATCGCCGTCCTTGAAATGCCTCATGTGTAACTGACAGGTGGTGGTGGCCTTTTCCGGGCCGTGGGCCTTGCCGTTGATCACGCAAGAACATTGTCCGCAAATGCCCTCTCTGCAATCGTGATCAAAGGCAATGGGGTCCTCGCCCTTTTCAACCAAGCCTTCGTTGACAAAGTCAAGCATTTCCAAAAAAGACATGTCGGGACCGATGTTGTGGGCAAAGTACATCACCAGTTTGCCTTTGGCCGAAGCGTTTTTTTGTCGCCAGACGTGTAAAATTAAATTCATATCAATTCACGTGGATCGTGGATCGTGGTTCGTGGATCGAAAAAAACAATAGCATTTTACGATTCACGATTCACGATGCACGATTCACGCTATTTGTAATTTCTCTCCGCCAATTTAATCTCCTCAAATACCAGCGGTTCTTTGTGCAAAACAGGTTGCTTGTTGTCAGCCACATGTTCCCAAACAGACACGTGCGCGAAAGAGCGGTCATTGCGCAGGGCTTCACCTTCCTTCGTTTGGTGTTCTTCACGGAAATGCCCGCCGCAGGATTCGTCGCGAGTGAGCGCGTCGAGACACATGAGTTGCGCAAAATCCAGGTAATCGGCGACGCGCCCGGCCTTTTCGAGTGAATAATTCAGCTCCTCGTTCGTGCCCAGCACTCGCACGTTCTTCCAGAAGTCTTCCTTGAGTTTGGGGATGTCGACCAGTGCCTCCTTTAGCCCCTTTTCATTCCGGCCCATGCCGCATTTTTCCCACATGATTTTGCCCAGATCGCGATGGAACGACTCAACCGTGCGGGTGCCGTTAATGGACAAAAGTTTTTTGGACTGATCCCTGGCCAGGAGTTCGGCGTCCACAAAATCCTGATGATCGATAGAAGGTAGCTTTTGCTCAATGCCCGTGAGGTAATTGCCAATGGTGTAGGGCAGGACAAAATAACCGTCCGCAAGTCCCTGCATGAGGGCGCTGGCACCCAATCGGTTGGCCCCGTGATCCGAAAAATTGGCTTCACCCAGAACAAATAGACCGGGAACATTGCTCATGAGGTTGTAGTCCACCCAGAGTCCACCCATGGTGTAGTGTGGGGCAGGGAAGATGCGCATGGGGACTTCGTAGGGGTTTTCGGCCGTGATGCGCTCATACATCTGAAACAAATTGCCATAACGCTCTTCGATGACTGGTTTGCCCAGACGTTTGAGCGAGTCCGCAAAATCCAGATACACGCCCAGTCCCGACGTGCCGACGCCACGCCCCTGATCACAGACCTCTTTGGCACTGCGCGAGGAAATATCACGTGGTGCCAGATTGCCGTAGGTGGGGTATTTGCGTTCCAGAAAATAGTCGCGTTCATCTTCGGGGATTTCTTTGGGCGAACGTTTGTCATCCTGATTTTTTGAGACCCAGATGCGCCCATCATTGCGCAATGATTCAGACATGAGTGTGAGCTTGGATTGAAAATGACCTGAGACAGGAATGCAGGTGGGGTGAATCTGTGTGTAACAGGGGTTGGCAAAGCCAGCACCCTTTTTGAAGGCCCTGTAGATGGCTGTGACGTTACAGCTATTGGCGTTGGTGGAGAGATAAAACACGTTGCTGTAACCGCCTGTAGCCAGAATCACTGCGTGTCCCACATGTGATTCGATGCGGCCCGTGATCAGATTGCGGGTGATGATGCCCTTGGCGTGACCATCCACCACGACCAGATCAAGCATTTCGGTGCGTGTGAACATACGGACAGTTTTGGCACCGACCTGTCGCATGAGGGCGGAATACGCACCCAGCAAGAGTTGCTGGCCTGTTTGCCCTCGTGCGTAAAAAGTGCGCGAAACGAGCGCGCCGCCAAAGGAACGGTTATCGAGTGTGCCGCCATAGTCTCGTGCGAAGGGCACACCCTGGGCCACACACTGATCGATGATGTTGCCCGACACTTCGGCCAGACGATGCACGTTGGCCTCGCGGGAACGAAAGTCACCGCCTTTGACTGTATCGTAGAACAGACGCGTGATTGAATCGCCATCGTTGGGATAATTCTTGGCCGCGTTGATGCCTCCCTGTGCCGCGATGCTGTGGGCGCGACGGGGGCTGTCCTGCACGCAAAAACAATCCACCTGATAGCCCAGTTCTGCCAGAGAAGCGGCCGCTGAGGCGCCTGCCAGGCCCGAGCCTACCACCAGAATTTTGAATTTGCGTTTGTTGGCGGGGTTGACCAATTTGCTTTCGAATTTGTGTTTGCTCCATTTTTGGGCCATCGGCCCGGAGGGAATGTTGGCATCGAGTTTCATAGGCATGCACGTAGATCGTGGATCGAAGATCGTGGATCGTGTTAAATTTATTTTCGATTCACGATACACGATCCACGATCCACGATCTACGTATTTATCGTATCCATCCCATCAGAATACTAAACGGTACGGCTGAAAATCCCACAACCAAAATGAGACAGGTCACAGGACCAATCAGTTGGATGTACTTGTGAAATCGGTGATTGTTCAGTCCCAGACTCTGAAAAAAACTGGAAGCGCTGTGGTTGAGGTGAAAACCCAGCAAAATCACAGCAGACATATACGCACCGGCGATTGTGGGATAAGAGAAAGACAAGCTAATCATCCGGTACACGTCATGCCGTCCCTCCTTGTCCAGCAGATATTGAAAAATGGGGTCAGTGGATTGCACAGTAAAATGAAGAAGGTGATAGACCAGACAGGCCACAATCAAGGTACCCGTATAAATCATGGTACGCGAGGAAAGGGTGGCGATCAGTGTTGCTTTTTTTGAATAGGCCTTTGGTCGGGCTAATTGATTTTCCACAACGAGTGTCGCCGATACAAAGACGTGTACCACGAACAGGGTAATGAGAATCATTCTGAAGATCCAAAGCAATGGGCCCAAACCTTGCAAGAAATGCGCGTACCCGTTGAGTGCATCGGGCCCCAAAAAAATATGCAGATTGCCAATCATGTGGGCGAATAAAAAAAGAATGAGAGGTACGCCCGTGATGGCCATGAGGTATTTCTTGCCTAGTGAGGATCTAAAAAAAGAAAACATGTTGGCTCCCATATTGTGTGGTCAGAAAAACGATGTGGCAGGATCGCATGAAGTGGCGACTGGTTAGTATTTATCGAGGCGTGTTTCAATGACAAACGTCATATGGTTGATGGGTAATGGGTTGTGCCATAAACCATTTAATCCTTGACCATTGGTGGGGTTTGTTGAATAAACTAAACTATTGATATGACTCAGGGTTCTACTAAGCACACGTCGCCTCGGTATTTTGTTTTGGCCCGTATTTCGGGGCTTTTTGGTGTTTTCTCCTTGGGGTTGTTTTTGCTGATTCTTTTTTCTGACACAGTCACGCTTCTCTATGCTGATCGAGAGATTGTGCAGGGACTTGTGCGTTGGCAGACGACACCATTCTTTATTTTTTTTGACACCGTTTTGATTATCCTGCCACTCGTAGGGCATCTGGTGTTTTTTATTTTTCGTTTTTTTCGATGTCGACTGAATGTGCATCTGTACCCTTATCCGGAAAATCTGCGTTTTGTAATGCTAAAGATCGCTGGTGTGCTGGGACTTTCGTTTGTGGGGTATCATGTGGGACAACTGTACGGTGTATATTTTGAGGGCATGGCAGGTTATCAGTATCTGCAGACGGCCATCAGGGCCCATCAA
This sequence comes from uncultured Nitrospirales bacterium, assembly GCA_964526915.1. Classification (GTDB taxonomy): domain Bacteria; phylum UBA10199; class UBA10199; order UBA10199; family JADGCS01; genus JAHJDR01. The sequence continues at coordinate 11,691 of CAZGMS010000012.1, forward strand.
AATCTGCCAACCATCATTCTGTATTGGACGGGGCTTGCGGGGCTTGGCTATTATTTTTTTCAATTGGTTTGGGACCAATGCATTGATTTTGGAATTTGTGTGAGCAAGACATCCCAGAGGGTGCTCACCCTGGTTTGCCTGTCAGGTTTTTTATTTTATATTCTTGTTGGGTTGGTCCTGATGATCAAGGCGGTTTTTGGGGCCATAGAGCCATAGAGCCATGGAGCCATGGGACTACGGTTCCACGGCCCCATGGTTCTACGGCTCCATGGCTCCGAATGTAACAATGATTCAATATTCCGTTGTCATCTTGGGTTCGGGGATCGCAGGCATGACGGCTGCTGTGAGGTTGGCCTCACTGGGGGTCAAGGTCTGTCTGGTCTCGAACACAACCTTATTCTCTGCGGATGCCACGGCAGATATGAGCGGGATCAATGTGGCGGGTCTGAGTTCTGTGGTGATCGACAGTTGCGAAAAACACTTTGTCGATACCATTCACGCTGGTGAGTATCTGGCCAATCAACCGGCTGTGAATTCCCTGTGTGAAAGAGCGCAGGGCTTGGCGGGAATGCTCGAGCGACTGGGGGTCTTGTTCAGGCGCACAGACGAAGGTCGGTGGCATATCTCTTCAGAGAGTGGGTCTGCAGTTGCCCGTACCTTGCTGGGGGAACCCTGTCTGGGGCGGCAGATCGTATCGGTATTGGCCCAGCAGGTTTTGTTGTTTCGCTCACAGGGCCTGATTGATTTTTTTCAGTGGCACGATTTTTTGGCGCCGGTGCTTGATTCGCAAGGTGTGTGTGCCGGCGTGGTCCTGCGTGATCTTAATAATATGCGTGAAGTTTTGGTTGGTTCCGAGGCTGTGATCGTGACATCGGGTAGTCTGGGACAACTGTATGGACCTTACACCACGCAGGGAGTTTTATCGGACGGGTACGTGGTAGCGCGTCTTTTTCATCACGGTGTGGCCATCGCAAATCCGGAATTTGTACAGTTTGGCGAGATCATGACCGATTGGTTGGGAGGGTTGTGGGTCGATGACGATTTCATGACCACGACCCCGGGTTTATTTGCGGCGGGCAAATGCGCGTGTGCGTATCATGGCGCCCGCATGTTGCCGGGCAATCGTTTGCTGGCCAGTTTGCATGGCTCGTTTGTTGCGGCTGACGCCGCTTTGAAATACGTGCAAACAACAACCTCTGTTCCAAACGATTCCTTGGAGGTTTATTTTACCAATGCGCTCAAGACCGAGCAGGCGAGGTTTGTGGATTATGTGGATTTGTCGGGGCCGGAGCACCTGTACGCCTTGCACGCGGAATTGGCGGATATGATGTATGAGCGAATGGGTCCAGAGCGTGACGCGATAGGGATGCAAATGGCCCTCGAAAAAATCACAGAACTCAGGCACAGGTTTGGCCGTGTTTCCATTACGGACAATAGCCGCGTATTCAACCGGGAACTTGTTTTTGCCAGTCATTTTGAGGCGATGTTGTTGTTGGCACAGCTCATCGGGTTGGCGGCCTTTGCGAGACAGGAATCACGTGGGGTGCATCAACGCGGTGATTACTGTGAAAAAGATGATTATCGTTTTTTAAAGACAACAAAAGTTATTTTAGAAAATGGGTCACCCAGAATATACTATCAGGATGTTGTGAAATTGTCAGGACGTGTTTAGATGAGGCGTCATGCAGAGTAGTTTAAATTGGGAATGGCATGAAAAAAACATTCAAAATCCGCAGACAGGATCGAGAAGACACGGCGCCCTATTGGGATTTCTTCGAGGTGTCTGTGCAAGAGCAGATGACAGTACTCGATGCCCTCAAGGTCATTCGTGAACGCCCGATCAACCAGCAGGGTCAGGCCGTTGCGCCGGTGGTGTGGGAGTGCGGCTGTGCTGATGGCCACTGTGGCGTGTGTCTGGTTACTATCAATTCGCGGGCCAGACTTGTGTGCAGTACGTTACTCGATGATTTGGACGAGCCTGTTATTTTGGAGCCGCTCACAAAATTCAAAGTCCTGCGCGACCTGATCGTTGATCGTGAAATCATGTATGGCAAACTGGTACACGCACAGGTGTGGCAACGCTTGGACAGTTTCGATTGGGGAGGCATGTTGTCAGCCACGCCTAGTCGACTGGATGCTGTTTGCCACGATTTGGCCAAGTGTTTTTACTGTGGGGCCTGTCTCGAAGCCTGTCCCCATTTCGGTGAGGCGGCCGATTTTTTGGGAGCCGTGACCGTGACACAGACCTGGCGACACAAGCAGGTTCGTCCCCATCATGTTGCCAAGTCGGCGAGGGATGACGTCCTGCTGTCCAAAGGGGGTGTTGCGTCCTGTCACAATGTGCAAAACTGCGAACAGGTTTGTCCTCAAAAACTACCGTTGACCCAATCACTGGGACTGGCTAAACGCAGTGCGATCAAGGCTGTGGTCAGGAAGTATCTGTAAGCCTGTTTGCGCTCTACTCTGTCATTTGCGACCACACAGTGCCTAGTACTTCGACCGCATGGAAAGTGTACTTTCCATGCTCAGCACAAGTGCCCGCAATCGCATGAAAGCCAGACTTGAAAGTCTAACTTTCATGCGGGC
>CAZGMS010000013.1:0-2996 GCA_964526915.1 uncultured Nitrospirales bacterium
GGGCCGCCACTAGCCCACGCAAATAAGCATCATGGCCACCCAGCAGGGCTCTTTCCGTCTGCGGAATGACAGAGTATGTTGCCAGCACAGCATCTGCCAAGTCCAGATAATGACGGGCCTGGTCCGTCTCTTCATCGGCAAGCAGTAAAAGTGCCGCCACGCGACCTTGATATGAGGCATAGGCCCGGTAGACCGTCTGATCAGACAAATACTGGAGTCGTTCTTTTGCCGATCGATCATAATACAGACTTCTGTGAAGGCCCTCTTCACAGGTCAACCCTTTGAGCAAGAAACAGCCAAACACACGATGAGCCTCAAAGGCCAGGCAGGCCCGAGCGAGACCCAGAATATTTTTGTGATAAAAATGGCTATGCTGGCAGGGAACAGGGGTCTGCGGGGTTGACCTCTGAAAATAATAGGCCCTTAATGAGGTGTCTTCGATGTAGCGCCAGCGTTCAAGCTTTCCTGCCAAGAAAATGATCAACCCATGCCACAGGGTAATCACGGACTCACGTTCGCCAGCCGGCAGGAGGGATGCGTAGGAATGCCAATATTGCTCAAGCAAACCCAGCTTGGTCATGGAATCAGGCATTTTTTTGATTCTCTCAAGCACCCATTTTTTTTTGCTGGTGAAGCGCATCGACTCCCGCAGAATACCTTCTTCTTCTCCCAAAATGATCTGTTCATAGTCCAGAGGGGTTCCAAAAACATATTCCTTTCCATCCTTTAAAAAGAAAGTCAGCCAGCGACTGCGGGGAACTTCCCGATTTGTGTGCAAATAGTGCATCTGTTCGTCAAAGGTCTGAGGCCAAGTCAATGCCAGATTTTTAAAAATACTCAACCTCTGTGGTATTCTTTTTTGAGCCAGTCTGTGTTCCTCGGTGAGAAGCCCCAATAACCATCCCTCTTCTGGCAAGTTACTGTCTTCCGCAAGTTGTCGACAGAGCGTTTGCCTCAAGTCTCTGGCCGTTTGCAGGGACGCTTCCTTGTCGGCGTTGAGTTGTTGGAACCGCACCTGATAGATTAACCGCACCCTGTCTTCAAACGGATGATGCAGGCTCCCGGCAAGATGCAATAATAAATCCACGGGAATCGTGCTTCCTGCATAGGCACGAGCCAGTTTGGTCAATCTCTTCCGGAACAATTCCGGAAATCCACGAAAGAGACATGATATTCGGTCTGCTTCCTCATCCTCAAAAATTCTTTTTATTTCCTTTAAATAATTTCTACCCTCTGCTGCACAAGTTTTTTCAACGCCCATCAGCAGAAGTCTGGCCACATCGCCATGTCCCTGCCTGACCAACTCAACAACAGCCAGATTCCAACGTTCCTCCCAGCCCACAATGGGTCCGACCATGGCTTTGGTTACTGCTTTGAGATCGATCCCTTCGGTGATGACCTTCGCTTCGCACAAGGTTCTTAAAAGGATTGTTTTACCGATATCTTCATAACCTGAGCGAAGGCATGACAGGGCAAACACAATGGCTGTCTGTTGTTCATGACGATTACTGAACAGGAGGGCGTATAATTGGCGATACAGTTTAGGCGACAGAGCAGGGTCGCACAATTCAGCCAGCCTGGCATACGCCTCCAGATTCATGACGATTTCCCTGTCTGAATAGGCCAGCAGACGATTGAGAAAATCCACAAAGGCACCAGAAAGCGTCACACGTTGCACTGTCTGCATTGCTTGCAGGTCTATCCGGGTATCATCACAACCTTTTATCGGTGTGGGGCGTTTTGTCCCAAAATCAATCGCGAGGGATAAATGTGGCTCTGTACGAGACTCCCTGTCTGGACCATCAAACAAAAAACGTGAAACCCCCATGGCGGCGAGATAGCGTCTCAATCGAATCTGCATGGGTAACAGACTATCGCCTTCTGATAGCGGTCGTGAAATGGTCTCCTTGAGTACGCGAAGCACCTCCTGGGGATCGATTTGACGCATGATATCCAGCGCCACATTTTGATCGCCAAGATTAAAACCTGTCAGATCAATACGGCTCGACCAGGAAAATTCTTTCAACCTGTCGGGGTCTTTCATGACTTGTTCAGCCACAAAGTAGAGAGCGCGTGCGTTGTAGAATAGAAAGTGGTTGTCGCCCAGATAGAAATCGTGGGAATAAAAGGCCTTGAACGCCATATTCGGCTCGGCCCTTATGGCCCGCTGTTGTTTGATGATCTCCAGGCCAGCTTCCAACTCCTGACATGCCCATACGATAAATCCCTGTTCACGGAGGACCTCCAATAGAAGAACTTCTGCCAGCGCACTCGCGGCTTCATCACAACAATAATTCCCCACCAACCTTGTGAACAGATCTGAGAGCGTCGGAGGGGTCACTCTTCTATCATATTTCAACGTGGCGTATTTTCGGTGAATACTGTTAAACAAACTCGTTGGGCTAAACAGGCTTTCTGGCCGTACCACCCTGACCCAGCACATGCTACTGGTACTTCTGTATTTTAGATTGGGATCATCCGGAAAATAAACCCACGTGTACGGCCTTTTATCGAGTATATGCTGGGGTGAGTCGCACCACCCCGATTTTTCCGTGAGGACGGCAAAGGGAATGGCATGTGTGAGCTCATGAATAAACACAAATAGTTCACTGCCCGCTCCCAGGAAAATACCCTCTGCGTAACTTGTAATGCGATCTGGACCATCAATGCTTTTACGTTCCACGTAAGCAGACTGTGCTTCTTTAATGAAATGAACAGGCACCGGAGCTTTCCTGTAAATCTCAACCAGTTGGGCCAAGGTTGGGTGTAACAAGGCTATCAGGTCAAGGGCCAGATTCACATCTGCCTGTGTGCGTAACCCACTTGAAAGGATTTCCTGATACGCGGCATATCTTGCTGGCACTGTTTTAAAAACGGCCACCCGCTCTAAAGGATCTGCCGGCTGAGGGATGCTGTCGGGAAGCTGTTGTCTGGCAGTTTGACTCAATTGGCTGGGTAGAGGGGTCGCCAAGCGCGCCGCCAAAGGCGCACGGACA
>CAZGMS010000014.1:0-35137 GCA_964526915.1 uncultured Nitrospirales bacterium
ACACCTGACAATGTGTTTTCTGGCTTATCTTTGTGAGTCACTGATGACGAAAGCGTTGAGAGAAAAGAATCTGATGTTGGAAAGTCGTGCCATCAAAGAGAAACTCATCAAACCCAGACCTCTGACTGTTGTTGAGGCCATGCGAGAACTACAAGAAGTGCGAGCGATCCCCGTTCAAATAAAATCCACCACAATGTGGGTGAGAACCGACATCGCTGGTAACGTACAAAAACTCTTCGCTGCCATCGGACTAAAACCACCGCCCAAAGTTTTGAGTCTTTCCAAAAAAATCAAAAATGTAGTGGCATAAGGCAGCGTCTCGTCTCTAACTGCCTGAAAAAGAAAAGCTTTTTATTTTCTGGTGTCGACGTCGGGACCTTTGGACGTAAACGGATCACCTATGAAAACGCTCACACGTTGCCCCTGGTGCGGAAGTGATCCGATTTACATCGACTATCACGACAAAGAGTGGGGCGTACCCGTTCATGACGATAAAAAACTTTTTGAGTTTCTGGTGCTGGAATCAGCGCAGGCAGGGCTAAGCTGGCTGACCATTCTCAAACGCCGCGAAGGCTATCGCAATGCCTTTGCAGATTTTGACGCAGAAAAGGTGGCGCGTTTTTCGGAAAAGCGTGTGGCAAAACTCTTGCAGAATACTGGCATTATCCGCAATCGCCTCAAGGTGACGGCGGCAGTGTCCAATGCCAAGGCGTTTTTGAAGGTGCAGCAAAAATATGGATCATTCAGCGACTACAGTTGGCGCATTGTTGATGGCCGCACAATCGTCAACAAGTGGGAACGCTTGGATCAGTTGCCTGTCACATCAAAAGAATCCGATGCTTTCAGCAGAGATTTGAAAACGCGCGGTTTCAAGTTTGTGGGGTCAACAATCATCTACGCGCACATGCAGGCGGTTGGGATGGTCAACGATCATCTCACGAGCTGTTTTCGTTACAAAGAAACTGGCGTCTGTGCCTCTTGATAATGGCAAATCCATTGACCCCCCGTTTTCGCTGGACTAAGCCAGCCCGCATGTGGCTCAAGCAACCCCCAACCAGCACACGACAAGCCGCTTTGTTCACACTGAAAAAATGCGATGGTTAAAAAAAAATGATCGTGTTAACGGAATAGTTGTAATCTCAAGTTATGGTCCATAAACTTACAGAACAAAAGCTCAACCTCCTGATAGCTGAAGGAGAAGGTCTGTCCGTTGAATTCAAACAAAAATTCTCTTCAAAAATCGCGCAAGATATTGTGGCCTTTGCCAATTCGAAAGGAGGCCGCCTTCTATTGGGCGTGGCTGATGATGCCAAAATTGTTGGCGAAAAACTCACCAATTCAATGAAAGCCGAAATCGTTCATTTGGCCAAGACTTGTGAGCCTTCTATCAATGTTTCCACAAACCAGGTTGGTCAAGTTGTTGTGGTTGATGTTCCTGAAAGCGATGACAAACCACACATGTGTTCCGCCGGTTGTTTTAAACGCTACGATGCTGTCACACAAAAACTCACACCGCAGGACATCCGTAAAATTTTGCGGACAGAGGCGATTGGTTATTTTGAATCCAGAGTGAACACAAATTGTCAGTTAAAAGATTTGTCACTCGATAAGGTGAGACGGTTTCTTAAAACAACTGGTGCCGGTGTTACCGCAACTCAAAAAAACTTGCCAGATATCCTTGAGAGTCACAAACTTTTACAGCACAAAAAAATTACCAATGCGGGTATCATGATGTTTGCTCAGGATGTGAGTCAATATATCATGCATTGCCAGATTTTTTTGGTCGCCTATAAGGGAACTGAGGGTATTAATATCTATGACAGAAAAGACGTGCGCGATGATTTGCTCACCCAGTTTGATGAGGCCCTGGCCTTCATTGAAAAACATTTGAATGTCCGTAGCGAAATTCGTGGTAAAAATCGCAACGACATTTATGAAATTCCTCTGGAGGCTCTGCGAGAAGCCGTCACGAACGCCTTGGTTCACCGGGATTACAATATGTCGGGCACCAACGTTCAGGTCGAAATTCATGCGGATCGTGTGGTGGTATCCAACCCAGGAGGTTTGCCCGAGGGATTAACCCTTTCACTTTTGGGGAAAAAATCCATTCGTCGAAATGAAATCATCGCTGACCTCTTTCACAGAATGAACAAGATGGAACGCGTGGGGTCTGGTATTAAACGCATCAAAGGCCTTTTAAAAGATGCCGCACTCCCACCTCCAAAATTCGAGAGCGATTCTTTTTTCACGGTAACCTTCGAGCGGTCGAAGGAATTCAGAACTGTTCAAGAAGAAATATTTCCTGGCACTACCCAAGAAACTACCCAAGAAACTACCCAAGAAACTACCCAAGAAACTACCCAAGAAACTACCCAAGAAAAAATCCTGGCCTATCTGCAGTCTGATCCAACCGTGACTCGAAAAGAACTAGCCGAGAAGATAGGCATCACTGATGATGGTATTAAATACCATTTGGCCAAGATGACCGGTGATGGGATCGTCCGACATGTAGGCGCAACCAAAAAGGGTCGTTGGGAGATTTTATAATTTTAAAAAAAACCATCACCTGCACTCGCGAATTTCTTTCTGTGTTGAAAGCTGAAAATGATCTGATAGAAATCACAGACGAAGTCGATCCCTGTCTGGCACTGGCCGAAATACATAGACAGGCCGTGGCGGGCAAAAACAAGGCCCTGCTTTTTACCAATGTTAAGGGCACACGATTTCCCGTGGCCACCAACCTTTACGGCTCACAAAAAAGGATCGAGCTCGCCTTTCGCAAAAGCCCCATTGACATCATCAAACAGCTGGTCAGCCTTGTTGAACAGGATTTCCCGCCACGATTCAAAACCCTGTGGAATCGCCGCAAGCTCTTGTCATCTCTGGCACACACAGGCACCAAACACACACGCGTCGCCCCCGTGCTGGCACACAAAATAGATCGAGCCAATCTTAAAGAACTCCCGCAAATCAAGGCCTGGCCTGAAGACGGCGGTCCATTCATCACCTTGCCGCTCGTGTACACACAAAGTCCCACATCACAAAAAGAAAATCTGGGCATGTACCGGATCCAAATCCACGACCAACACAAATGCGGCGTGCACATGCAAATTCATCGGGGAGGAGGGTTTCATTTTTATGAGGCGGAACAACGGAACCAACCTCTCCCTGCTCATATCTATATTGGAGGGCCTCCCGCACTCACCCTGTCCGCGATAGCACCCCTGCCAGAAAACATCAGCGAACTCCTTTTTGCCTCTCTCCTTTTGGGACAAAAAATCAGAACAACCATCGTTCCCTCCCTCAGTCCTTTGCCCCTTTTGGCCGACACGGATTTTTGCATTGTGGGACAAATCCCTCCACACAAGAAATTGCCGGAAGGACCTTTTGGCGATCACTATGGTTATTATTCCAGCCAGCATGAATATCCTTTTCTGAACATCTCCCAGATTTTTCATCGCAACGGCGCCATTTTTCCAGCCACTGTCGTGGGCAGGCCGCCACAAGAGGATCATTTCATCACCAATTATTTGCAGGAAATGTTTGCGCCACTGATTCGTCTGACCATGCCTCAGGTGAAAGCTTTATGGGCCTATGAAGAAGCCGGGGTGCACACCCTGGCCGGAGCCGTTGTTTGTGACCGCTACCCACGTGAGGCCCTGACCACCGCGCTGAGGATTTTGGGAGAAGGACAGCTCTCGCTCACAAAAAATCTATTTGTCACCGATCAGCCTTGCGACCTCAAGAACATCAAAGAGATTCTTGTCTGCGTGTTGGAACGAATTGATTTTGCGACCGATCTTTTTGTGCTCTCCCACACCTCCCAAGACACTCTTGACGAAACGGGTCCCAAACCCAATCACGGATCAAAATCCATTTTTCTGGGCGTGGGTGAAAAGAAAAGGGCCCTGCCAAACACATTCTCAGGCCCTTTGCCATCCCCTTTTTCACATGCGCTTGTTTTTTGTCCCGGCGTGTTGTGTTTGACCGCACCAACCTTTGTTACCGACCAGAATTGTGTGACACGCATCGGAGAACACGCCTGCTTCGATGCGTGGCCACTCGTTTTTATCTTTGATGACGCGGCGCTTGCCTGTGCTTCACCTGAGTCTTTTTTATGGCACGCGTTCACGCGCTTTGAACCCGCCGCGGATATCGGGGCAAAGCGGATCCGAGTTGAAAGACTGCACATTTCGTTCACACCGCCCATGACTGTGGATTGTCGCTGTAAGCCTTGGTATCCGAAAACCCTTGAAAGCGACCCTCAAGTTGTGCGAGGAGTGCAGGGGCTTATTGATCAATATCTGATTTAGAACCTATTCGCAAACCTACTGCGAAGCGGTCTTTTTTGGGTGACACGGTGAGCTGTTTTTTTTGAATCTGAGATTGGACTTTGTTTCGGATTTAAAAATTCAGGTTTCGAATTTCCGGCAACGCCGGATTAGGGGGTCGTTATGCAAAACATCTCTCCAACCATCATATGGGCCATCGTGGGTCTGGGGCTTATCGTTCTCGAGATTTTCACCACAAGTTTTTTTATTTTATTTTTTGGTTTGGGGGCCTTGATTGTTGCCGGCATCAAGCTGTTTGGTCTGAGCAACCTGCCGATCGAACTCGTCATCTTCGCACTGATTGGTGTCTCGGGCATCATCTTTTTTAGAAAAAAGGTGTCTGACAGCTTCAAGAACACCAAGGGAATTCAGATCGACAAGGAAAAAATCATCACGCTTTCCGAAGACATTGCCGCCGGAAAAACAGGATCAGTCACCTATTTGGGCTCTCCTTGGAGGGCCACCAACAAGTCCGCTGACGACATGAAAAAGGGAGAGGACGTCAGGATCGAAAACATCGACGGGGTCACACTCATGTTGAATAAAAAGATTTAACAAATTAACCAAAGGAGACATTTATGGATTTTTTTGCAATTGGCCTGGTCGTGTTTTGCATCATCTTGGTCATGAAAACCATCAAAGTCGTGCCACAACAAAAGGCCTACGTGGTGGAACGCTTGGGAAAATATCACACCACGCTGGAAGCAGGCCTGAGGGTGATCGTTCCCTTTATCGATAAAATCCAATACAAGCACGACCTCAAAGAAGTCGTGTTGGACATCGCGGAACAAATCTGTATCACCAAAGACAACGTGTCCGTCGGGATAGACGGCATCCTGTTCTTCCGTGTCGTGGACCCCAAGGCCGCATCATATGGCGTAGGCAAATTCGTCATGGCCATTGTGCAATTGGCACAAACAACCCTGCGCTCTGAAATTGGCAAAATTGATCTGGACACCACGTTTGAAGAAAGAACCAAGATCAACAACGCCGTTGTCGCCGCAGTCGATCACGCCACCGATGCATGGGGCGTCAAGGTTTTGCGCTACGAAATCAAATCGATCACGCCCCCCAGAGATGTGCTGGACGCCATGGAAAAACAAATGCGCGCCGAGCGAGAAAAGAGAGCCAAGATACTTGAGTCCGAAGGCGATCGCGATTCCAGAATCAACAGGGCGGAGGGTCTAAAACAAGAAGCCATCAAAAACTCCGAGGCCGAGAAACAAAAGAAAATCAACGAAGCCCTTGGTCAGGCCGAGGCCATCCTCTCTGTGGCAAAGGCAACAGCCGAAGGAATCAAAAATGTTGGTGAAGCGGTTTCTCTGCCTGGTGGTCAATACGCCGTGCAACTGCGCGTGGCGGAAGAATACATAAAAGAGTTTGGTCATCTGGCCAAAAACACCAATACGATGATCATTCCTGCCAGTGCCAGTGATTTGAGTGGCATGATCGCCACCGCCATGTCCGTCTTTGACAAGGTCAAAACAGAGGATGTTGCCAACAAGCTGACGCGGGTATGAAGAAAATCGTCGTCCTCACACTGCTCCTCGTTCTGCTTTGTCCCGACGTCTTTGCCGTTGAGCCCAAGGTGAAGAAAAACAGGTTTTTTGACGCCATCAAAGAATACGCCTCAAAGGACTTGGCCCTCAATGATGTGCTGGAGTTTTCCTATTTCGACATGGGAGAAACCAGTCTCATCAACGACACAACCGACGAGGGTTTGTCGCCACCAACCCAGGACCTGGATAGCGAAAATACTGACGAAGCAGTCGCTGTGCCTCCCACGGATGTATTAAGTTCTCAACAAGAGATCAAAAAAGCGATCGATCAATTGCCCAAGCTTTTTTATGTGAGTCTTAAGAATCACATTGAACGACAAAGGGTCCCTGTGAACCTTTATTCAGGGGAAGGGCCCGGCTACACCAATCCACTCAAACTGTACATCAAGGTCAAAAGGATTCACCTGCTTCCGCAAGTCACTACAAAGCAAGGCGCCCGTGAACAACCCATTGAGTTGAGAATTTTTGGACAAATCAAGGAGAAGAAAACAGATCAGATTCTGGTCAAGTTTTACGACGCCACCACCAGCTCCTTTACCCTGGGAGAAGACGAGGCTGAGAGAGCGCTCAAAAACTTGTCACAATCACTGATGGGCGATTTGGCACAATATCTCAAAACATATTATTGACATGAAAACCATTATCTTTCTCGATGCCGGATCCTTTGACTACACGGGCGTGGACCTTTCTGGCATCAGGGCCTTGGGCCGCTGTCTCACCTATCATTCCACAAAACCGGAACAGGTTGAGAGCAGGATTCAAAAGGCCGATGTGGTGATTGTCAACAAGGTGGTTCTGGATAAGACACATCTGGAGAATGCAAAAAAACTTCAACTGATCTGCGTGGCCGCAACCGGTTATAACAACATCGATCTCAATGCGGCCAAAAAATGCGACATTGCTGTCTGCAACACACCCTATTACTCTACACGCTCGGTCGTTGAACACACCCTGATGTTTTTGTTCGCACTCTCGCACAGACTCATTGAGCATCACGAGGCCTGTCAAAAACTCAAATGGAGTCGCTCCTCAACCTTCAACCTGACTGCCTTTCCTTTTTCCAACCTCAACGGCAAAACCTTGGGGATCGTGGGTTATGGCGCCATTGGAAAATCAGTGGCTCGTCTGGCAAAACATTGCGGCATGAACATTTTGGTCGCAAAAATCCCGGGGAGAAAACACGATCGAAAAACAAAAAGAACGCCGCTGAAAACCGTGTTGCAACAAAGCGACTATGTCTCGCTTCACTGCCCCTTGTCTCCCCTAACCACCAGGCTCGTCAATCGCGAAACCCTGTCACTCATGAAACCCACTGCGTTTTTACTCAATCTGGCCAGAGGGCCCGTGGTTGACGAAACGGCCGTCGCCTTGGCACTGCTCGACAACCAGATCGCCGGTTACGCCGCGGATGTTCTGTCGCAGGAGCCTCCCAAAAAAGACCACCCTTTTTTCGACAAACAATTAAAAAACAAGATCTTCTTGACACCTCATGTTGCCTGGACCAGCAGGGAATCACGGCAAACCCTGATTGACGAAATGGCGAAAAATATTGAGTGGTTTTTTCGGGGGAAAAAAAGAAACAGGGTTGTGTGAAATGAGTGCCCAGAGCCGGACTCGAACCGGCACAAGGTTGCCCTCGGTAGATTTTGAGTCTACTGCGTCTGCCAATTCCGCCATCTGGGCATTATCAGCCCCCGGTTGCCGGTGCAAAGGGGGTCAGCGATTTGGCGAGGGGGCCTATCTCATCAAATGTATTATTAGTCAAATGAACTTTGAAAACCTTGAAAAACCCTTGCCCACAAGCATGGTTTTGTATAGGGCATTGCGGCATATGAAAAAATTCCTAATATCTGCGGCTGTACTCTCCCTTTTTTTGTCTCCTTTTGTTTTGGTTTCGTGCGCCAAAGACAATTCTTTTTCGCTGACCAAGCTCAATCAGGAACAGGACATCAGTGTCTGCCAAACCCTCCTTAAAAAGAAAAAATACAAACAGGCCCTCTCCTGTTTTGAATCTGTCAAATCGCGGCACTACGGCCAGGACAAGGGTGCCGTAGCCGATCTGGCCATCGCCGATACCTACTTCAAGAAAAAGGAATATCTGGTTGCCGCCGATGCCTACAGACTGTTCATCGAAGCCAATCCCTTTCACGCAAAGGTGCCCTACGCCTATTACAAGGAGGGGCTGAGCTACCTCAAAGAAACCCCCAAAGCCATTGACCGCGACCAAACGCATCTCGACCAGGCCATCTCTGCCCTACAGACAGTGGTAAGGCACTACGCCCAAACGCCCTACGCCAAGATTGCCCAGCCCTATTTGGCCGACGCCAGGCTCAAACAAGCCCGAAAACACTACTACATCGGCCAATTTTATTACAAAAACCGGGAATACCTGGCCGCCATCCCGCGATTTCAAACCATCATCACAGATTATCCCAAACTTGGCCTCGACGAGAAAAGCTTTTATTACCTGATCGGCTCTTTGAAAAAAACCGGGCAAAAAGAGCTTGCGTTAAAATTCGGTGAGATATTTAATCAGCACTATCCCGACAGCCCTCTTGCCAAAAAACTGAAGGCAGATTAACCGCGCAAACACCAAAGGAAGTCACATGAGAGACATCTATCAACTCATTCAAGAAGGAAAATATTTTTTCAAGACACAAAAATACAAAAAAGCGGAAGAACTCTTCAAAAAAGTTGTGGCCCAAAAAAAAGAGTACGCCGATGTCTACAATTGCCTGGGAATCATTTCCCACGAAGAAGGACGTTATGGTGAAGCTATCAAAAACTTTAAAAAGGCCCTGCAAATCAATCCCCGCTATACGGAGGCCATGCTGAATTTAAGCATCTTGCACAACGATCTGGGCGAATACGAAAACGCAAAAAAACTGGTCAACCGCTCCCGCAAGGATGCCAAGGCCAAGAAAGCCGAGATGGATCCATTCATCAGGTCCAAGCTGGCCAACAAACACGCCGAAATAGCCGATCGCTACAAGGGTGTGGGGCTTTACAACGAGGCCATCCTTGAGTACAAAAAAGCCTTGGAGCTCGAAAGTTATGCCGATATCCGCACCAAGATGGCTGTGTGTCTGCGTGAAAATGGCAATACCAAAGGCGCGTTGGAAGAACTCAAAAAGGCCATCAAGACCAACAAGGCCTTTGCCGACATTCACATCCAATTGGGTATTACGTATTACTCCCTGGGCAAAAAAGATGAGGCCAAGAAGGTTTGGAAGGCGGCCGAAAAACTGTTTCCCTCCAACAAAACGATCAAGATGTATCTGCGCTTTACAGACAAATGATCTCTCTTAAAAATATGACGAAGTCCTTCGGGAACGTTCGTGCTGTCAACAACCTCAGTTTTGACATCGCTACCGGCGAGGTTGTGGGTTTCGTGGGACCCAATGGTGCTGGCAAGTCCACAACGATGAGGGTCATCACCGGTTATCTCGCTCCCTCCTCGGGGGAGGTCACCATCAATGGCTTGTGTGTACAACAAAACCCCCTCAAAACCAAGGCACAGGTAGGCTATCTTCCCGAATCGTCTGCCCTCTATGACGACATGTTCACAATTGATTTCTTGCGTTTCGCGGGGGGAATGCGTGGCTTGGACCGAAAGAAACTTAAGCAACAGTTGTCCTGCGTCATCGAACAATGCGACATTGCTTCGATCTTGGACCGCAAAATGGGCACCTTGTCAAAAGGGTTTCGTCAACGGGTTGGCCTCGCACAGGCTTTCTTGCACGACCCGCCCGTTTTGATCCTCGACGAGCCTACGATTGGTTTAGACCCCAATCAGGTCGTGCAGATCCGAACCCTCCTGAAAAATATTGGCAAAACAAAAACTGTCTTGTTGTCTTCACACATCTTGTCGGAACTGACACAAACCTGTGATCGTCTGCTCGTGATCCACAACGGCTCACTGGTGGCCCAAGGCACAGCGGATGAATTGCGTCAGAAAACCCAGGAACAAAACCAATACCACATCTGCCTGCGCGGTAATCTGACCGACATCGAAAATATCATCCGTGCCTGTCCGTTCTGTCTTTCGTTGACGGTCACGAGTTCACAAGACGACAAACATCACGTGGCTGTCGTTTGTTCCGACGCGCATGATCACAGTGAAGATTTTTTTCAGTTGGCCGTCGCGAACAACTGGCAACTGAACACCCTCACAAAAAACCAGTCCTCGCTGGAATCTGTTTTTCAGGAGCTCACACAATGAACGCCATTTGGACACTGGCCAAAAAAGAACTCAAAGACCTCTTCGGCTCACCTGTTGCTTACGTCTTCGTTTGCATCACGTTGTTTGCCAGCTTCTGGCTTTTCTTTGCCCAGGTCTTTGTGGTGGGACAAACCAGTCTCAGGGCTTTATTCGATTGGCTTCCCGTCCTGTTCACCATCTTTCTCCCTTCTGTGACCATGGGGGCCTGGTCTGGAGAAAAAAAATCAGGAACTTTGGAAATTCTGCTCACCCTGCCCGTAAGTGAAACCGCTTTGGTTCTGGGCAAATTTTTAGCTTCGCTGTTTTTTTTGGGCTTTCTCCTGGTCCTCACACTGCCACTCCCCGTGGTCTTCGCCTATCTTGGTGATCTGGATTTTGGGGTCGTCATCACGAGCTATGCCGGCAGCCTCCTCCTCGGCGCGACCTATCTGGCCATCGGCCTGTGGCTGTCATCTCTGGTCAAACAACAGGTTTTGGCTTACGTGCTGACCGTCTCTGTGCTGCTTTTTTTCTTTGTGCTGGGGCAACCACTGATACAGGCCTATGTGCCAACCCACCTGACCTCTTTGCTTGATTATCTTTGCCTCGGAACTCATTTTGAATCTTTGGAAAAAGGAGTGCTCGACTCGCGTGACCTCATCTTTTTCTCAAGCCTCCTTGTCTTGTTTTTGTATTTGAATGTTCGTGGACTGAAACAGGGCCGCACGAACACCACAAACAAACGCTACGCCGCCAAATTATCAGCACCTCTCTTTTCGCTGTTCCTGCTCATCATTTTGTCTGGCCTGAACACCTTGTCATCACAATACCCTGTGCGCGTGGACCTGACACAGGAACAAGAGTTCACCCTTTCGGCGACAACGCGGGAACGGTTGCACCATCTCGAGGATCAACTCACCATAAAATTCTATTGTACACAGAATTTGCCCGCAGCCTTAACCTCCCTGCACAACAGCATCATTGATCTCCTGAAGGAAATGAAGGCACAGGCAAAACAGCCCATCGTCATCAACACCATCAACCCACAACTCAATGAATTGACCGAACAGGAAGCGCTTGAGTTGGGGATGGTTCCGCTGGAACTCAACATCAAGGAAAAAGACAAAGTCGAGCTCAAAAAAGTTTATCTGGGGCTGGCACTCTATTACCGCGATCGTCGCGAAAGCATTCCCGTCGCCGCGCAAATCCCCACACTGGAATACAAGCTCAATCTGGCCTTGCTCAAACTCACGCAGGACAAGTCGCCGCGTGTGGGACTGCTGATAGGCCAGGACAAAAATCAATACAGTTTTCTCGATAGGTTCATTTCCGAAATCGGAACTCCCGTGGAGATCGACCCACAGACAACCAATCTTGCCGCCTACGACCTCGACAGCTTTTTGCTGGTCGCTCCCGACCACCTTGACAAAAAAATCCTGTCTCAAATCGATGCTTTGATCGACAGTGGGCTCTCGGTGGCAATCTTCTCTGGCAACACCAGTGTCAACGATAACTTGCAAGCCTCCATCATCGCCACGGGCCTGGATGACTGGCTCGAAGACAAAGGACTGATGATTTCCCAAAAACTCCTGGTCGACATCCTGCAAAATGAACAGGCTCTTTTTCAACAGGGAGCCTTGCAGGTTTACAGAGACTACCCTTTTTGGATCAAAACCATGCGGGCCGACGTGAATCCTGAGCACCCCATCACCAATTCCATCGAGGAAATCCTGTTCCCCTGGACCAACGCCCTGCTCATAGCCCCACAAGATAATCCAAAATGGGAAATTGACGAATTGGTGCGCTCGTCGACAAATTCTTTTTTGCAACCCGAGGAGACGACCAACGTCGCACCAGACTATGTTCAAACCATGACCCAACAACCCACGCTGGCCAATTATCCCCTGTCTGTCTCTCTCACGAATAAAACAAACCCTCACGCAGGAAAAATCTACGTGACCAGCACGCACAATTTGATTCAAGATATTTTTTTGGAACAAGCTCACGCCAATGTGCTGTTCTTATCGAACATGCTGGAGCACGCCACGTGGGGAAACAAACTGATCTCCCTGCGCACGCGCGGCAAAACCACCCGCCCGCTCAAAGAGCTGTCACCTCAAACCCTCCTCAGCATCAAGTGGGGACATCTGGCAGGAATCCCCCTGCTGGCGATCCTGTTTGGACTCATGGTCAACAAACTGTGGTCGGTAAAACGAAACAGCAGCATCAAACAAATATCTGTTAAGGGGTCGCAGTCGGATACACTGTCTCCAAAATAATTTTCGCCACGGCGTCTTTGCCCTGTTTGGGAATGATGACTTTGCGCCCACCGCTTGAGATGAGCGTCACCTCGTTGTCATCGCGACCGAATCCAACATTGTGTTTGTTGATCTCGTTTAACGCGATCCAGTCGAGGTTCTTTCCCCTGAGTTTTTTCTGGGCGTACGCCGCACCCTTATGCGTTTCGGCGGCAAAACCAATCAGGGTCTGATGCGGTTTTTTTAACTGCCCCAGTTTTTTGAGAATGTCCGGGTTCCTCACCAATTCCAACAACATCGTCTCACCGGTTTTTTTGATTTTCCTGAGGGATTTTTTTTTCACACGATAGTCAGCCACAGCCGCAACCTTGAAGACCAGATCACACGATGGAAAAACGCTGATCGCCTGACGATACATTTCGCGAGCCGTTGTGACAGCAACAAACACCACCCCTTCTGGCACAACCAAATTCGTGGGTCCCGAAATCAAAACCACCTGATGTCCGGCCTTGACACAGGCTCGCGCCAAAGCGTATCCCATCTTCCCGCTGGAATGATTTGACAAATAGCGGATCGGATCTATGGGTTCCTGCGTGGGACCGGCTGTGATGAGAATTTTTTTTGGTTTTGGCATAATGAATTTTGCGGACGGCCGGGACTTTAAACGGTTTCGGGTTTTTTTGGCAAATGAAAAAAACAAACCTCTTTCTTGCCCTTTTGTTTTTATCCTGTCTGCACTGCCTGGGTCCACAAAAGACACTCCCTGAGTACTCCCGCGAGGTTGCCCGCGTGGATGACGCCGTGATTGAGGAAGAGTTGTTGCGATTCAAGATGAGGCTTGAGATCAACAAATTGCCTGACGGCATCTTCCAGGACATGAATCCCACCCTGCTGGTCCAAAACCCGGATTTTCGCGAACTTTTGCAGTCCACTCTCAATAAGATGATTGATGATCAGGTGGTCATCGCTTACGGCAAAAAAAAGGGGGTTGCCATCAGCCTTGAGGAACTGGCCGAAAAACTTAACGAGAGAAAAAAACGCGTTGATACCAAAACGCTCGACACTTTGTTATTAGAACACAATATCCCTTACAGCCGTTGGAAACAGATAGTTGAGAACGAAATCAAGGTCCAATATGTTCTAGACCAGGAATTCGCCAAAGACCTGGTGATCAGCGCCAGCGAGATCCGCTCATACTACACCCAAAATGAGGGGTCCTTTGTTGTTCCCGAAAAGGTTCGTGTCAGACACATTGTCACTGACACCCTCGAAAAGGCACATGAGGTGCACGAAAGACTCCTCAAAGGTGAGAATTTCGCCAAAATGGCGGTCAACCATTCCCAGTCACCAGATCGCACAAAAGGTGGTGATCTGGGGTATTTTAGCAGAGGAAATTTTCCCAAAGAATTCGACGACACCTGCTTTGGCCTGCAAAAGGGTGAGATCAGCCCAATCGTCAAGAGTGATTACGGGTATCACATCTTTAAACTCTTAGACAGACAGCCTCCCGGACGAACTTCTTTGCTGGAAGCCTCCTCTGTAATTTATCAGAAATTGTTTGAGGAAAAGCTTAATAAAAAATATGGTGAGTGGATCACGCACGCACGAACAGAAGTCACCATCAACACCAATACCGAAACCCTTAAAGGTTTCTTTTTATGAAAAAAACTTTTCTCTTCACTTTACTCTGTTGTCTTTTTACCCTCAGCGCGACGGCCATGACCATTGACCGCATTGTGGCCAAAGTTGGCTCCGAGGTCATCACGCTCAGCGATCTCAAACAGGAGGGGGCCGAAAGAAAGGCCTATCTGATTCATACCCAGGGCCCACAAAAAGGGGCTGAGGCCTTCGCCAGGTTCAGTAAAAATCTTCTGGACGAACTCGTTTTGGAAAAAATTCTTGAATCGGAAATTTCCAAAAACAGTATCGAGATCTCGGACGCGCAGGTCGAACAGGAGCTTCAGGCCCAGCGCAACAGAAAACAGTTGGACGAAAAGGCTTTTGGCGAGGCCCTGAGCCGCTCCGGACTCACTCTTGCCGAATACAAAAAACGCCTGCGTCTAGACCTCGAGAAACAAATGTTCATTCAGAAAAAAATCGCCCCGTTGATCAATGTTTCAGAATACGATTTGCAGCAGGAGTACCAGAAAAACATTCTGAATTATCAAACCTATCGCAAACTGCGTTTCATCGAAGCCTTCTTGACGATCGACACATTTCCAGACCAGCAGAAGATGCTGGAAACAGCCAACAACATACAGGCCGCCCTCAAAGCGGGTCAAACACCTGCACAGCTCATCAAAAAACATTCTTCTGGGGCGTTCGCACAAAACGGTGGTGATTCCGGTTTGGTGGAGAGTTCCTCTCTGCGACCTGAAGTGTTGTCCATTCTGGATTCCTTGAAAAACGGTGAAACCAGTGAGCAGCTCACCTTCCCGGGCGGGATTCTTGTGTTCAAACTCATTTCCAAAGCCGAACCACAACCGCTTCCCTTTAACCAAGTTGTCAACCAGGTTCGCATGCGGTACTTCGAATCCATCGTCGATTCCGAACTCAAGAAATATCTGCTCTCAGTCAAAGACAAAACCTATGTCGAAATTTTGTCCCGCTAACAACATTGCTGTGACACTGGGCGATCCGTTGGGAATCGGACCAGAAGTGTGTTTCAAGGCACTGCTTAGTCCACGCCTCCAACAGACTACCCGTTTGACTCTCATCGGCCCCCTGGGGCTGTTTGCCACCGACCCTCGTTTGAAAGAGCTTCGACAAAAAAAGAACATCCTTCTGGTCGATACCGCGGCTGGTCCTTTGAGCCGTCTCCGCATGTCCCCCAAGACAGCCGGCTTACACGCTTTCCTGGCGCTAAAAAAAGCCGTTGCCCTCATCAAGAACAAACAGGTCTGCGCTCTCGTCACAGGGCCCATTTCAAAAGAAAATGTCAAATTGGCCGGCTTTGCTTTTCCGGGACACACCGAATTTTTATGTACAACTTTCAACGTCAGTGATTATGCCATGATGTTGTTCAATGACAAATTACGTGTTGTATTGACCACAATTCACATTCCCCTCAAAAAAGTGTCCCCCAGTCTCACGAAACAATCAATCGTGACAAAACTTGCCTTGACGGCCCGTTCTCTCAGGCACCTGTTTGGCATACCACACCCCACAATTGCTGTTTGCGGCCTCAACCCACATGCCGGTGAAAATTCGCTTTTCGGACAAGAAGAAAAAACAATCATCACCCCAGCCATCAAACAGTTTCTCAAAGAGAAGCTAAACAAACACACTGCTGTCCTCGGGCCACTTTCTGCCGACACTGTTTTTGCATCAGCCATCAAAGGACAGTTTGATGCCGTGCTCTGTCACTATCACGACCAAGGCCTTATCCCGATCAAGCTCATGGGCCTGGAGCATGCTGTCAACATGACTCTGGGCCTTCCTTTCGTGCGCACTTCTCCTGCACATGGCACCGCACCTGACATTGCTGGCAGAAATTTGGCCGATCCTTCCAGCATGCTCGCCGCCCTCAACGCGGCAGTTGCTTTTACACAAGGCTCCTAATATGATGCCCACAGGAAGCCCCCTCAAATTTGGCAAGGAATCCTTTTCATGTACACATTAGAAGATATTTTAGTCAGTGCCGGTCTCGTTACCCCCGATCAAATGCTCATCGCAAAAGAGTCGCAAAAAAATCTGGGCGATCCCCTGGAACAGGTCTTGATCGAACGCGGGTTTATTAACGAAACCCTGCTTCTCAAAACAATTGCCAAGCACATGAACACATCGTACGTTTCATTGGGGCGATACAAGTTGGACCCACAAGTGC
This sequence comes from uncultured Nitrospirales bacterium, assembly GCA_964526915.1. Taxonomy (GTDB): domain Bacteria; phylum UBA10199; class UBA10199; order UBA10199; family JADGCS01; genus JAHJDR01. The sequence continues at coordinate 16,176 of CAZGMS010000014.1, forward strand.
TGGGATTGTTACCGGTTGATGCCATCAAAAAATTCAAGGCCATCCCCTTGTTCAAGATCGAAAACAAGGTCACCGTCGCCATGTCCAACCCGGCTGATCTCGATGCGCTCGACAGCATTCGGATGTTGCTCAAGTGCGATGTAGAACCTTTCTTTGCACTTGACCACGACATTGAACGCGTCATCAAGGAACAATTTCGCGGCCAGGGCATCACCCTCAAGGAAATTGAAACAAAGATCCAACTCATGACCACCGAAGACGAAGTGGTGCCCAACACACAAACCGAAAAGCTCGCAAAAGAGGCCTCCGGTGAGGCTGTCGTGAACGCCGTCAACAACATCCTGCTGCAAGCCCTCGAAGACGGCGCCAGCGACATTCACCTGGAACCATCCCGCAGAGGGTTGTTGGTGCGGCTCAGACTCGACGGTCTGTTGGAAGAATTCACAACACTACCCAAAAACATTCATTTACCCGTCATCAGTCGCGTCAAAATCATGAGCCATATCGATGTGGCAGAATCGCGTCTGCCACAGGATGGGCGATTTCGTTTTCGGGTGGGAGAAACAGAAACTGACGTTCGTGTGGCGACCTATCCCACGATGTTCGGCGAGGCCGCAGCCATCCGCCTTCTCAGCAAAGGTCAACTCATCACTTTGGAACAGCTTGGTTTTCAGCCAGAAGACATGCTCAAATTTGCCGGTCTCATCGCCAAACCACACGGCATTCTGCTCGTCACGGGACCAACGGGCTCAGGCAAAACCACATCGCTCTACGCGTCTTTGTTGCGAATCAATTCGAAAGACAAACACATCCTGTCCATTGAAGACCCCGTGGAGCACGAAATAGAGGGAATCGATCAGCAACAGGTTAACGTCAAGGCCGGTATGACTTTTGCCGCGGCTTTGCGCGCCATGCTCCGACAGGATCCCGACGTGATCATGGTGGGTGAAATACGCGATCTCGAAACTGCCGATATTGCCATGCGTGCCGCCATGACAGGCCATTTGGTGTTATCAACCCTTCACACCAACACGGCAGTCGGCGCCATCTCGCGCCTCATGGATTTGGGCATCGAGCCTTACCTGGTCAGTTCCAGTCTCATTGGAGTGCTGGCACAACGCCTGGTGCGACGCATTTGCCATCATTGCAAAGAAGAAACAGTTATTCCTCAGGACCAGCTCAAAAGACTTGGAAAAAACATCGCGATCGAAAAGGCTTTCAAGGGGGCTGGTTGCAAATTCTGCCGCAACACAGGCTATTCAGGTCGTGTGGGGCTGTTCGAAATCGTGGTGGTCACAGAGGAGATCAAAAACCTCATCGTCGCAAAGGCCCCTGAGGCACTCCTTATGGAAAAACTCCTTGAGTTGGGACACAAGACAATCATACATGATGGCCTGAAAAAAGCGAACCAAGGACTCACGACCGTAGAAGAAATTCTGCGCGTGACGGCCTCAATTTAAGGGCAGCCTATTACTCATGCCAACCTTTTCGTACAGAGCCAGAAATGATGATGGCCAATTGATGACCGGTCAGATCGATGCTGCGACCGAGAAAGACGCAAAAATCATGCTGGTGGGGCAGGGTCTCATCCCTGTCAGCCTTGAAACAACCGCAACGGAGGTGAGACTCCCCTTGTTTTGGAGAAAGAGTCGCAAGGCACAGACCAAGGAGCTCATCGCCCTCACACGACAGTTCGCGGCCTTGTTCAAGGCGGGGGTGTCCATGGACCGAATATTATATTCCCTCATCAAACAAACGCAGAACATCGATCTCAAAAACACCATGATGCAAATCCAGGAAGACGTTTCACACGGCGCCAGCCTCATGACCGCCTTCGCAAAACACCCAAAATATTTCAATGATCTGTACGTCAATATGATCAACGTAGGAGAACAGGGCGGCGTGCTGGACCACACCTTACGCACGCTGGTTGACATCCTCAAAAAGGAATACCGCATCATCAACAGCATCAAGTCCGCCACACTGTATCCCAAAATTGTCCTCATCACCTTCCTCGTCGTCGTGACCTTGCTCATGATGTTTGTCATGCCGGGGTTTGCCGACTTCTATGCCGGTTTTGACGCCAAGCTTCCTCTCCCCACCATCATCATGATGACCATCAGTGATTTTTTTGTAGATTACTGGTACGTCTTGCTGGCGATCGCCATCACCCTGTACCTTGCCTATAAAAAATACTCTGCGACGGAAAAAGGCAGTTTTCAAATTGATGGTTTAAAATTCAGGCTTCCCGTCTTTGGCCACCTCAACCTGATGGTGGTTAACGCGCGGTTCGGCCATTTGATCGCGTCACTCTATAGCAGTGGTTTGACCTTGGGTCGCGCACTCACAATCGTGGGCAACACCATTGGCAACAAGGTCTACAAAAAAGACATCGATATGGTGAGAGAGTCCATGAATCAGGGGGCTTCTCTTTCGGACGCCATGAAGAATTCCAAAAGGTTCACTTCCCTCATGATTGAATCTGTGAGTACGGGCGAACAGTCCGGATCTCTCGATGAAGTCTTGAACACCACCGCGGAATTTTATGACGAAGAGGTCACAGACATCCTGGATCAACTCACCACACTCATTGAGCCCATTCTTTTGTTCGGGCTGTTTGGCATGATCGCGCTGTTGGCCTTTGCTGTTTTTCTGCCCATCTGGAAGACCACACAATTGATCCTGCCCCCCCTCCAATGACTTTCCGTAATCGGTCACTCATTGGAGCGTTTTGATTTTTGGGGTGATACGGGGAGCTATTATTTTGATGCGGCCTGCGGAGCAAGCCCCGCTTGCGAAGAGCGTCAAAAAATAGCGACCCGTAGCAGGACCCGAAAAGTCAAAACGATCCGCTCACTAACGGATTACGATTTTCCAAAAGAACATTTTGACAGGCTGTGTTTTGTTTTGTATTGCTAAGAGACTAGTTGTTTTAATTATCCTATTAACATTTTTCGAGGATTTTATGGAAACGAACAAAAAACGTCGCGTAGAAGTCGTCCTGACAATCCTGTTGGTTGTGATCGCGTTGGTTGTTTTTGGACTTCGGGTCTTTAGCACCAATAAAGCCGATCAGGAGCAGGCCTTGATCGCCGAACTCAAATCAGTGCGCACCTCTGTCCAGCTGTACCTGACCATGAACAAGGCATTTCCTGCGGATCTGAAGGTGCTCACAACCCAGAAATATCAGATCGGCAACAAACAAAGGTTGTACCTCACGGGAGTTCAGGTAGACGCGAACAACAATCCCATCGATTCATTTGGAAACGCGTTTAGCTTTAACCCCAGCACAGGTGAGGTGTTCTCGTCCACAAAAGGCTATGAATCGTGGTAGAAAAAATCTTTAGTGTTTTTTTAACCCCCAAAGGAGGAACTTTCGTATGAAGAAACAAGACGGTTTTACGCTCATCGAGCTCGTATTGGTCATCGCACTGTTGGGCGCTTTGGCCGTGTCGGCCCTTCCCAATATTTTTTCCATTTCTTTAACCAGCGCGCAAAACAACGCCCGCGACGCGGTGTCTTCAGCGGTGCAAACGGCCTTATCGTTATACGCGGCCAGCCAGATTTCACAGGGGGCGGCAGAGAGCTATCCTGCAGATCTTGATGGTGAAGACGATGGCATAGCGGCTGACAGAGAACATCCTTTGTTCGACATCATCCTCAAGGGTGGCGTGATCAAAAGCTGGACCAAGCAGGATGATAATTGTTACCAATACACGGGCGGTGCTGGCACTGACGAATACCAGTATGACAGCACAGCTCCAGACCCCGTCGGCACTTTCGTTTACGTTTCCGCTGGTTGTTGATTATGGCCCAACGGGGATTCACAATCATTGAACTGGTTGTCGTGATAGCCATTTTGGGAGTCTTATCTGTTGCCGCAGTAACGATGACCTTCGATTTCAAGCGATCCTACGTAGAAGTTGCCGCCCAAAAGACACGTTCCGACATCGAACACGCACGAAGCTTGGCCATGACGAAAAAAGGCACCATTTACGGTGCCTTTTTTAATGACGCAACCGATACTTACACCGTTTATCAAACGGCCATCGCAACGCCTGTAGAAGACCCCCTTACCAAACAAAATCTCATCGAGAATTTTTCAAAATGGTCTGGCGTCTCGATCACGGGTGGCGATTATACCGTAGAATTCAATCAACTGGGTGCTCCCACGGTGGGGGGAGGAGGGGGCGTTCAGCTCACTGATGGCACGAACACCAAAATAATTTCTGTCACAGCGGTGACAGGGAAGGTTTCTGTGGAATAATGAGAATGATTGGACCTATATGACCCATCGGACTTATAAAAAAACCTTTCTTCGTCCTTTCGTCCTTTCGTCCTTTCGTCCCTCGTCCCTCGTCCCTCGTCCTTTCGTCCTTTCGCTCCCAAGGCTTCACCCTCCTCGAAGCACTGCTCTCCATTGTGATCATCGGCGCGGGACTCATTGGTGTCTTGTATGTGTTCACTGCCGGCACGCGCGGCTCTCTGGTCGCCAATCAGACGATCATCGCATCGAATTTGGCCAGAGAGAAGCTCGATCAGATTGTGGCCAGCAGGGCCAGTGCGGGTTACCCGGCAACGATCGCAACAAATTTTTCCGACGGTGTTTTAGGGGGGGCTTACAGCCCGTACACACGCAATGTCACCATCACCGAGGTGGATCCCGATGACGATGATGACGTGGATGATTTTCTGGATGCATCCGCCGGTTCTGGCTACGCGCGAGTAACCGTCGTGGTCAGTTTTTCTGGCGGTGTGGAGAACGTCAAGCTGGAAACCCTGCTTTCACAGTATACTTTATAGGTCCTATAAGACCTATCAGACTAATAGGACCTATGATAAGTCTTATATGACCTTTATGACCTATAAGCCCCGCGCCCCCGGCTTCACCCTCATCGAACTCGTCCTCACCATCGCCATCATGGGCATCGTGATCGGGCTGGTGGGCCCCATGTTGTATGGCGGGGTGCGCAGTTATTCTCTGGTCGCCAGCCACAAGGCCGCGTTGGCGCAAGTTCATTTGGCCATGGAGCGCATGACATACGAAATCCGCCTCATTCCCGCCACTGCCAACATCGACACCTGGACCGCTTCTGATCTACAATTTGACCTGCCTACAGAGGCCAATGTGCGCTACACGCTCAGCGGAACAGACCTGCAAAGAAGCGGCATCGATCTGGCCAGCAACGTCACCAGTTTGGCTTATACCTATTACGACTCAAGCGGAAATCCCGCCGCCGTTGTGGACAATATTTATCGTATTTGCGTGGAGATGACGCTCAGCGCGGGAGAGGGCTTTGGAAGCATCACGGTCAGGAACACAATTTTTCCCAGAAGGTTTGCCACTGCCTATGCGAATTTTGAATGACAAAGGCAACGTCACTGCCGCCATCATTGCGATCATGCTCCTCGCCATCCTCGGCGCGGGTATGGCTTATCTGGTAGCGGCCAACCAACAAACACGCATCCAGCAAGTCACTAGCGACCAGTCTTTTTACAGCGTGCAGGCCGGGCTGGAATTCGCGCTGGGTCAAATTCTCGAAGATGGCTGGGCCGGCACGGACATCACCCGCCATTTTTCTGGTGAGGTAGTGACCATTGCCCGCGCCGGTGGGACCATCACGGTCTCTGCTACCGAAAAAGACGCCATGTCCACTCATTCTATAGACGACCCCTCTCCCCCTGCCCCTCTCGAATGTCTCGACGTCAACACGGGCTCCGCCTACATCAGCTCAAGCGTTTATCTGATGGGGATTACGATCAACCGCAACGCCGCGTGTCCCCTGCCACTGACCATCACCGACATGACCGGCACCACATGGTCCCCCAATTTGGGAGAGCTCATCAGAACAATCCGCATCGATGCCACCAATCGTTTTTCGGCCCCTCCCACTGGCTCCGGGGGCACATTTGATTTTGGGGCGAGTGACGTTCTGATCAATAATTTCGCCCTTCATGCCTTGGACTACATTTACTGGAACGCCAATGTCGTTAACCACAATTTTCAACTGCATTTCGCTTACACTTACGATGGCTCCCCCTATTCCAAAGTTGTCGACGTCAACTTTCTAGCCGAGAATCAGGCCGATTGCTTGACTTGGGACACGGCAAGCGCACGACTCACGTGGACCGGTAGCCGTTGGCGACAGGTCACGGGAACCACAGTTCAAAACACCTGTGCCTCACCCATCAGGCTCATGATTTATACCCCCAGCTGGTCCCCCGCGGTACCCGCGGTGAATTTTACGGCGCTTCGTATCAACGGCACCAACGTCTATTCGGGGGGGTCGGCCAACGGCATTCCCCTTGCAGTTGATTACATCATCCCCGCCAGCACGACGAGGACTGTTAATTATCTGGATTTCAGTGACGAGATCCTGTCTCGCAATCACACCGTGGTTTGGACGTTTGCCGACGCCACAGCCAAAACCCAGAACCTAAATCTCTTTGCCTCAAACCAACAAGACTGTCTGACGATCAACACGAGTGGCGCGGCCATCAACCCCACCACACCAACCAGACTCGTGGGTTTAACCATTCAAAATACCTGTGGTCAAGACATCGGGATGACAAGCCTTACAATGTCTTGGGCCGGAGAGCCGGCTCGCAGACTGGACAGGAGCATCATCTTGGACACAGATGGTTCAAACACATATAACAGCAATAACGCCAGCGGCGTCCCCGTGGATTTTGGCACCAATGATCTGTACCTCAGAAACGAAGACAGCGCAAAAGCCATTACTTATTTTCAATTCAACAACAGCATCACGCCGGGGCTTGAATTCACCTTGTCCTTCACGATGGGAGATGGAAATACAAAATCCGTCACGTTCACGCCAAACACTCAAGCTCAATACCTGACTGTCAACACAGCGTCAGCCTCCATCGGCGGATCCGGAAGTCGCGATCTTTTAGGGATCACTGTCACAAACTCTGGATTAAACCCGATCAGCTGGATCACCACGACAGTGAGCTGGGCACCCACAGCCCCCGCACGACTCATGCAAATCCTGCGCGTCAATGGGGCCAACAGATGGACCGGTAGCGTTGCCTCCGGCACCAATATCAACAACACAGACATCGCCATTCCCGCAAGCACAACCTATGCGATCAATTACCTGCGCTTTAATAGCAACATGAGCGGCAGGACCTTCTCGATCACCTTTTATATGCAGGATGGGTCTTCAAAAACAATTTCTGGAATTGCCCCACCTTAAGGCCCTGCTCGCTGTGGATAAGTGGATTAACCCGATTAAATGCTTGAACAAAACCCTCTTTCGATTTACAATTCCGGGCGGTGGGCTATACACATCTCCCTCGATGAAAACGTAAACCATGTACAAAGATTTCTTTCATTTTAATCAAGATCCCTTCAACAACACGCCAAATCATCACCTTCTTTTTTTATCGCCCCAGCACGAGGAGGCCTTGGAATCCATGGTTTACGGTATCAAGCAGAGAAAAGGGTTCATCGCGATCATCGGGGACATCGGCACAGGCAAGACGACTTTGTGCCGCTCGCTTCTGCAAAGGATTCAAAATCACGTCAATACGGCTGTCATCTTCAATCCCATGTTGTCCGTGCCTGAACTCCTTTTGGCCATTAATGACGATTTTGGCCTCAAATCTTCAACCGACAGGTCCATCAAAAGCCAGATTGACGCGCTCAACCGTTTTCTGCTCACACGTCTCAAACAAAACCAGAATGCCGTGGTCATCATCGATGAGGCGCAACACCTCACGACAGAGGCCTTCGAAATGCTCAGGATGCTCTCCAATCTCGAAACGGAAGACAAAAAACTTTTGCAAATCATTTTTGTGGGTCAACGGGAACTCGAGGGCAAGCTGGCCTCGCCAGAACTCAAGCAACTCAATCAAAGAATTTCCATAAGATACTATCTTAAGCCGCTTAATTTTCAGGAAACTTGTGGTTACATCGTACACAGACTTGCCTTGGTCAGTCAGGAATGCTCTGTCCAGTTTGAAGAAACCGCACTCAAGCGTGTGTATAAACACTCTGGGGGCGTTCCCCGGATCATCAACAATCTTTGTGACCGAGCCCTGCTGGATGCCTACGCCGAAAGACAACACACCATCACAAAAAAAACCATTCGACGGGTCATTTTAGACCTGAATGGAGCTTCAAACCCGCACGATAGTTTTTTCTTTAAAAAAATTGATTTTTCTGCCTGGCGCAGAGTTTTTGGGTAATGATGGCAAAGGGGGAACATGTCGGTCATATTAAAAGCCTTGAAAAGAGCGGAAAACGATCCTTCACCCGCAACAACAGACAATGATTCCGATGAAGGTCTCTTCGCGGATAACGATGGTGGTTTTTTTGAGGGCAAAGATGCTTTCGTCAAAAAAAGTGTTTTGCCGATCACAAGCTCGGCAATCTCATCAGGAGGCCTTAAAACCGGTCACATTTTGCTCGCTGGAGTCGTGCTTGCCCTCTCGTTTTTATTGACACTGCGCTATATCATGAATCCCCACCTGGCCACGAACGTCATTCCCAACACCATCGAATTTCTGCCTGCCACCAATACGGCGCAAACAACAACGTCCGCGACAACAACCCTAGCCACCCCGCATCAGCCTTTACCAGACAATCTGGCACAACAAGCACAAGTCGCCTTTGAACAACAGGACTATGATCTGAGCGCGACGCTGTACAAACAAATGCTGACAACAGACCCAAACAACGCGTCTGTTCAAAACAGCTTGGGATTGATTTATATTCAAAAAGGCCTGTATTCCAGCGCCACAAGTTATCTCGAAAAGGCCCTTGAACTCAACGAGAACTGTCCCGAGTGTTTCAACAACCTGGGCTACCTCAAATCGCTTTTGGGCGAAACCGTTGAAGCGGCCGCGTATTTCGAAAAAGCCATGGGCCTGTCTCCAAATTATCCTGATCCGTATTTCAACCTGGCCGTGCTTTATGAAAAACAGGGTGATGTCGGAAATGCTGTCAATTTGTATCGACTGTTCACGCAACACCACCCGGATCCCGACAACGAGCTCGTGGCCAAAGTCGCCTCTCGCATCAGCAAACTCACTGGTAATTAACATGTCCACCACCGCTGTTGGCATAGACATAGGGTCATTTCACACAAAGATTGTTTGTATATCCGGGGAACAGGGGACCCCACGTTTGACAGCCTTTGGTCATCTGGCCACCGTAGGTGATCGTGATAAAATCAAAAAGTTCATCCGCAAGGCCGCCATCTCCTCTGCTGATGTCCGGCTCGGTTTTGATAGCGAGACCCTCAAAATTCGGCGACTGGATGTCCCCACCACAAACGACGCTGAACTCGATGAAGCGGTTAAATGGGGTTGTCTCAAGATCCTCGACGGTGATGTCGATGAATACGATTTTCGTTACCGCAAAATTCTAGCCGATGAGCTGGAGACCACTGGTAAAACCCCCGTTGTGGTCTACGCCACAAAAAAAAACTCCCTCCAAAATATTTATTCCCTGACAGAGGCCTTGGGCCTGCCCAGACCGAGTGTGATCGAACCAAACGCCAATGCCCTGTCCAACATTTTCTTGATGACCTGCCCGCCGTCCCCCAATGAACGCTGCGCCCTGATTGATTTGGGTTACGAAACGGCCTTGTTTACCGTATTGTCCGGTCGCGGCCTCATGTTTTCTCGACCCATGGCCGGCACAGCCGAAAAAGATCTCGTTGGTCAAATCAGCCGCAACCTCCACGTCGACCAACAACAGGCCCAGGCCATCAAGGACAGCACCAGAACAGGCACAGAATGGGGACTGCCAGAAACCGGAGCAAACCTGCTCAAAAACACGATCCACCATTTTTTTTCGCGCCTGGCCATTGAGATTCAGCGATCGCTGGATGGTTACATGCTGGCCCTGGAGCGACGAAAGGTTGATCGCATCTTTCTTTGCGGCGGCGGGTCTCAGCATCAAGGTTTGACAAATTATCTGACCTCGACGTTAGCCATTCCTGTTTCTCTGTTTAACCCTTTTGAAAAGATTGATACAACCCAGTTTCCCAGGGAACAATTTATCAAAAAGCAGGCCTTGTTCGCCGTGTGTTGTGGGCTGGCTATTGACTGAAGACTTATGCACATTAACTTTGCGACAAAGAAAAAACTATCGCTCCATCTGCCCCCCCTCAACCAGCTTGAGTTGAACCGGATGGTCCTGCTCATCATTGCCGGAGTCGTGATTCTTTTCATGGCAACCTTTGGTCTGGTGCAAAAGATCAGGCTCGATAAATTCATTCGGGAACGAACACGGCTCGAAAACACTGTGACCAAAAACCCTGAACTGCCAGAAGTCGTCCCCGAAAACACAACTGGCTTGTCAAAAAGCAGCATCATCAGGCTTTTTGAAACCAGAACCCGATGGTCCGCGGTGCTAAGCGATCTGTCAAAAACCACGCCGAAAGGGATCTGGCTCACGCAGATCAAGAACGTCGCAAACAATCAGAGGGACCTTGAGCTTACCGGACAGGCCTCTGACCAAAATGTGATCGCGGGTTTTCTGGAAAAACTCAAGAAACAAAACGAGTGTCAAAATGTGAAACTGCAATCATCGGCACAAACGCAAAACAACACAAAGCCCATGATTGTTTTTAATATTTTGTGTTCCTTATGAAAGTTGTCCTGGAAAAAGTCAGTGTGTTTCAAAAACCACAGAGACGCGAAGTGATCGTGTTTGGCATCACGCTATTGGGTTTTCTGTTCGTGTTTTTCAAATCGTGCTGGTTTCCCAGCACGGACGCTATCGCGCTGGTCCAAAAAGAAACCCAGGAATTGCTGGAGAGACAAAATCAGATAGCCAAGACCAATCAAGACACAAAAAGAAAAACCTCTGAAGACCTGCCTGCCAATACTGCCGCGGCGTACACGCTCTGGGCGAACCAATTTGTCAAATCACCCGATGTGTTGTTGATGAAAGAATTTTCGAATCCCGCCATCATCAAGGACCTGCGCATTAAAAACATCGAGTTTGCGGACAGCAAACAAGATGGTGACCTGACCATTCAGGGGTTTAAACTTGCCGTTGAGGGGTCTTTTGTTTCACTACGCTCTTATCTGAACAAATTAGAAAACTTGCCAATCATCTTCATAACCCGTAATATCACCATCAATGTGACCAACGAGGATCTCGGCCGCATCAACGCCGAGCTTCAGGGAGAGGCTTATGGTTGGGAGTAAAAGACTATTTTGTTTGATTGGTCTTGTTTTCTTGATATCCCTGTCCGTGCCAACGCTGGCCGGAACACAGCACCAAACGCTTTCTGGCCTTAATCTGAAGGATTTTGATTCACAGACCAAAAATGAAGTCGCCTGGCAAAACAACCCTTTCGTGAAGCCGGCCAGCGATGTGGCTGTGGGGGAACTGTCCCTGACTGGGATCATTTATTCCCAAACCCGTTCAGCCGCGATCATCAACAGTCAGATCGTGGAAATTGGCGATAAGATTGGTTCACATGAGGTTGTTTCCATTGAACCAAGCGGTCAAGTCGTGTTACGAACAGAAAGCGGGCTTTTTCGACTAAAGATGAAGGGGGCTATTACTCCATGATCCTTTCGCACAAAACAAAAACCAGCACCGCGTTCCTGTTCTTTGTGTTTCTTTCCCTAACGCTTGTGCTGACCTTCTCCGCGCTGGGTGAAGAGGGAACCTACCGCGTTGAGTTCAACAACGCCGACATCACGGATGCCGTCAGGTTGCTGGCCAAGGTGGGCAACAAGAACATCGTCGTTTCCGACAAGGTGGCCGGCAAGGTCACCGCTTCTTTCGACAAAATCACGGTTGGCGATGCGCTAAGCGCTGTGTTGAATTCGAACGGATTCGGCATTGTGGATCGCAACCACGTTTTGCAGGTTTTGGGAAAAGAGGAGATGACGGCCTTCGGCGAAGACCTCACCACGTCATCATATAATTTGCAATACGCCAAGGCCGAGGACATTTTGCCTCACATCTCTTCTCTGGTCTCAGAGAGAGGCTCTGTCATTGCCGACAAACGCACAAACACCATGCATGTGCGGGATACACAGGCCAGCATTCAGAACATCTCGACTCTCGTTTTCAGACTCGACCGCAAGGGGAGACAGGTCCTCATCGAAGCCAAGATCATCGAGGCCACAGAAAATTTCGTGCGCGGGCTTGGTATTCAGTGGGGCGTGACCCGCTCTGGCGGCAACATTCAAACTGCCGGCCTCACCACCGTGGGAACCGACGACAATGGCCGCTCGCTCATGTTGAACGTCCCTGCCACCGGATATAACGGCTCAGCCCCCTTGGCTGGCGTGGGCCTGATTTTGGGAAGTTTCAAGGGTACGCTCACCGACATCCAGCTCTCTGCGGCTGAGCAGGAAGGCTTAGTAGATATTTTGGCACGGCCTTCGATTGCCACCATGGACAACGAAGCCGCTTCCATTCGTAGCGGCACCAAGTTTTACATCAAAACCAGCGGTGATGTGAATATTGGTAGCGGCGGCTCCGGCACGTCTACCAGTAGCTCAGGAACCAATCTGCAAGAGATCGAAACAGGCATCGAACTTAAGGTGACACCGCAAATTTCGGTCAACGACTTTATCAAGCTGGCCATCAACGCCACCGAATCGGAGGCCGATTTTACCAAGGCCATTGACGGCGTTCCTGCGGTCATCGACAACACGGCGGAGACCAACATCATGCTCAAGGATGGCGAAACCACCATCATCGGCGGACTGTTCCGGGTACGCGACGCGCAGACTGTCAAGGGTATCCCGGGACTCATGAAAATTCCCTTGCTGGGCTCCCTGTTCAAGAGCAAATCCAAGGCACGCGAAAAAAGCGAACTCCTCATCTTCATTACGCCAAAGATCATCAACAGCGCCGTTTCTACGCTTCCCTATTTTTCGGAAAAAGACAGCGTGCACAATCCCGACGAAAACGCCAAGGAGCAACGCTTGAAGAAAAAGAAGTGAAACAGCGTCCTAGCGTCCCGCATCCACCGCACTCATTTTTCGCAATTCCAAATCGAGATATCGTTTTTGAATCGTCTTAACCAACGCCCCAAAAACGACCGTGATGATCCCGCCACCCAATAAGAGCGGGTAATAAACGACATAGGGTTGTTCCCTGATCACCGCAACAATACCCATCACAACCATCATCAGGCCCAGACCAAGAGTGAGGAACATGATCCCCTGGACCAGTCTTTTAGCCCGTCCTTTGCTTGAGCAAATTCCTATCAACGCCCCTGCAAAACCAATAAAAACGCCACTCATAGCCCCCAACCAGCCCGCAGTTCTATCAGACCACCAGACAGGACCATCACCCGTGCCGCTTGCCAGGGGTGCGACAAGTGCCTTTGCGCCAGTTGTGTGTTCAACGAGAGAAATCGATTTTAAATAGATGGTGCCGCCGCCCGGAAGAGACAGGTTCAGCTCAATTTTCGATGGCGCCTTGATGTCCTTGTTCGTGGTAAAAGGAAGGGTGAACGTACGCCAAGGTGAAGACGCCTGTATCAAACCCAACGGACCCTCCGGAGACAAAGCGCGTGTGAAAAATTGCCCTTGGGGAAAATGATTCAGCATTTCCAAAAACCCGGGCGTCGTGATGTTATGGTAAGAGATCTGCCCTGTGAGGGCATACTCTGTTTCTGCTATTTTTGGGTTGTCCAGGGAAAAGACCGTCACCGTGTCATTTCCACTGCCCGACACATTCACTTCAATGATCTTTTCTGCAGGATTGTCTGGGTTTTCTATCTGCTTGCCAGCTTGAAAGGTTTGCCCGTCAAACGAAATATCGGTCACAACCTTGGTTTCCCCGGCTTTTGCCTGTGCCATTGCTACGAACAACAACCCAACCATGATAGGCAGTATTTTATTTTTCATATTGTCCTCCCTGGGCTCGCCGTAGCTGATCTTTTCAGCGAAGGCTGCCTGTTTGTTTATTGATTTGGCGATAAGCCTGTAAAAGGGTCTGAAACGTGGTGGCATCGATTTTTTCCTCCGCGTACTGTACACGAAGAATTTGTTCGTATTCATCTGCGTACTCTTCCCGGTCCATCACCTGTACCTTGGCAATGATACGATCCAACCTCAGTCGCACTGTTGGGTAAGTTATTCCATATTCCTTGGCCAAATCTTTTAGAGAACCTGAGCACAAGACAAATCTCTTTAAAAAAACGATGTCATCTTCCCCTAGAAAGCCTATCCACTTGTTATTATTTATTGTTTCATCTCTCATTTCGACTCCTTTAGACAACAACAAACTTAAACAAAATTCGTTTTCATTTTATTCTCAATATTATCAAAACACAATTTAATTATACACCAAATAATGTTTATGTCAACTTTAATTATATTAAGATTTGGTGGTTCGGCGCGGGCGACATGCGAAAAGATGAATTGTCAGAGTCACACGACAGAGCGAGTCTGCCAAGAATATTTAAGGACACCTCTCAAAACTTACAGCGGGAGGCCGGATGATGCCTCCCGGCGATACGATTACACCATCCCCGATTTATCGGTTGGGGTTGTCTTGTCGACAACAACGCCACGTTCCTTTGGTTTATTCTCATTGGCGGCCATTCTGGCTGTCTCCTTCACAACATGCCGCATGATGCGTGAGGTGGTTGAGAGCGGCTCCTTTTTTTGAAACCGCTTTGATAACAAGGGAATAATGTGGTCATGTGCTTTTGTCATAGACGGCTCCTTTGTCCTCTGGGGACTGTTGCCTCTCGAACACGGTATCGCAACATTGGGCCAAAAGTTGCGCCCTTTTTCCATCACCACACGCCAACCAGATCCAAATGGTGATCGTTATTCATGTCGCCCAACACGATATCGTCCGCCTCATAGGTCAAGCTGGCCCATATGCCTGTTGTGGAATAATGGATCCAGACGCCCGTTGTCCCTGTCAGGTAGTTGACCAAAACATCAGCTTTGCCATCCTCATCAACGTCACCACAGGCCAGATGATCCGCCTGTTCACCCAGTTTCTCCGACCAGATTCCGGAAGAGGTGTCACGATAATACACCCCGTTCTCAATCGAAACCAGCATATCCGGCACATCATCGCCAGTCACATCGCAAAGCGCCAAATCAACCGGTTGTCCCGATGATAGCTTCGTCCACGTTTTTGTGGTGGACAGATAGGAATAGAGCTCCTGATTCCAAGCCACAACAAGGTCGCCCAGCTCGTCCTGATCCATATCCGCACACGCCATCACATCTGTGCTTTGCCCTAGTGATCCCGACCACGTGCCATCAGCGGAATCACGATAAATAATGCCTTGCTCGCCCCATGAACCCACCAGATCATCACGGCCATCGCCCGTCATGTCGCACACAGCGAGAGAATCACCCACTGAACTCAGCTTGGTCCACTCATCGGCCACAAGGTCAAAAAGGTAAAGGCCCCCTTCGGATGGCCAGGCCCCGACAATATCATCACGTCCATCGGCATTCAGGTCGCCAATCAGGACCTCAGAGGCCTCCGTCGCCAGACGAGTCCATTCCTTGGTTTGCAGGTTTTGATAATATAGGCCAGGACTAAGGGTGATATTGGGATTGGGAGAAGGCAAGGATTCGTTCTCCCCACAAGAGGACGATAAAATGAAAAGTAAAATCAGGCCCAATACAACCATCAATTTTCTGTGTGCTGTCATGCGAGGCTCCCCACGGGTTTCATATACCTCCCAGACCCTCCGAGTCAACATCGCTTGTCCGTGCGTCTCCTCAATTTGACATTGCTGGCCGCTTTGCCTATAGACTCGTCAATTTGAATGTTCTTTTCCTTTCCAACAACACACCGACACACCGACACGCCCTGCGCTCAAAGGGCTCTCATGTGAGGAGTTTATGAAAACACTACTTTCCTCTGCCGCATTCAACACAGCCATTGATAAGCTGGGCGCCGCCATTTGTGATCAACAATCAGATTACCAAAACCTGGCCTTTGTTGGCATTCACACGCGTGGGGTCC
This sequence comes from uncultured Nitrospirales bacterium, assembly GCA_964526915.1. Classification (GTDB taxonomy): domain Bacteria; phylum UBA10199; class UBA10199; order UBA10199; family JADGCS01; genus JAHJDR01. Next base: position 32,131 of record CAZGMS010000014.1, read on the forward strand.
CCCTGGCCAAACGCTTGACGGCGTATTTTCACAAACAAAACAAGCCTGTCTTGCAAGGACTGCTCGACATCAATTTGTACCGCGATGACTTGTCTGAATGCGCCGACACGCCCATCCTCAAGGAAACCAGAATCGATTTCGATGTGAATGGCAAAACTATTTTTCTGGCAGATGATGTGTTGTACACTGGTCGCACCATTCGCGCCGCGCTGGACGCTCTCTTCGATCTAGGAAGGCCACGTTCCGTACATTTGGTGGTCATGGCAAAAAGATCGGGGCGAGAACTGCCTATCGATACTGACTTGGCAGTGCTGAACATCAAAACACAACCAACAGACAACATCAAAGTCAAATTTGTCGAAACAGATTCTGTAGACGAAATTGTATTGCTAGAAAAAGGCGAATATTAACTCGTGGGTCGTGGATCGCGTATCGTGGATCGAAAAGAGTTATCCACGATCCACGATACGCGATCCACGATACGCGCATGAAACTCAACCGTAAAGACATACTGGGCATCGCTGATTTGTCGCGTGACGAAATCGAGGGCATCCTCGAAACAGCCCGTCGTTTTGCCGAGGTCAACAAACGCGCCATCAAAAAGGTGCCCACACTCAGAGGCAAGACCGTCATCAATGTTTTTTTTGAAAACTCCACGCGCACACGCACCAGTTTTGAGATTGCGGGCAAAAGACTTTCTGCCGATGTGATCAACATCTCCTCATCAACCAGCGCCACGTCAAAGGGAGAATCGCTCCTCGACACAGCCAAGAATCTTGAGGCCATGCAACCGGACATTCTGGTCTGTCGTCACAAAAGCGCGGGTGCCTCCAGCATTCTGGCGCGCTACCTCAAAAAAACCTCCGTCATCAACGCGGGTGATGGCGCCCACGAACACCCGTCTCAAGCCCTGTTGGATATGCTGACCGTTTTGAATGTGAAGAAAAAAGTGGATGGCCTCAGGGTCGCGATTGTTGGCGATATTTCGCACTCACGAGTGGCCCGTTCGAACATATACTGTTTTCAAAAAATGGGCGCCAGCGTGGCCGTGGTCGGCCCCGCCTCCATGATGCCTTGTGCCATCAAGGATTTGGGTGTGGATGTTTTTCACCAGCTCAAAAAGGGAATCGAGGGCGCCGACATCATCATGATGCTCCGCATCCAGATGGAACGCATCAAACAATCGCCCTTCCCCTCACTCAGGGAGTACTCTCATTATTATGGCCTCAATGCCGACACGATCAAGGCCATGAAAAAAGATGCCCTCATCATGCATCCGGGTCCCGTCAATCGCGGAGTCGAAATCGATCCCGATGTGGCCGATGGCCCCTATTCGGTCATCCTCGACCAGGTCACCAATGGCGTCTCCGTCAGAATGGCCTTGTTGTATTTGCTCAGCGGAGCACAAAACATGGAGTTGTGATGCTATGAATAAAATCATTATTAAAAATGGTCGTGTCATCGACCCCGCCTCAAACACCGATGGGGCCTTTGATGTTGTGATTGAAAACACCAAGATTGGTGACATTGTCCCCCGCGGCTCCTTGTCTGTGGCCAACGCGCAAACGATCGATGCCACAAACATGATCGTGGCGCCCGGGTTTGTGGACCTGCATTGCCACCTCAGGGAGCCCGGTTTTGAATACAAGGAAACCATCGAATCTGGCACCGCCGCCGCAGTGGCCGGAGGGTTCACTTCGGTCTGTTGCATGGCCAACACCAGTCCTGTCAACGATAACGCCACTGTCGCTGAGTTCATTCTCAAAAAAGCCCGTGAAACCGGTCATTGTCACGTTTACCCGATAGGCGCCATCACCAAGGGGCTCAACGGTGAAGAGTTGGCCAGCATTGCGGAACTGCGCGATTGCGGGTGTGTCGCCATTTCTGATGACGGCAACACCATCCAAAACGCCCAACTCATGAAGCTCGCTTTCAGCTATGCCAAGAGTTTTGACCTGCCCATCGCCACCCACTCCTGCGAATATTCCCTGGGCAAGAGTGGCCATATGAACTCTTCTATCATGTCCACAAAGCTGGGGTTGGCGGGCATTCCCAATGTTGCCGAGGACATCATCATCGCGCGCGATATCATGCTGGCAGAACTCAGCGGAGCACGTCTTCACATAGGCCACGTCTCCACCTCAGTGGGGGTACGCCTTATTCGCGCCGCAAAAAAACGGGGCATGCAACTGACCTGCGAGGTCACCCCCCATCACTTGACCCTGACCGATGAGGCGCTGACCGATTACGACACAAACTTCAAAATGTACCCACCACTCAGATCCTCTCATGATGTCCAAACGCTCAGAGAGGCCCTCAAAGAGGGGCTGTTTGACGCCATCGCCACCGACCATGCGCCACACGGCGTGATCGAAAAACAGCTCGAATTTGATTTGGCCGCCTTTGGCATCATTGGGCTAGAAACAGCACTGGCTGTGTGTTTGTCGCTTGTTCGTGACAACGTGCTGACCCTGCCACAACTGATTGGTCTTTTGACACACCTGCCCGCAAAGGTGTTTGCTCTCCCCGCTGGGACCTTGGCCAAAAACGCTATTGCCGACATCACCCTCTTTGACCCCTCGGCTGAATGGACTGTGTTGTCTGATCACGTTGTGTCCAAGAGCAAAAATACGCCCTGGCTGGGCAAAAAACTCACGGGCAAAGTCATCAAAACTTTTGTTGGCGGCACACTCAAATATGACGCGCTCGCTTAAAAGCTTGTCTTTGCTCTTGTCGCTTGGCGTTCACGCCCTGTTGATCGGGGGCCTCGTCTTGCTGGCTACTTATTCACACAATAACAACTTGTGGTCCGGTGGGCTGGGCACAGGTGCGTATCGCGTGTCTTACATAAACCTGCGCCTTGATGCCGATGGCGCAAAGGGACCGTCACCAAAGAGCTCTCCCCCCCAAAAACCACCCGCTTCAAATTCGCTGTCCGCTCTTTCCACGCCCCACACTGCTGTTCCAGCAGACCCAAGCCCCCCCCGCCAGACCCCGTCTTTTGGCA
>CAZGMS010000015.1:0-5724 GCA_964526915.1 uncultured Nitrospirales bacterium
GAGCAAAAACATGCCGGTATCAATGGCATCATATTCAATGAGATTTTTGCCAATCGCCACAACCTTGTCGTTTCGAGTGGCCACCTTGGTGGCGTCGTCCTGATCGAAAATTTGATGGACCTTGTAATCCACTGCCAATCTGGCTTGGGCGTCACCCAGGCCATGTTTAATGAGTTTTTGAAGTGTGTGCACATCAAAAACGTGGTCACTCATCAACAAAACAAAATTTTCCTTAAGGACATCTTTGGCGGCCAATACAGAAAGGCCATTGGACTTTTTCCAGTCTTTGTTTTCAACGCATTCCACTGGAAGGGGCCATTTTTGACTCGTGATGAAGGTGGTGATTTTTTCCTTCTCAAAACCCACAACGACGATCATTTTGGTGAGGCCTGCCTTGGCGGCGGTGAGGATGATTCGTTTGAGCAACGGGAGTCCGGCGACTTTGCGCAAAGGTTTTGGCACTTGTGTTTCATCCGCAAGACGCGTGCCCGCGCCAGCGGCAATGATGAGGCCAGTGGTTGTCATGGTGTCTTTTGCTCCTTCCAAAGCAAGTGTCATTCCTGCGGAAGCAGGAATCCAGAATTGTAGAAGATATGGATCCCAGCGTTCGCTGGGATGACAAGTCCAAATCCCGCTTCACCTTGTACCATAATGGCACAGGGGATCACCCAAAAAAAATGCTGGTAGGTTTTCGAAAACCCTTAAAACATCGTCCCAAATTGCAGGTAGACACTGCCGTATTTGAGACTCATCATGGTGATGGAGTCTGTCAGGGTGCCCAGACGCCACCTGTTCGTGAGGATGACCCCGTAGCCAGCCCTGATCGTCAGGGGCAGACCGTACCCCAACACGAAATTCCCGTTGACCTCAGCACCGGTGGAGACCAGCATGCGCGAAAACAGCTCGTTGGTTTCGGTGCGGTATTTGATGTCCCCGCCATCCACAAACAGCGCCATGTAAAGTTTGTCCAAAAAGATAGGCCAAGTCCCGATGCCCCAGTTGACGTTGGTGGCCAAAGGAATGCGGTACTCTGACGAAAACATGTAGGCATAGTCACCGCCATAAGTGATCCCAGCCAAACCGCGCAAAGGGAACACGCGCGAAGAATAACTGGCACCGGTGCCTTCGCCAAAAGGCCCCCCCAGACGGTAGTCACCAAATTGTTGTTGGTCTCCCCAAACCCAGCCTACTGCGGTCCTCAGGGCCAACACGTGATGATCCGACCAAGGCATTTCGAGATAGAACCTCAGATCACCCCGCAGGGCGATTTCTTCGTTGACCGCGTCGGAACCCAGCATCGAGTCTGTCCACTCCCCGCCCACCTTGAAAACCACACCATTTTCGGGGCTGATGGAATCGGCGTACATTTTATATTTGGAAAACGTGTACTGAAACCGGCTGCCCGCATAAGGCATCATGTTGATGAGGTTGACGTTGAGATTCGTGAGCGCTGAACGATGTTCATAAAAATAGGCCAGGTTAAAACGGTGAGCCTTGATGCCCCAAGACATTCCGGCGTAGGCCTGATTGCGTTCCTCAAAAAAATTGATGCCGTTAATGGTCCCCCAATCGACAGCATAACGCAGGCCGCCCACGTAAAAGAGAGGTTTGTATCGGGAGAACATGTACGTGCCGCCACCCCCCACAAAGGCGGCATCAGAGCGGTAATTGGCAAAGGCGGACCAGGAGTGCCTGTACAAAGGATCGGTTCGACCAATGGCCGCCGAAACCAGAAAAGAGTTTTCGTAATACAAGAGTCCCGGGAGCAGGTAACGGGGGACCAGGAGTTCTGGCAGGGCGTGATAATTTTTTGTGCCCTCCGGATTTGTTGTGTCGAGGACGACATCCGATGGTTTTGAGCTCAGAGTGTTTTTATAAGCGGAGGGGTATGTTTTTTTGGCGGAGGCGTCTTTGGGGGATGCTCTGGTTTCCTTCACTGTGCCGAAGGCTTCTTCATTTTCCTCAGGATCCTCCTCGTACAAAAATTGCGGAATTCTTTCGTCCGAAGTGGGGTCTTGGCTGAAAGAAAGCAAGGGGCTGGCAGGGGCGGGACGAAGGGACGACGGACGAAGGGACGAAGGGTAATGGGTAATGGGTAATGAGTAATGGGGGTTGGTAGTCCGTATCTGTGGTGGTGTGCCGATGATGTTGTTGTCAGAAATGGTTGATAATAGAGGGACGACATCAGCTACGTTTTGGGCAATTGTTGTTGGGTAAAACTTTTGGATAAATGTGTGTTCACTGCTGTAGCGTTTGACAAAAATGGCCTGACTGGCGGGGTCGGGCATGGGCTGAAAAACGCCGTCCAGTACGTTCGTTACCTGTGTTGTGGTGTTGGTCAGCAGTTCATGACGGAAAATATTGGCAATGCCGGTTTTGTAAGAATCGTAATAAACAAAACGCCCATCGTTTGAGAAAATGGGGTGCTGATCGGGTTTGATGTCGTTGGTGATTTGCACAAGCCGACTACCCTGATTGGTGTAGACAACGATGTCGCGATGACCCGTGAGGGGATCTTTACGACTCACTGCGATTTTGGACCCGTCCGGAGAAAAGCGCGGGTTGGACAGCTGTGTTTTTTCGGGTTCGTTGGTGATCACGTATCCCTTTTTTTCGAAGAGGTCATAGATGTAGAGCTGATCTGTTCCCAAAAAGTTTCTCACCATCACGAGCCAGCGTTGCCCGCCGTCTGCCGGGGAAAAATCGGGGTCCATCACGCGCAGGGATTGTTTGGGGTTTTCGGTGTCGAGCACACGCATGAGCGTTTTCTTTTTCAGATCGTAATAATAGACTTCGGAGAGCAGTGTTTGTGGCTTGACCCGTGACAAGGCGGAAAAGGCCAGATAGCGGCCCGATTTCGAAAAAGACATTTGACCAAAAATGGACCGTTTGAGTTTTTGTTCTGCGTCAAAGGTGATCGTTTCGGATGCCGTGTCATCGAATTTTTTTGTGAGCAGGTGGATGGCGGAGGGCTTGTCGAGGCTCTCTTCGAAATAAGCATAACCTCCGGGATAAGGTGTTGGCGTGTATTGTGTTTGCGAATCTCCGTTCTTGACGACATCCTCTAGCGGCGTTACGCCTTGGGCCGACAACACATGTTGTTGTGCATCAAATTGGGCCGTGTAGTCACTTTTGAATTCCTTGTAGAGCTTGTAAAAACTTTTGCCGTAAACCCGGCGGGCCTTGTTATTGAGGGAAAAAAGCCACAGGCTGGAGGCATACTCTTTTTGAAATTTGTACATGCGCTCTTCGCCGTAGCGCTTGGCCAGCCAGTCAAAAAACATGCCGCCAAACAAATACTGCCCATCGCCTCCCGGAAAGTGTTTGGTGAGACCGGCGATCTGATCGATGCGCGGAAAGACATTTTCGTAATAGGCCGTTCTCAAGACCATCATGGTTTCGTCGTGGTGTATGCGGCCAAACCCAGGGTCGAGTGCCGATTCTTCGTACACAGCCATGCCTTCACGCATCCAACCGGGGGTGGCTCCGTTGGGCGCAATCACGCGGCCAAAGAGAAATCGCGCGGGGGTAGCCCACCGATAGTGCTTGTCGATGTGCACAATGTGTGAGAATTCGTGATTGAAAAGCATGCGCCAGTAATCTTTGTAGTGGTCAAGGTTGGAATCAGCATCGGGAGAGGTGATGTACAGCAGGATGTAGTTGTAAGGAAGCACTGTGGCCATGCCGTTGGCCTTGTCTGATTTGTCGGTCAACACAACGTGCGTGCGGCCCCAAGGTTGCCAGTCAAGACGGGTCACGATGTTTTGATAGGCCTCTTCGCTGATGATTTGCATCTCTTTTGCCACGGGTCCCAGCCCTTCGGGAAAATGGATACTGAAATGTTCTGTTTTGAGGGTGTGGTACTTGAGGTTGCTGGGGAGAAAACCTGCTCGCGCTTCTTGTGACTGTAGGGTGACGATAAGCAACGCGAAAAATACAACAGTCATTGTAGTAAAAAGTTTTTTGAACATGAAAAACACCTGCCCCCCTGATAGAGAATGACACGAGTCGTCGCCGGCAGACACGGAATGGCAACAACTAAATACAGTCCAATTTCATACTCAACTGTTGGACTTATGTCGATAAATTTATTATGGTTTACAGAGGTCGATGAGGTACGGATACGGGCACAAATAGCGAGGCATCATTTCACAAAAGGAGTTGGGTATGACCATTGAAAATGTCATCATTATCGGTTCGGGTCCAGCGGGGTATACGGCGGGGATTTACACAGCCAGGGCAGGACTGGCGCCATTGTTGTTTGAAGGCTACCAATCGGGCGGGCAGCTCATGATCACCACAGACATCGAAAATTTTCCCGGGTATCCCGGTGGTGTGGCAGGTCCAGAAATGATGGAAGATCTTAAAAAACAGGCCTTGCGGTTTGGCACACGTTTGATCACGCAGGATGTGAGCAGGGTTGATTTGTTACAACAGCCATTTTGCATTGAGTCAGAGGGAAAGGAATATTTTGCCAAGGCCCTGATCATTGCTACCGGCGCGACCGCCAGTTATCTGAACATTGATTCCGAAAAAAAATTCATGGGCAAGGGTGTGTCTGCCTGCGCCACTTGTGATGGCGCTTTTTTCAGGGGAGAGCACATCGCAGTTGTGGGCGGTGGTGATACGGCCCTTGAAGAGGCGTTGTTCCTGACGAGGTTTGGACAAACGGTGACCATCATTCACAGGCGTGATGAATTGAGAGCAAGCAAAATCATGCAGAAAAGGGCTCAGGAACATCCCAAAATCAAGTTCATATGGGACTCGGTGGTGATAGAGTGTTTGGGGGACAAACAACTCAATGCCCTGCGGTTGAAAAATGTCAAAACCGGGCAGGAGGACACGAAACCCTTTGGTGCCCTCTTTGTGGCTATTGGACACAAACCCAATACCGAGTTGTTTAAAAATGTTCTTGAATTCGATGAACAGGGTTACATTGTCACAAAGCCAAAATCCACGCGGACCAACATCGAAGGCGTCTTTGCCTGTGGTGACGTGCAGGACAAAACCTACAGACAGGCGATCACGGCGGCAGGTACGGGGTGCATGGCGGCGATAGAAACGGAGAGGTGGCTGGAGGGATAGGGACGAGAACACGATGGACGAAAGAAAAATGCAAAATGCAAAATGTAAAATGTAAAATGAAAGAGGAACAAGGTAGGCTGTGAGATGAGAAATGTTTGTTACATGATTTTCTTTCTGTTTTTTTATTCTTTTGCCGTGCAGGCGCGGGTGACAGAGCCTGTGGCCTCTGGACCCTTTTATGTTCGCTCACAAAATCCCCTGTACCTCAAGTTTTTGGCCATGCCCATGGAACCGGCTTCAACGCTTGCCCCCGGCGTGTGGCAAAACACCCTGTCCACCACGTTTTCGAATGTGTTTGAGTATGATCCTGTTGGCGATACTGTATTAAATTTGGACATGGAAATCTGGAGGACGGCGTACTCTTTTGCGTACGGGGTTTCGAAGGTCTTTGATGTTCGAGTGGACATTGCGTTTGTCAGCAATATGGGTGGGTTTCTGGATTCGTTCATCCAAGGCTATCACGATGCCTTTGGCTTTCCCAATGGTGGCAGAGATCTTGTTCCCAACAACGAGTATCATTTCGAACTGACGCAGAATGGCAATGCCCTGGTTGATTACTCGCAAGAGACGTTTGGGCTCTCCGATGTTGTTTTGCGGGGGAAGTATTTTTTGTCGAAACACATCAGTTTGCCAATTGAT
>CAZGMS010000016.1:0-4154 GCA_964526915.1 uncultured Nitrospirales bacterium
CCCTCGCCACTTTCGTACATTGAACCAAGACGTTCTTGTGCTTTAGCATCTCCAGATTGTGCAATCTTTTCCAGCTCTGCAAAATTTAATTCTGTAATATCCTTTTTTGGAGCAGATTTGCTGAAAGTGATAGAATTTGAACAGTTTAAAACCAATCCCATAATGACAACTAGAAAAATAATGAAGAAAATGTTTTTAATATGAAAATATTTTGACATAGCTAACCTCAATGACTTTGTGTCGGATTTGTTACTTGCACTTGCATTCCTTTTTGCACTTCTAGTGCATCGGCATAAAATCCTCGTAAAAAATTAGCCCTTGCACCATCTGCAGGGTGCGAGGCCCAGAAAGCCGTTTTGTTTTGTTTCTTTGTATTTCCCGGGTTATTTTTTTGGGCAGCCCTAACCCAAATATCAATATTTGCTTGAGGATCATAACCTGCTTTGGTCATGTAGTATAAGCCAACTTGGTCGGCCTCCTTTTCGTGTTTGCGTTCGTAACCCGGAATAAAAAGGGAGCTCGTTATTAAATAAACGCTACTTACGAGGGCATCTTCGAGGGTATCTTTTCCGAAAAAAGCTGATAACATTTTACCTGCAAAACCGCGATTAGAAGCTGCCTTTGTTTGTCTGGCAATGTGTCGCATATTAGCATGTGCTATCTCATGCGCAAGAACTGCTGCTATTTCATTGTCATTGTTGATATTAACCATGCCAGATTGGAAAAGACCTGTAAAAACTACAATTTTGCCACCAGGCAAACAATAAGCGTTAACCATCTCATCGTTTTCAACAATTGCAACCTCATAAGGAAGATTTGGATTATCAGAAACAGCGGCTAAACGATACACAATGGTTTGTAGCCGATTTAGCGTGTTTTCTTGTAATGGAGAATTTACAGCGTAGTTTTGTTTCAAAAAATATTCTTTTTGTTCATTAAACATTTGTGCGCCGGTTTGCACATCATAATTGATAGTTGTTAATTTCGAAAAATCACGTTTGTATTCCCATAAATGTTGTGGCGTTTTTTTTGATTTGCTTTGTGATGCCTCCGCTTTAGTTTGGCCAGCGGATATATCCGCACTTTTGGGCGTATAGGCGCAGCCTGGAATGTAGAGAATGCAACAGTAAAAAATAAACATTACAATTAAATAAAAATCCTTATTGTTGGTTTTCATAAACTCCTAATAATTTATTTCGTTTTCTCATTTCTCATTGCCAACAGTTTCCTTGCAAACAAACATGCCATATTCATAATTTTGTTCGCAATTTAACCCACATTCGGAACTGCCACGCGTGCCTGCCTCAGCATTGGCGGAGGTCAAACACTCGTTCAGTGATTTGTATTCGCCAATAATTTTGTGTATACTCAAGTCGTTTTTATCAGGATAAACAAACCCCATCCATTTCTCTCCTTTGCAAGAGCAAAGAGATATTACCAATAAAATGACAAATCCCATTATTTTTTTATTCATTATCAGCCTCCAAATTTAATCCCCATTCCCCCACAACCCCTTATTCCCCCGCCGTGCCTTGCGTTCGTATTGTACAAAAGTCCCCATATACTTGAACGGAAACTGCGTGTAGGCAAAACCGTAACCCTGCTTGATAATCTCAGCGTTTAAAAAAGTCCCATTCTCAAGATACACATAGGCCAGCGTTCTGCCATACTTATCCACCCTCTCCTGATCGTACTCCAACCGCACCAGTCTGCCCTCACACGTATTTTTTGTAAACTGCGAGGCCTGCTTGCCAAAGTATTCCACAGGCTTTTTGGGATGCACGGTTTCAGGCGTGTCTATGCCAATCAATCTCACTTTTTCGTTCCCATCAAGTATTATCGTGTCACCATCAGTCACCCGTGTCACCAACCGCCAACCGCTGTTGTCACTGTCGTGCGCCAACACAGGCATGACAAGCAACAGGGTGAGCACAAAGCAGATTTGTAGTGTTTTATGTGTTTTCACAGTCATTCTTTCACCGTAATTTGACTGGGTGTCTTTACAACAATCTCGGCCTTGCCCTTGTAGGTTTTGATGGTACCCGAAACACAAATCGACTTATCTTTGTAATAAACCTCAGGGGCATCGGTAAATTGAGCGCGATCATCGTCCCAAATAACTGCTGTAAAGACGTTGTCCGGATAGGGCTTGTCCAGATTAATAAAAGTGGGTGCACCCTTGCTTGACATTGCAAAATACGTGCCTGTCACCATACCGCAAACCGTCATCTGCTTGCCCACATAATTAATGGCTTCGCCTGTCGTGGTGACATTGTTCTGTGCCTGGGCACAACCTGCCGATAAAAAACAAATCAGGACAATCACTGATAAAAACATCTGCTTGGAAGCTGATATGATTTTTTTCATTACACGACTCCTTATGAATTATTTAAATCTTTCATTAATGTATAAAAGATAATCGCTCCCAGAACGAACAAGATAATTTTTGTCCTTATAATTTTGCGCAAGCTCAGGACAGGATTTGTTATTTGAAACAGAGACTAATCGATCATGCATCAGGTGCAGTTCAAATACGTATTTCATTTGGTTAAGGTTATTCGCCAAACCCTGCTCGCACAAGGCGTTCTGAATAAACAAATTGAGTGGCAAATACTCCTGCATGGCTTTTGCAGAATCTGGCAGATCAACCACAACGGCCAATAGAATGTTGGGCAGGTAAAGAGGTGCCGCAAACCCTTTGTATTTGGTAAATTCTGTGATGGTAAAACGGCCCGCAGACCGCTTGGCCTTTGCAAAATCATTGCTTTTTGTAAAACCAAGCCGCCACTCGTCCATTGTAGCAAACACGGGATCGTCTTTTTTAACAATGTATCGCATAGCCTGATCTTTGATAACGTCTGTCTGCGGATCATCGATTGCATGCAAAAGATCCTGGTCCTTGAACATGCCAAAGGTTGCAGTGTAATACCGCACAGCGTCAGCATACTCTATGTAGGTGACCAGATTGGTCTCGTCGGGCAGTTGCCGCATGATTCTTTGAATGCCCGAAACAGTGTATTTGGCTAACCTATTTTCAAAATCGTGCGGACTGTTTTGGCATTCATTGATGCATTTTTCTTGATTGATACGATAGTAGACAATTAAATCTGTGTCTGGCATCATTAATGCCGTGGCACCATCGAGCGGCAAATCGTGACTGGCCAACGATTTGATATACGCAATATATTGTGAAAGATTTTTTTCGATTGCGACTTGGCTATCAAAATAAAAATTCTTGCCCACGAAAAAGGCCAGTACAACAAAAATAACGACCAAGACAATTCCAGTAACTTTCATGGTTTGACCCATACCCAAAGGGCGTATGATTTTGCTGATGTCTGGACGGTTGCTGATGATTAAATCAATATTGTCGATGAACTCCTTAATGTCCTGATAGCGTCGTTTTTTATCCAGTTGTATGGATTTTAAGATAACACGCTCGATGTACTTTGAAATTTCTGGCCAATAATGACTGGGCCTAGTTTGTTTGCCCCTCTTGATGTTGGTCACTGTGTCCAAAAGACTGTGCCCTTTATAGGGCAAGTGACCAGTCAGCAGTTTGTAAAAGGTAATCCCAAGCGAATAAATGTCTGATTGTCTGTCTACCTCGTCCTGTCTACCAAACAACTGTTCGGGCGCGGAATAAACAGGAGTCCCTAAATAATCGCCCGCCTGTGTCATCCCCATCTCGTGAAAATCGCGACTCAGTCCAAAGTCAATCAGAACAGGCTCACCACTGGGTTTTACAATAATGTTTGATGGTTTGATATCGCGGTGGATGATGCCCTTTTGATGCGCGTATTGCAAAGCCAGGGCAGTTTTTTTGATGACATTAACAGCAAAGTCTGGATAATTCTGGAAACGATCGGCAATCGTGGCACCTTCCCCAACACCAAAGGCATTGAACAGTGTTGCGACCTCCTTAATCAGCGGCTGTGTGCCTTTTTCAATGGAGTACTCGATAATTTTGTCTAAAGAAAGACCTTCCACAAAATCGGTAATCACAAAATGAAGGCCATCCTTTTCACCCACATCGTGCACGGGCAAGATGTTTTCGTGCTGAAGCTTTGCAATATTTTTACTCTCTCTGCGAAACCTACCCAATGACCTGTCAGAATTGGTAATGACTGGATTGAGCACCTTAACAGCCACGT
>CAZGMS010000017.1:0-3305 GCA_964526915.1 uncultured Nitrospirales bacterium
ACCCTCTGGTTGCCTTTTTTGTTATGTCGGGGATACGAGATTTGAACTCGTGGCCTTTCGGTCCCGAACCGAACGCGCTACCGGGCTGCGCTAATCCCCGCTCTATTCAATCTGTCATTGCGAGCGAAACTTTAGTTGAGCGTGGCAATCTCCGCTAACAATCTGTTCAAGGGGATAGCCACGTCTCGTTTCACTCACCTCGCTATGACACATACCCCGACGGCCTATACGGTATTTTGAATCAAAAAGACAAGGGGTTTGAAGAAGAAGAAAATCACCATTCTGTACAGATATGTGTGGCACCATCACACTCAAAATTCACACCGTCCCCGAAGTTGTAATACCAATGCCCAGGGGCATTGAAATACGCTGTGTCGTATGGTATGTTTTCATTTTCATCGGTACCAAAATTCGAATTTTCAACCGTCACATGGGCGCCTTCAGAATAGGTGATCCCACCGGCAAGATAGTCAGAACCAGATGTCACATTTCTTAATACGGATGAGTTCCTTACTGTCAAATCAGCTTCTATGAGAACGATGGCGCCAGCCTTATTCCTGCCATAACCAGTATTTTGTGTGGAATCATTATCAACCACCTCTGAATCGGCAATCACGACCTGCATGGGTTCTGTATAACTATTTAGCGTCAGGCCTGCCGTCACGTTCTCATTTCCATACATTTCGTCAAAGGTAAGCACATTATCATGAATTCGGGAGTTGCCAATTTCCAAATACGTGCCCTCGGTACGCCACATATTGTATGCCCAGATGGCCCCCAATTCTTGCCCACTAATATCGAGATTTGTGAGCACGGCAGAGCCAACATCGCCCAGCACTATCGCTTTTCCCACATTGTCGCGCATGACCAAATCATCGATTTGACTGTTTGAGATGTCAGTCAGATAAAGACCACTGCCATAGTTGTTTTCAAACAAAGAATGACTGAGTTGCACCTCAGTATCCACGTTGCGATCGAGGCTCTGAAACGTCATTGAGTTGTAAACAGGCACCTCCCCCCCACCGTTTGTGTTTCCTGCCACCGTCAACTGATCCAACACTGCCGTCCCACCCAAAGAAGAAAATGTGATCCACGAGGCACCGCCCTGTTCCGAATAATTTTGTGATAACTCGGTGTTATCAATTTGAACAGAATAGGGATACGCCGCCGTGTTCCCGGCGATGTACAGGGCCGAAGGATTATTGCATCCGTCCGCATAACCATTGACCAGATGCAAGCCAGAGAGCAAAATAATCTCCTCCTCCGTCATCTCATCGGTGTACTGCATGGTGATCATCCGGTCCTCGCCACTGCCATCAATGTACACCGCGTCATTACCAGCACGCGCCGCCAGCAAGAGAGAGCGATCCTTCAGACAAAGATGCTCATAATAAGTCCCGTCACAAAGCTCGATGGTCTTGGTGTCGGGAAAATAGTCCAGCGCCTCGGCAATGGTGGTGAATGTGGAATCCTCACAGCCCACACTGGGTGCAGGATCAAAAGGAATACCCGTATCGTCGTCAGTGTCTGTGTCAGTGGGTTCCCCAGTGTCCTGCGTGTCGACGGGAACATCCGATTCGGCTGTATCACCAACGACAGACGAATCATCGGGTTTGTCCTTTGAATCACAACCTATCAGCGTAAACAAGGCATATGAGGGCAAAAGTGTGTTTAATGAGAATGTCATGTTCATGCTCCTCGTTGTTTTCTGGTGTTTGGGAAACGGGCCAAACGACCAACGTCTTCAAGCAACCCCAACTCACTCATAAAAGACCCACGAGGCACCACAACATCACCTTCTTTTTGCGGGGGAACCAGTGTGAGTTGCGAGGAACTCATCGCGACCGCCTTGCGTGTAGCGTGCTTGAGGGTTTTGCCTTTCAAATACAACCCCAGATCCTCAACCAATTCCTCTGGTGTTTGATACCGATCATTTCGATCGCGCATGGTCAGCAGTAAAATGATGCGTCTGAGGGGTTCGGGAATTTTTTTGTTCACAACCCACGGATCGAGTTGTGGCGCACTCAGGAGCCACAGAGCCCTTTCCTTAATGCTGTCTCCCTGTGTGGCGGGTGTGCCATAATACGGGGCTTGACCCGTGAACGCGTAGTACATGGTTGCGCCCAGTGAATACAGATCACTCCGCACGTCGATATCGCTGGATGTCAGTTGCTCAGGTGATTGATACACCAAGGTCCCCACGCCCACCGAACTGGTCTGCACTGCCTGAACCTTTGATAGGCCCAGATCACCTATTTTGGGAGTCCCTTCGGTCGTCATAAAAATATTGTCAGGCTTGATGTCGCGATGCAAAAGACCTGCCTGATTGATATCAATGATGCCCTTGGCACAAGCCAGCATGACCTCGGCAAATTGCTTATGATACTTCTTCGTGTCACGGTGCTCAGCAGACCACTGCAACATGGTGCCTCCCGGGACATATTCCAGAATCATGTAGGGAGGCTCACCAGTCCGACTGACAAAGCTATGGAGTTTGACCACATGTTCCGATGCAATGGTCTGATAGGCCACAGCCTCTTTGTAAAATTTTGTCAAAACCCTGGGATCTGCAACCAATCCCGGTGACAAGACCTTGATCGCATATTTTTCACCTGTCGCCACGCTCTCAGCAAGATAGACCTTGGAAAAAGAACCTTGGCCGATCTGCCTCAATATTTTGTAATCAGGAATTTTTGGAAACGAATCGTTTACAGTGGTATCCGCGCGTGCCACAGCTTTCACCTCAGCTCTCGCAACCACCGGTGCCGGACTTGCTGGCTTGACTGCTGGAGCTAACGGAATTACCTGCCTTGGTGCCGAAACAGGCTCTGATACGGGAGCCAGTGGCAAAGCGTGTCTGGGTGGAGTAGATCCTACTGGAATCACTGCTGGTTTAGGAGTTGCCTGTCCTAGTGCTGGTGCAGGAGTAGATACGGAAGCCGTTCCCATCAGTTGATCTACAGCGCTCAGGGATTGAATAGCAACAGCTGGTTTCATCGCAACTCCGGGAGAGGGCGTTGCTATCGGTGTTTGGGGCACCGCCACCTTTGGAATAACTACCGGAATAGTCTTGGAGGTCGCTACCACGGGTTCAGTCAAGCTCGGCTCAGGAACACCATTCGGGGCATCGCTTTCGGTGAACCAAGGATTATGATAAAGGGAGTCCTGACTTTGTGTCTCAATATGATCCGCTGTTCGCTGTTCTTCTAAATGTCCTACAGACTCCGCGAAATCATCCACAGGTTTTGGTGCCCAATGCCGTTTGGCCACCGTCACCACCCCCACCGCCCCCGCCAGCAAAACCG
>CAZGMS010000018.1:0-11725 GCA_964526915.1 uncultured Nitrospirales bacterium
GCCTTGCTGAAAACAACATCGTTCAGAAATACAAACACGTTTTTTGCAAAAAAACAACGTCAAGAAAAATCGTATTAAAAATAAAATTTATTTTTCTGACAACCTTTTTTTCGCCCCCTCTCCCTAACCCTCTCCCCAAAGGGCGAGGGCGAAATCCCAAGTCCTACCAGATCACAAATCCCCAAAAAAACGCTGACCAGTTACGTCGACTCAGATTGTAATTCTTCGTAACGAACATGGTTATTAGAGATGCCCTTTATTAGGCTTTGAGCTTTCAGCTGTTTTCACGGTCCATTCCTTCTTCCTCCAACTTGAACAGCTTGAGCTTATTGCGCAGGGTCCTGAGACTGATGCCCAGTTTTTCGGCGGTTTTCGTGCGGTTTCCGTCACACCGCCGGAGAGTTTCGAAGATCACGCGCTTTTCCACTTCGTCGAGGGTCAATTCAACCAGGGGTTGTTCTGGCGCGGGTGTGCACGTACTCTGATTCGCCAGGCTATTTGACGCGATCTGTTTCTCACTGCGAAGATCATCTTGAACAACGTGATCCAGACTTCCCACGAGCACCGCCCTCTCCATACCATTTCGCAACTCTCTCACGTTCCCGTACCAGGGATGATTCATGAGTTTGTACCGTGCCAGTTCATCAAGCACAATGGGATTTCGCCCATGGACTGAAGCAAACTCGTTGATAAAATGATTGGCCAGCGTGATGATATCATCTCCCCTCTCCCTGAGTGGAGGAACTACGACGGGAATCACGTTGATGCGATAATACAAATCCTCCCGAAAATGACCTTGTTTCATGTAGGAGTAAAGATCACGATTGGTCGACGCTACCACCCGTAAATTGAGAGGGACAGGCTTTGTGCCGCCCACACGATAGATTTCGTGTTCCTGCAACACACGCAACAGCTTCGTCTGCATGTTCAAACTCATCTCGCTGATCTCGTCGAGCAAAATGGTGCCTCCGTCAGAGGTTTCGAACTTGCCAATCTGCCTCTGAATCGCCCCCGTAAAAGACCCTTTTTCGTGACCAAACAACTCACTCTCCAGGAGTGTGTCGGGCATGGCCGCACAATTGATGGCCACGAACGCCTGATTCGCGCGCGGGCTAAAATCATGGATCATCTTGGCAATGAGCTCTTTCCCCGTGCCGCTCTCGCCCTGAATGAGAACCGTAGCTTTGCTGGCGGCAATCTTCTTGATGCTTTCAATCAACGCTTCAATTTTGGCATTATTGGTGACAAAGGGGGTCTGGGATTTTCGTGTGGGAATTCTCCCTTCACTGGTCACGGGTTGTTGGGTGGACTCCTTGATCTGTCCCTTTCGTTGCTGGTCCAGGTCATGATCGGCAAATGCGCTGGCCACGACATTATCCAGGGTTGACAACTGAAACGGCTTGACCACAAAGTCATAGGCTCCGCTCTTCATGGCCTTGGTGGCCTCCTCGATCGTTCCGAACGCCGTCATGACAACAAACAGGATGTCCTGATTGAGAGACTTGACATGGTCCAACAATTCGTAGCCACTCATTTCTGGCATCTTGATATCGGACAGCACCAGATCGTACCTCTCCCTGCTCAGACAATCCTTGGCGGCAATAGCACTCCCCACGGATTTGATCGTGTAGTCGTGCCGGCCCGAAAAAAACGCCTCAATGGCAAAGCGCAATGAAACGTCGTCCTCAACCAGTAAGATGCTTCTCTTCTTCATAGTCGTGGTCACCATTGATAAATCAATTATAAAACCCCACACTTTATTGTAGCAGACAAATAGCTGTTTGGAAAGAGTTCTTTGAAATGTTATTTGACGCTGTTTTGTTTTATGTCTTATGGGTTCTCTTCACATAAAGCGAGGTTTCATGTCACAATTCTCAAAAAAAACCACACTCACCAACGGGCTCAGCGTCATTTACGAAAAATTCGACCAAGCCAACATTGTCTCAATTCATCTGGGCATCAAGATCGGTTCTGTCAACGAAACCAATCAGCAATCGGGAATGTGCCACCTGATCGAGCACCTGGTATTCAAGGGCACCAAATCGTATCAAGCAGGCGAAATCGCGACCTTGGTCGAGGCGCATGGAGGCGAACTGAACGCCTACACCTCCTGGGATCAAACGGTCTATTACATCAATTTGCCCAGCGATCACTTTTCTCTGGGACTCAACATCGTCAAGGAAATGGCGTTTGATGCCACCTTTGATCCCGTTGAGATCGATCGTGAAAAAGAGGTTGTGATCGAGGAGATTCTCAGATCCCAGGACAACCCTCACCGGGTTCTGTCGGATCTGCTCTTTGGCCATTTTTACCAAAAACACCCGTATGGCCGTCCGATCATCGGCACCAAGGAGTTGGTCAAAAACTTTTCGCGCGACGACATCGTATCATTCTACAACAAATATTATTGCCCGCAAAACATGGTGCTCGCGGTCTGCGGCAACATTGACGAATCCACACTCAATCAAGGCCTGGAAAACACCTTCCGCCACGCCATCAATGCCCCCCAGACGCACAACACCCTCACCGAAGAACCCGCAAAAACAACGTATCAAATACTCACGCACAAAATGGACATCAACGCCACACACTTGGAACTTGCCTTTGCGGCCCCCGAACTCGCGCACCCTGACGTCCCGGCCATGGACGTCCTGAGTCACCTGTTGGGCGAAGCCGAAACCTCATTGCTCGAACAAAACACCAAGGAAAAAGAACAACTCGTCCACAACATTTACAGCACTTGTTACACACCCAGATACCCGGGCGTGTTCATCATCAGCTGTCAGCTCAACCCGCAACAGATCACCCCAGCCCTGCTCTCAATCTGCAAACAAATTGACCACGTCAAAGCAATCCCCTTTGAGGAGGAAAAGATTGAACGCGCCAAACTGCTGGCCAAGGCACAACTGGTTTATGAACGACAAACCTGTGAGGGCACAGCGCGAAAATGGATTACCTACGAGATCCTGTCGGGCAATTACCGCTTCGATGAAGCGTACATCGAAACGGTCAGCAAACTCACTGCCAGCGATATTCAAAAGGCCGCCAACACGTATCTGGACATGTCCAAAGCCACTCTGGCGATCGTGCTCCCCAAAAAATCTGCCATCAGAATCAACAAAAATGTTTTCGCCCACAAACCGGATGCCTTCGCAAAAAAACGACAACCGAAACAGAGGCTTCAAGACACGTTCTTATACAAACTCGACAATGGCGTTCGTGTCATCGTAAAGGAAAACCACAGACTCCCGCTGGTATCGATAAAAACAGCCTCTCTGGGGGGGCTTAGGTATGAGACAGCGCGCAACAACGGCATCAATCACCTGTTGTCCAGCATCATCACGCGTAGCACGGTCACACTCAATCAGGAACAACTGGCCGAAAAATGCGAGTGGCTCGGTGGGCATCTGGGCGGCTACACAGGACGTAATTCCTTCGGATTGTCTTTTTCGTTTTTGAGTGAAAAACGCCATCAAGCCATTCCTGTCTTTTCCGATGTCATTTTGCACCCCGCCTTCGCTAAAACAGAAATCAGCAAAGAAAAAAAACTCATGCTGGAAAGCATCAAAAACCGCTCCGACAATCCCGCCCAGACGGCCTTCAGCCTCCTGCTCAAGCATCTGTTCAGGGGACACCCTTATCAATTGCACCCGTTGGGTGAGAAACTGTCAATCAACGCACTCAGTTTGGAACAGCTCAAGAAATACTATCAGCTGATCATGACCCCGCAAAACCTCGTGATTGCAGTCACAGGCGACGTGAACACGCAGGAGATCCTCGAATTGCTCAACGACCAACTTGCCTGCCTCAAAAAATCAGCCTTTCACAAAATCAATTTATCAAAACCCAATAGACCACACGATCATCCCGTCCTGTTTAAAAACCAGAAAAAGGAGCAAACGCATGTGGCCATCGGTTTTTTGAGTACCTCCCTGTACGACCAGGACAAATACGCGATGGAAATCCTCAGCAACATCCTTTCGGGGCAAGGGGGGCGGCTGTTTTTGGAACTCAGGGACAAACAATCTCTGGCCTACACAGTGTCCACAACCCTCATCGAAGGATTGGAAACAGGGTTCTTTGGCGCTTACATCGCTACTGAACCTTCCAAGGCAGATACCGCCATCAAGGGAATCTTCAAAGAACTAGATCAATTGCGTGACACAGAAATTTCGCAAACCGAGCTTGATCGGGCCAAAAATTACATCATTGGAAATCAGGAAATCGAAAATCAGAAGATCAGCGCCATCGCCATGCAACTGGCCCTCAACGAGATTTACGGGCAGGGAATGGAAGAATGGTATGAGTTCACCAACAGGATCAAAAAAGTCACCACAGCCCAAATCCAGCAGGCGGCACAGAAATATTTGCGTCCGGAACGAAGCATCACAGCGATTACGGGGCCGATGAAGTGTAGGGGCGAGTCATGACTCGTCCGATCATTGGGCCGGTCTAGCCCGGCCCCTACTTCTGCAGGGTGAAAGAACGTTCCTGTCCACTCCGCCAAACTGTGAACGTGAGGGGTTCCCCTCGGGCAACTTTGTCGATCATCTTTCTGAACCCATCCACGTTACCAATGGCACTGTCATTGATTTTGGTGATCACATCAGATCTCAATAGCCCCAAATTGAAGGCCGCTGAATCCTTGTGAATATTGGTGATCAGGACCCCTGACTTGTTGCCAAGCTTATCGGCCTTTTCGATGTCTCTCACGTCGATACCAATGATGTCCTTTGGCAGAACCGGCGCAATGGATGTGGTGGCAGGGTAAACAAAGGTCTTGTTGGGGTCATCGAGATCGCCCAAGACAGTCTGGATGGTTTCCGGTTTGCCTTGTCGGATGATTTGGAGTGTCACAGCGGTCCCCGGCAGATACTTGGCTATGAGCGATGGCATGGTCTGCGCGTTGGTCACGGGCTCATCGTTCACTCTCGCAACCACATCACCGACGTTGAGCCCGGCAATTTGAGAAGGGCCTTGGGGAACCAGGTCTGTCACCACAACGCCTGCCCGCACATCGACACCCAGCAGTTTTGCTTCGGCCTCGCTGATGTCCTTGACCGTCAGCCCCAGCCAACCACGAGAAACTTTTCCTTTTGATCTGAGTTGTTCCAGCGCCTGTTTGGCCAGATTGATGGGGATGGCGAAACCTATGCCCTGTCCCGCAGAAATGACTGCCGTGTTGATGCCAATCACCGTCCCATCCATATCAAATAACGGTCCGCCGGAATTGCCGGGATTGATCGAGGCATCGGTCTGGATGAAATCATCGTACGGTCCGGCACCCAACGCGCGCCCCTTGGCCGACACAATGCCCGCTGTGATGGTTTGTCCGAGTCCAAACGGGTTACCCACAGCCACCACCCAATCACCAATCACGGTGTTGTTGGAATCACCCAACTCTGCCACGGGATACGTATCAACCTTATTGATTTTGAGCAAAGCGATATCGAGGGTTGTGTCCACCCCCAGCAATGAGGCCTCCACTTTTTGGCCATCGTTAAGAGCCAGGTAAATGTCATCGGCCCCCGCGATCACGTGATAATTGGTGAGCACGGTGCCCTCTGCCGTAATGATGAACCCTGTGCCCAGCGAATGATAGGCACTTCCCGTTGTTTGGTTGCGCTGAAATTTTTTATAAACAGCACCGTAGTTTTTTTCGAAATAAGGGTTCACGCCACTGTACGAGTTGGGCGATTCGCGAAGGTCCTTGGTCGTGTAGATATTGACGACGGTGGGACCGACCTCTTTGGCGATTTTGGAAAACGTATCGGGCTTGCCGATGTTGACGGAAAACGCGTGTGCGAAAGTTGAGTGCGTCATAAACAAAACAAAAGAAATCAGCCAAAAATATTTTTTTGAACTCATAGGCGCTCTCATAGAAAACAATCGCATTTTCTGCAACTGACACATACAATTGAAATGTTTTCCCCATCATTGCGAGTCGTAGGGGCCGGGCTGGACCGGCCCCCGATCATACGCCCCTCGAATATGAACTGGAAATAATTGCCCATTCAAAATGATAAAATATCAAAATAGTAACATCAATCCCCCAACATTATTTTGTTAACCTGTTAATTTTACAAATAATTATCATTAATCAATTTGGCACCAGTTTTGCTCATTAGGCCTTCGAACAACCTTAATAGTCCGCAATTGCCCAGTAAAAGAGCATAGCGTGACAAGGAGAAACAAATGAGAACCTATCGACTGATTTATTTGTCATTATTGCTGTGCCTTTTTGTTCCCTACGCCCAAGCGTTTACACTAGCTGAAACTGGACCCACTGCGCTGACTTGCCCTAAAGTTGCCTCTGCGGTGATAATTAGTTGCGCTTACGATTCAGACTTGACGGCTATTAACTGTTCTGATCGCGCGGCTACCCCAAGAATAACTGTTGCAATAAAATTTAGGGGGGCAACAGAGGCTACCAAATTTGACATTAAGGGAATTTCTCGTGGCGCATTTGCCCTCATGGTAAACAGCAATGCCGATGCAAATCCCGGAATAATCACGCCAGCAGACGTCAACCATTTTCTATTTGATGGTCGCTCACGGACACTGTATCTCTTACAAGACGAAGCTGACATCAATTTGCTAATCTCCAGAATCGATGCGTATGCTGATTTTCTAAAAGCTCATTCTGTTGACGATGGTATCTATGGTGTTTGCGTACCAAATGACGCGGAGATTCCAATCTTTATTGACCCTGCCACTGCTATAGCTGGTCTCCCCAAATACCTTGCTGAAGAACCCACAGACGCCGTTGCCGGTGAAGGTGAAGCTGAAGTCGAAGCAGAAGTTGAAGAAGAAGTCGAAGCTGAAGTCGAAGGTGAAGGTGAAGCCGAAGTCGAAGGTGAAGGTGAAGTCGAAGGTGAAGGTGAAGTGGTCATCGAGGGTGGAGATGAGGTAGCAGTCGATGTCATTGACACAGATACCGATGGTATCCCCGACGCAACAGACAACTGCGCACAAATCGCCAATGAGGATCAGCTTGACGCAGATAAGGATGGCATTGGTGATGACTGCGAAGTAGCCGTGGATGCCAACAAGGTTTTTGCCAATTCTGACGATGGTGGTTGTTCACTCAACCCACTCGCCACAACCTCAAATCACGCCCCGTATGCCATGATATTAAGCGTGCTGTTTGGACTTGTTTTGATGAGACGAGTGCCCTCTTTGAAAATAAACAATCAGTGATTCCCCTTTGATCCCAGAATAGTCCCCAAAAGGCCTCCAAACGGAGGCCTTTTTTTCTCCGTCGTTTGGCGCACCTTCTCAAATATGACCATATTTCATGATTATTTGTTGCTAATACGGCCATATTTTAGTACGATAAAACATGATCAAAAGACAAATATCTCATAAAATAATCGAATTTATCAAATGTAATCAGGAGCATAAAAACGTTCTCCTTGTTGATGGCGTCAGACAAGTAGGCAAAACAACTGCAATAAAGAGTGCTATTACTAGTTCTCAACAACAATGCGTGGAATTGAATCTGGAAAAAAAGAAAATACTCGTAGAAAAAATAGATCGCACAAAGGAATTTTCTGATTTTGAGGAATTGTTAACACAGGAATGCCAGTTTACTCCAAATACAGGCAAAATCCTCTTTATTGATGAGGCAAACGAAAGTCTGCGTTTGGGCCATTATGTTCGTCAAATGAAGGAGGATTGGCCCCGGCAAACAGTCATTTTGAGCGGGTCCATGATGACACGGCTTTTTCGCGATACGAATTGCCGGATCCCCGTGGGGCGTTTCGAAACAATCACAGTGACTCCCTTCACTTTCCTGGAGTTTCTGCGCGCGAACGAACAAACAGACTCATCGATCAGAAAATATGGTCTGGAAGAATGGGTCTCGCGCGCCGACAAAGTCACAGAGATTTCTCCACTAACGCATCAAACTCTCCTGGAACTTGCTGACCATTATCTCATCTGTGGCGGCCTGCCCGCAATCACACTCCATTATCTTGGGCATGTTGCACGACCAGACCTCAATCAAAAATTTACGGAATACCTGGCAACAATGAAGCAGGATTTTTTAAGATTTTTTTCCGAAGAGTATGTCAATTTGTTCGATCGCGCCATCGTCAGCGTCGCCAACATTTTGGGGCAACCCTATAAAAAAACGCTGATGATTCAGAACAACCCAAAATTGGCAGAAAATATTTTGTCCGTCTTCGAAGGCTGGAGATTCATCACAAAGATCGAACAGCGAACACACAATCCCAACAACTCAAACTCTTTTCACCCCAAACGCTACCTCTTCGATGTGGGGCTGGCAAAATTCAAACGCGAAATGGGTGTCCCTTCCATCAACATCATCAACACCTTAAACAGCGCCCACCGCGAACCATTGGGAGGACTATTGGAGCAGTGGGCTTGTAACGAGCTTTTGCCACGCTTCCCCGACATTTGCGGTTTCAGGGAAAAAAATTATGAGATTGATTTCATCCAAAAGACTCACAATCAGATCATCCCCATTGAATGCAAGGCCGCTCTCAAGCTTAACACACACCAGTATCGGGGTCTGGACCTATACAACCGAGTTTATCAAAACAGGAATGCCGTGATGATTTCCCTGGCACCCTACTCCCGCATTCAAAGAACTGATTACACCATCCACATCATCCCCGCCTACGCCGTGTCTTGTTTAGAAGAATTGGTAGCCAACCCGGCAACAAATGCCCATTCAAAATGATAAAACATCAAAAAAGCACATATCCATTTCTTAACAATATTTTGTAACCATTTGTTATTATATAAAATTATTGCCACAAACACTGGCACCGATATTGCATAATAGGGCTCATGAACAACTTTTTTGGGGAGGAATCATGAAAACCTATAGACTGATCACACTATCGATTTTTGTTTGTTTGTTTGCACTCTATTCTCAATCAGCCACGGCCGTACCTCCACCACCTCCAGCCGAAAGCTCTCACACGGATCTGACTTGTCCAACGGAGGCCCCTGCTCGTTTGATCAGCTGTTCTTACAACGTCACCATGAAAACGATCGACTGTGTTGATGCCTCTGGGGGGTTCGAAAAACCTTTCTTTGTGATTGGTTTTCCTGGGGCAACTGCCGATTTTACTTTTGACATCAAGGGCATTTCTCGTAGCGCGTTTGCCCTCATGGTAAACAGCAATGCTGATGGTGATACTACAAAAATCACGCCAGATGATGTCGACCATTTCATCCTGGATGGTCAGACACTGACACTGTATCTTTTACAAGAAGAAGCCGACATCGATTTTCTCATCGCCCGGATCGCTGCTTATGAAAAATTTCTCTCAGAGGCAAGTTTGAGCGATGGATTGTATGGTGCCTGTGTGCCAGACCTGAGCGAGTATCCAATCCAAATTGACCCCGCTTCCGCCGACGAAGGACTTCCTGCTCCCGAGCAAGCGCAACAAGATAGCGAGGTTCCGCCAGAAGCTCCCATACTGGCCTGCAAAGAAGGTACGCCAACACCAGTCACTTGTGCCATTAACGCTACATCAAACGGCATCGACTGCGTCAACATAGAGAGCGCGACTGAGCTTTCGATTGATTTGTCCAGCGTAATAACAAGAGCTTCAACCACCATTGCACCTCTCCTCGGTGGCATTAATAAACACGCATTTGCAATTGCTGTGTTGGAAGATTCCACGCCTTTTATCTATTACATGTTCGATGGCCAAACTCCCCAAAAACTTTTCGTATTAGGCGATGCGGAGTTGGCAAAAATCCAACCCTTGATTGAAGGATACCCGCTTGATGATTCCAAGTATGCTATTTGCGCCAGCGATGCTCCTCCGATTGCAGTCTCTTCAGACGATGCAATCACAGGCCTCCCCACCCCCCCAGAACAACCCGGTGACCAATCTGCAAAACCTAAAAAAATAACCTGCGAAGATGGGGCCTTGCCTATACGCGCTGAATGCAAATTCCAAGAGGGAGACGCAACCCGTTTTGTGGAATGTGTCAGCATGCATATAGTCGCACAAGACGGTGAGGTGAAGCAACCGCTCACCGAAGTCCACATTGATATCAGTAACGATCCTGACGCCCGCATAGTCGTTGATGGCGTAGATCGACATACATTTGCGATTTCGGTATTGCCAAAACCCGAATCAGAAACCCTGCCAACTCAATATGTCTACTTTGGCCAGTTCAAGACACTCAATCAAGTGACCAATGCTCAAGAAGGAAATCTCATCAAATCATTAATACAGAAATACGAAACCTATGATAATGGTTTCTTCGATATATGCCCTGAAGAAGGCGGCTTGTTAATTAACACCAAGGACGATGCCGTAGAGGGCCTTCCCGCCCCTCCTGTAGACCCCAAACAACAAATAGCCGGCGAAGGTGAAGGCGAAGGTGAAGGTGAAATCGAAGGCGAAGGTGAAGGTGAAGGCGAAGGCGAAGGCGAAGGTGAAGTCAACCTCGACGATGCAGATGAAGATGCCGATGCAGATGCAAATGAAAATGAAGGCGAAATAGTCGACACCGACGATGACGGCATTGCCGACCTCGCCGACAACTGCCCACAAATCGCCAATGAGGACCAAAAGGACAGCGACGAGGATGGCATTGGAGATGACTGTGAGATAGAAGCCGATAAGGTAATGGGATTTGGCGGCGGCGGCGGTTGTTCACTCAACCCACTCGCCACGACATCGGGCCAGGCCACCGGCACCATGATACTGGCCATGCTCGCGGGACTTGTGCTGATGAGACGCATCCCTGCAACGAAAAGCAGTAAACAGTAGGAACGCCGGGCTGGACCGGACCAATCATCGGGCGAGTCGAGCCTCGCCCCTACCAAAAAGGCCTCTTGCAAAAGAGGCCTTTTTTTTGGCACCTTACACCTTACGCCTTATGCCTTGTTTTCACAACTGTGTAAACTGGCCTGTGAGATTGTTATAGCGAAATGTCTTATTTGTCGGGACATGTTTGTAATCGTTCCAATTCGTCTTGATCCACTCGGACAAGGTGGGCATCGAGGTCTGTTTGAGCACCACATTAAAACAGCCAAAGCCTGCGTGACAGGTCCCCGGTGGCATACCGTTGTCCAGCGAGAGAGGGTATTGTCTGCCCGTCCCCACGACCACAATTTTTACGGCATACATCTGAATCGCCGATCTGACAGCCCCCACCAGACCATCGCGCTGGGCGATCTTCGCCTCGGTCGTCAGGCTGAATATCTTTGGCATTGCCGCCACCGCCATAATGGCAATAATCGCCAGAACCAGAATGAGCTCAATCAGTGTAAATCCTCTCTTCCCCATACCCCCCCCTTCTCATTACACACGAACTATAATTCTACATCAGTTATTATTTTACGTCAATTGGTACCGCTATCGGGGCGTACGACATATTTGTGGGTAAATTGTAAATCATTGATGGTAAACTTTGGCGCCGCCCCGGTTTTGTAAGGGGGGGCTCCGGGAAGCGGTGGGGAGGTAGTATCGTGATAAGCTGAGTGACGGGAAATGCCCATATTCTCTACCGCCCCCGGCTTTCAGCCACCCCCTCCTGACAACAGGAGTGGGGGTACTCAATTCAAATCACCCACTTTTATGTCGTACACCCCGCTATCGGCAGCAGGGCTTCTGTCTATTTGATAAAAACTGACAATCTCGTCAACCACATCGCCATCCCAAACCACTCGAACCGTCTAGGCCAATTGCACCTTCCCATATTTCTTCATTTCCTGATTGCTTCATTG
>CAZGMS010000019.1:0-14405 GCA_964526915.1 uncultured Nitrospirales bacterium
AAACTCCTGGTCTTCAAGAACTATTCCTTCGGACGATCATCTTTGAAGAAAATAATTTCAAATCTTTTTCAAACGAAACTCAGACAGGGGGACAAGCTAAACCGTTGCGAAAGGGGGAATCTATCGAGGGTGATAACACCTTTGTTGCTATTCGTTCAAACCCGACCTCAGGCCCCCCTGAAATCGGGCCAAACAAATATTGTATTTCCATTGTACAGGAGAATGGTGTTGTCGGCAATGAATAACAGGGCAAAAAAAAACCCCGATCCCGCATGAGCGGGACCGGGGTTTTGTTTTTAAGTTAAGTCAGGCTTATTTCGAGAAAAGGCCTGTGGCTGGGATGTAGGTATACGTACCAGCTGTCGCATGTACGTAATGTGTTCCATCGGTTTTGGTCCAGTCTCTGGTGACGCCGTCCTTCACAACGTTTGTGAAGCAGGGAGTAGCAATCGCGCAAGGTGTAGCATCAGCAACGCCGTCCAAAGTAGCTGGATAGGACTCAACACCGGTGCT
Source organism: uncultured Nitrospirales bacterium (assembly GCA_964526915.1). Taxonomy (GTDB): domain Bacteria; phylum UBA10199; class UBA10199; order UBA10199; family JADGCS01; genus JAHJDR01. Next base: position 514 of record CAZGMS010000019.1, read on the forward strand.
CGCCATTTGTTTGGCACCGTACAGAGTGATACCAGCAAGCACGTTGGCAGCAACGCCAGAGGCGGCCGCTGTGTTGGCTTCGTTGGTAAGGCTAAAGATCTTGGGCATGGCGGAAACAGCCAAAATACCAAGGATAGCGATCACGAGGATCAATTCGATTAATGTAAAACCACGATTATTCATAAGTTACCCCTTAAGGTTTGTTTTGTTCTCCCCCAGTATCAGGCCCCTCCTGATGCTGGGATCAAACATGTGTATTGTAGTAGCGTACAATAATAAATCAGTGATGGCAAGTAAAAAATGAGTATTTTTTTACTCGTTTAGAAAACACAAAAAAACACAGTGAAAGCAAGTGAACAAAACAAAAAAACGGCGGGAAGATGTTGGATGGAGTCAATCAATGGAGCCCGACGTTGCCTCCATACAACCGTATGGTATTTGTGGCAAGCGATTTCTGTGGAAAAAAATAAAAAAACCTTTATTATCTAGCCCATTGGAGCTGGTGTTACATGCCTAGCGATTTTTTTAGTTCGTCCAAATCGGTAGCGTGTTCCAGTGCATCTTCCCTGCTGATCACCCCTTTTTTACAATAGTAAGCCAGGCCTTGATTCATTGTGATCATGCCCGAATCCTTTTGACCGATCTGCATGGCGGTGTAGAGTTGATGAATCTTATCTTCCCGAATGAGATTGCGGATGGCATGGTTGGGGATCATGACTTCCTGCACGAGCTGACGACCGCCACCAATCTTGGGTACGAGTTGTTGCGAAACGATTGCCATGAGGATGAACGATAATTGTGTTCTGATCTGTGATTGCTGATGTGCCGGAAAAACGTCGATGATGCGGTTGATGGTCTGGACAGCCGTGTTGGTGTGCAAGGTGCCAAAGACCAGATGCCCCGTTTCGGCAATGGTGATGGCGGCCCCCACTGTTTCCAGATCGCGCATTTCGCCGATGAGCACCACATCGGGATCCTGGCGCAGGGCGTATTTGAGGGCGTTGACGAACTTGTGTGTGTCTTTACCCACCTCTCGTTGTGCCACGAGGGCCCGTTTGGAGGTGTGCACAAATTCGATGGGGTCTTCGATGGTGATGATGTGGTCTCCGCGTGTTTGATTGATGTGACCGATCATCGCGGCCATCGTGGTGGATTTACCGGAACCCGCGGGCCCTGTGACCAAGATGAGGCCGCGAGGGAGATCGGTAAGCCCCTTAAGCGCCTGCGGCAGACCCAATGCCTCCATCGTGGGGATTTTGGAGGGGATGGGCCTGAACGCGCCTGTGACGTTGCCCATGTGGTAAAACAAATTGACCCTGAAGCGCGATTTGTCTTCGAAAAAAAACGAAAAATCGAGCTCGCGCTCTTTTTCGAGCTCGGCCAACATCTCTTCGGTGCAATATTTTGTGCACAAAAGGCGTGAATCCTCACCGGTCAGAATAACAGTGGGCGCGTGCTTGGTGGGCACTAGCTCGCCATCGACGCGCAACATGACAGGGGCCCCTTGCGAAATGTGCACATCGCTGGCCTTGCGGTCAATCACTTCCTGCAGAAAAGTTTCGAACGAAATATCATATGACATAATAGCCTCCTGTCATTTGAAGATTAAGCAATTGTTGTGATGAATGCAATGAATATACGATCACGTGTTTACGTGTTCAAGTGTTCAAGTGTTCAGGTGTTCACGAGGGGCATAAGGCTTAAGGCGTAAGGCAAAACCACAGCTTCAATTGTCTCAACGAGCAACTACATCAATTGCCAATTGTCTGTTGCTCATTGAAGTCGTTGTCGCAATTGATTCCGATGTTTTACAGGGAGTTATCTGTTATTTTGTTTGGCGTAAAAAGTGTGGTCGATATTAAATGGAAATATTGCTTGGCAGGTGGGGATTCGTCCCGTACAATATAAGGTGATGGAATTTTACCATCACGCAGAGGTGAATGACATGGCTGAACAGGCATTACAAAAAGAACAAAGCGATCAAGCTCCGGCAAAGAAAAAACCCATAGCAATGGCCAACAATATGGTGGAAGCCTTTGCCAAGGATCTGGTCAAGGAAAAGCTGGTCTCACCAGACCAACTCACGCTGGCCATGGCCAGTGCCGATCATCTGGGAATCGATTTGGGCCAGATCCTCATTTCTCGCGGATTTGTTGAAGAAGAAACCTTGTTGAAGTTTTTGTCCGAGAAACTGGAAATCCCCCTGCATCAACCCAATTCGGAAGAAATCGAAGTTGAAGTCTTGAGGACCATGCCCTTCCATCTGGCCAAAAAACACCTGACCCTGCCCATTCGCAAGCAGGAAGATGGCCAAGCGATCGTGGTGATGGCGGATCCCGGTGATCCCGCGGCGATTGAAGATCTGCGGGGGTATTTCCCGGAGGGTTTCGTTAAGTGTCTGGGTTCGGCCCAGGCCATTCTGGAATTTCTGGAAAAACACCATAGCCGCACCACCGCGATCGAGACAGCCAGTGTGACGATGGAGCTCACAGATTCCGACGAAGTGGAGACCGAGGTCGAGACCAAAAAAATTCGCGAAATGGCCTCTGGTCCCAAAATCATCGCGACAGTCAATAACATCATCGCGCGCGCCAAAAAAGAGGGAGCCAGCGATATCCACATCGAACCCTTCAGAGAGAATTGCCGGATCAGGTACCGTATCGATGGTGTGATGCGTGAAAGGGGCAACCTGCCCAAGAGCATGCACATGGGTGTGGTGAGCCGCATCAAAATCATGTGCTCGCTCAATATTGCCGAGCGGCGCGTTCCACAAGATGGTCGTGCCCGGGTGAAGCTGGTCGGCAAGCCATTGGATATGCGTATTAACACGTGCCCCACCTCGTTTGGCGAAAAAGTCGTGATGCGCCTCTTTTCTCGCGACAGCATCAAGACCATTGAGGGTCTTGGTTTTTTGGAAAGAGACCGCAAAATATTTACCGAAATCATTTCCAGACCGTACGGAATTTTTTTGGTCACAGGTCCCACAGGTTCCGGTAAATCCACCACGATGTATGCGGGACTCATGCGTATCAATTCTCCCGAACTCAACATCATGACGATCGAAGATCCGGTGGAAAATGAACTCGATGGGATCAACCAGATCGCAGTGAGCGAAAAGACAGGGTTAACCTTTGCCAAGGTCTTGAGAGCCTCCCTGCGCCAAGACCCGGATGTGATCATGATCGGTGAAATCCGGGACGCAGAGACTGCGGAAATTGCCGTGAGAGCGGCCATCACCGGTCATATGGTGTTATCCACCCTGCACACCAACACAGCGGCTGGTGCGATTGACCGTCTCAAGGATATTGGAGTGCAACCATTTATGATCGCCAGCGCCTTAAAAGGGGTTCTGGCCCAGCGTCTGGTGCGGCGCCTTTGTCAAAGTTGCAAACAAGAAATCAGTCCGGAGAATGAATACAACCTTCCCATCAAGAAGAATTATATCGCCAAAGGTTGCGATGATTGCAATTTTACGGGGTACGCACCGGGACGAATTGGTATTTTTGAGCTCATCCCCATCAATACCGACATCAGAAAGTTGATTCATAACAATGCTGATTCGAATGAGATCATGAAGTACATGCGTAACAACAATTTGCCGTCGATCACGGAGGATGGTATTACCAAGATTGAGATGGGGCTCATCAGTCTCGAAGAGGTCATTCGCGTCATTGCCGAGGATTGATCCGCCTGTGCTAAAGCTTCGGCGCGACAAGCGGGGTAAAATATTATGCCAAAGTTTTCATACAAAGCCAGAAGCATGAACGGACAGCTCATGCAAGGAACGGTTGAAGCCGACAATATCATCGTGGCCAAAAACAAAATTTCCGAACAAGGGATGATCCCCATCACTGTGCGTGCCAGCAACAGCGGCATGAACATGCAAATCAACTTAAAGTTTTTTAAAAAGAAAGTCAAAATGGACGAGTTGATGCTGTTCACCAAACAGTTCGGGACCTTGTTTCGGGCGGGTATGGGCATGGAAAGTATCCTGGGCACACTCGCGATCCAGTCCAGGAACCCCACCTTCAAAGAAGCCCTGGAGGCGGTCAAGATCGATATTCAACAGGGGGCAAGTTTGTCGCGGGCGTTTTCCAAACAGGGACATGTCTTCGATGATTTGTATGTGAACATGCTTGCCAGTGGTGAAGAGGCTGGTATTCTCGAAGAGGTGCTGGATCAGCTCGCGTCGGTTTTGGAAAAAGACTACGCCATGAAAAAAGGGATCAAGGCGGCCATGTTGTACCCAAAAATCGTGGTGTTCGTTTTGTGCTCGGCCATCTCAGCCCTGATGATCCTGGTCGTGCCCAAATTCAAAACCATGTACGATTCATTGAATACCGAATTACCGTTGCCCACCAAAATCATGATCGGGACCAGCAACTTTTTTGTCGATTACGGGTGGATGCTGTTAATAGCGGTCATCTTTTTATTTGTCGCGTATAACAAATTCTACAAAACGGCCAAAGGGAAATACCTCATTGACCGCTTTACCTTCAAACCCCCCATTTTTGGTCCCTTGGCGCTAAAGGTGGCCAACGCCAGATTTTCCAACATTCTGGCTTGCCTGTACAAGAGCGGTCTGCCTGTGACCAAGGCGCTCAGCATCACTGCCGAGACCATTGGCAATGAGGCCTTCATGCGCGAAGTGAGGATGTTGCAGGCCGACGTGGAAAAAGGGCACGGGATCGCCGATAGCATGCGCAAACTGACTTTTTTTGCCCCCATCATCATTGAGGCGACAAACATCGGTGAGAAAACAGGTTCGCTGGATACCATGCTCATCAGCATGGGCGAACATTACGACATCGAAATTTCACACACGACCAAAAACCTCTCAACGATGCTGGAACCGATTTTGCTGGTCATGATCTTTGGTATCGTGACTGTTTTTGCTCTCGCCATCTTCCTGCCCATGTGGGGTATGCACAGCGCCATGTTGGGGAAGGGGGGGTGAACGATACGAGCTCACGAGGGACGAAGGGACGAGATGCAATCATGCAATTAGCAATGGGCAATTGCAGCAATTGCAATGATTGCAACAATTGCAGTAGTTGCCATAGTTGAATTCTATCTGTTCCTTATTTGTATTTCACTTCAATAATCTCCAAATCAATCTTCCCCTTGGGCACGGTGGCGATGACCGCATCGCCTTTTTTCTTGCCCAGCAAGGCCCTGGCCATGGGCGATTCCCAACTGATTTTTTTTTGTCTGGCATCGGTTTCGTCGGACCCGACGATCTGATAGGCGGCTTGTGCCCCCTCCTCATCTATCACAGTGACTGTGGCCCCAAAACTCACACGGTCGCTCACGACCCGCGCGGGATCAATGACCTCAATATGATCCAGCCGGGACTGTAAAAAACGGATGCGGCGATCGATTTCGCGTAGTCTGCGTTTGCCATAGATGTAATCCGCGTTTTCAGAACGATCGCCGTTCGCGGCGGCCCAGGCGACCGTTTTAACAAGCTGTGGACGTTCGACGTGAAGCAGTTGATACAATTCGCTTTGAATATTTTTGAGACCGGAGGGGGTGATGTAGTTTGGTTTTTTCATAATACGCTTGGCAACCACAACGGGTTAGCATATTGAGGATAAAAATCAAGGCTACGGTGAGCCAAGGGAGATAATATGAAAAAACAAGCAATGGCTGTGCTCAGTATTTTTGTGTCGTGGACCATCATCGATTATGTAATTCATGGGTTGCTGTTGTCCGATCTCTACAGGCAAACCGCTCAGTTGTGGAGGCCCATGCCAGAGATGAACATGGGGCTCATGTACGCTGTCACCATGGTGGGTGCGTTGGTCCTCGTTTTGATGTTCGATCGATTTGTGCAGACCAAAAACAAGAATACCGCGATGCAATTTGGTTTTTTGTTTGGATTGAGCGCTGGCACCTCCATGGGATTTGGCAGTTTCTCCGTGATGCCCATCCCTTTTGTGATGGCTTTTGTCTGGTTTCTGGGGGTTGTGGTTCAGGGCACTGTGGCGGGTATGTTATTGGCGTTGACGATGGGGGATGAGAAAAGGGTATAAAAGTCGCTGTCAAATACTTTGTGTCAAATATTGTCAATTGCTTCGCGTCAAAGGGTCATAAGGTTACGCCGCCGGAGATGACTGTTGGGATTATGCCCCACAACACTTCTTGAACTTCTTGCCACTCCCGCAGGGGCAGGGGTCGTTGCGGCCTGTCTTGTTTTCTAACTTGATGGGCGTGTTTTTTTGAACATCGTAAAAATACCAAACCCCGTCTTTTCTTTTGAAAAGTGAGGTTTCGCGGTGATTGTAGGTGACGTTGTCCTGTGTGTAACGGGCGATAAATGAAATGACGGTCTCGTCATTATTCAAAGGGGAATCATCCACCGACTGGATCTCGAGCCCCAGCCAATGGGCGTTATTGGCCCAATCTATGATTCCCTGTTTTTCCAGTGTCTTGATTTTTTCGGGGTGGTGGGTCGCAAAAATGTAATCCGTATTTTTGGCCACAAACGCTGAGTACCGTGAGCGTAAGAGTTTCTCGGCGCTCGCGGGTTTTTCCAGTCCCAACAGGCAGGGTTGGCAACAGTTTTCGAAGTTGATCCCGGAGCCGCAAGGGCAGGGGTCGAGGATGGCGATTTTTGTCATATTATTTTTTTGCCCTTTCCACATACTCGTTGGTTTGTGTGTTGATCACCACGGATTCACCCGCTTCGATGAAAAGTGGCACTTTAATCGATAACCCTGTTTCCAGTTTGGCGTCTTTGGTTTTACCCGTGATGCCCTTTTGGGAAGGTTCTGTTTCAATGATTTTCATGGTGACGCTGGGAGGGATGTCGATGCCAATGGGGACTTCTTCGAAGATCATCACATCGTATTTGTGATCTGGCAGGATGTAGTAAATTGCGTCGTCTAGTACGTTTTTTCCCAACTCGTACTGGTCAAATGTTTCGGTATCCATAAAATGATACAGTTCTGCCTCCTGATAAAGGTATTGCATTTTGCGATTGTACACCACAACCGATTCCACGTCTTCGGAAGAGCGAAAGCGTCTGTTGGTCTTGACGCCGGTTGTGAGGCTTCGCAAATCCGCATGCACAATTGCGTTGCCCTTTCCGGGAGTGATGTGGTCGAGCCTGATGATTCTGTAGAGGTCGTTGTTGAGCTTAAGAACCTCACCTTTTTTGATCTGTGTGGCGACTGTCATTTAAGTCTCCGTGGTTTAATGTGTGGACAACCAATGCCGACGCCAAGCATAGCAAGTAACATGAGATTATTCAAAAGTATTTTTGACATATCGGGAGGGGAGTATTATTTGTCTACGCTCACTTGATAAGTTTGGGGATTCTCTGGTTTTCAGCGTTTCCCTGCAGGAGCGCCGCATGACCTTTAAAGAAGCCAACCCCCAGATCGATTTTGCCAAGGAAGAAGAACAGATTCTCAAATTCTGGGAAGAGAACAGGATTTTTGAAAAAAGTGTGAAGGACCGTGCACACAAAAAATCATATACTTTTTATGATGGGCCACCCTTTGCCACGGGACTGCCTCACTACGGGCATCTGCTGGCCGGGATCATCAAGGATATCATCCCCCGTTACTGGACCATGAAGGGGCATCACATCGAGAGGCGCTTTGGTTGGGATTGTCACGGATTGCCCATTGAGGCTCTGGCACAGGATCAGCTTGGTTTGGCGGGAGTGGGGGCGATTGTCGAAAAAGGCGTGGACGTGTTTAACGAGACCTGCCGGTCCATGGTGCTCAAATACACGGCAGAGTGGCGCACAACGGTGAGGCGGATGGGACGCTGGGTTGATTTTGATGACGATTATAAAACCATGGACGCGAGTTTCATGGAGACCATCTGGTGGGTATTCAAACAGCTTTGGGAACAGGGACGCATCTACAAATCTTACCGCATCATGCCCTACAGTCACAAGCTCACGACCCCGCTTTCAAATTTTGAGGCGGGCAACAATTATCAGGATGTGCAAGACCCCGCGATCACGATCCGGTTGAAAATCAAACAGGGTGATCCCGATCTTATGTCTCAAGGCAACGCCTATGTTCTCATCTGGACAACCACACCGTGGACCCTCCCGTCCAATCTGGCTGTGTGCGTTGGGCCGGACATCACATATTGTGCCGTGCGCGACAAAGCCGATGGCAGCATTTTCCTTTTGGCCGAATCACGCTTGTCTGCGTATTACAAAAAGGCTGACGCCTATGAGATCATCAAAGCCTACAAAGGGGCTACTCTCAAGGGCTGGTGTTACGAACCCCTGTTTCCGTATTTTGCCGATCACGCGGGGGCCTTTGTTTTTTTAAATGGTGATTTTGTGACGACCGAGGATGGAACCGGTGTGGTGCACATGGCCCCGGCATATGGAGAGGATGACTTCACTGCCTGCAAAGACGCCGGGATTTCCCTGGTTGATCCTCTGGACTCGGAGTGCCGATTCACAAACCTGGTGCCCGATTACGCAGGGCAGTTTTGCAAGGATGCCGACAAGGCCATCATCAAAAGGCTCAAGGACGAAAAGAAACTTGTTCATCAAACGACGATTGTTCACAGTTATCCGTTTTGTGACCGGACCGATACGCCGCTCATCTACCGTGCGATCGACGCATGGTATGTGCGTGTGGAAGACCTGCGCGACAAATTGGTGAAGAACAATGCCGTTGTTCATTGGGTGCCGTCGTATGTAGGGGAGAAGCGTTTTGATAATTGGCTCAAAGAGGCCAAGGACTGGAACATCAGCCGCAATCGTTTTTGGGGCTCCTGCATCCCTGTGTGGATTGCCGATGATAAATCCGACATGTTTTGTGTGGGTTCGATCGCGGAACTTGAAAAACTGTCTGGTCAAAAAGTGACCGATCTGCACAAACACGTAATCGATCAAATCACGATCACCAAAAATGGCAAGACGTATCGTCGCACGCCTGAGGTTTTGGATTGCTGGTTCGAATCTGGTTCCATGCCCTATGCCCAGTGGCATTACCCGTTTGAGCATCAAAATGATTTCAACAAACTTTTCCCTGCGGATTTCATTGCTGAGGGTTTGGATCAAACACGGGGATGGTTTTATACGCTTTTGGTTTTGGGCACAGCGCTTTTCGATAAAAGCCCTTTCAAGAACGTGGTTGTCAACGGGATGGTGCTTGCCGAGGACGGTAAAAAAATGAGCAAGCGGCTCAAAAACTATCCGGACCCCATGACTGTTCTCAAAACATACGGTGCCGATGCGCTCCGGCTCTACATGATTCAGTCAGCCGCTGTGCGCGCTGAGGAGCTCAGATTTTCCGAGGCTGGGGTCAAGGACATCGTCCGCCGAATTCTGCTCAAATGGTGGAACGCGTACACGTTCTTTGTGAGTTATGCGGTTGTGGATGGTTGGAGTCAGGGTAACGAGCTTACGAACTCACGAGCTCACGAGCGTGCGATGGCTGAAAACACGAATGTCATCCCTGCGATCCTTCGACAGGCTCAGGATGGTGAGCGAAGTCGAACCAAAGCAGGGATCCAAATAGAAAGAAACCTGGATTCCAGCCTTCGCTGGAATGACAAATCGATTCACGTTTCCCAAAACATCCTCGATCAATGGATTATCTCCCGCTTGCAGACTCTCCTCAAAACCACAGAAGAAGAAATGGAGGGGTACCGCTTGTACAATGTGGTGCCCGCTCTACTCAATTTCATCGAAGACCTGACCAATATTTACATTCGCTTCAACCGCAAACGTTTTTGGGGCGAAGGCATGACCGACGATAAAAACGGGGCCTATCAAACCCTGTACGATGTCCTCTACACATTGGCGCAGGTGATGGCACCCTTCACACCGTTCTTGGCAGAAACCATGTATCACAATCTCAAGGTCGATGACGAGGTTGAGAGTGTGCATTTGCATGATTATCCAGTGTCCCATAGCGAACTCATCAACCCTGATCTGGAGGCTTCTGTTGCCTTGGTGGGGCGCGTGATCCTCATGGGGCGCAATGTTCGTGACCAGAATAACATCAAGGTGAAGGTTCCTCTCAAAACCTTGCGCATCATCCATCGCGACGACAATCTGCATGATCGTCTGCGTTCCCTCGAAGGTTACATCAAGGATGAACTCAACGTGCGTGTGGTTGAGTACCTGACCAATGAGGACGATTTTGTGGAACTCACGGCCAAGGCCAATGGCGCGGTGTTGGGCAAACGTTTGGGCAAGAAATTTGCCGAGGTCAACAAGGCCTTGCAGGCGCTCGATTCACAATCTCTCTGGAAGCTGGAACATGGTGGTCGTCTTGAGGTTGTGGGCGAGACCCTGACTCTGCAGGATGTGATGGTGTACCGCAAACCCAAGCCCGGGCACGAGTCCATTGTCTCCGATGCCTATGTGACTGTGGAACTTGATACCACACTAGAGGAAGAGCAAATATGGGAAGGTTTGGCACGCGAGGTGGTGAACCGCATTCAAAAGCTCAGAAAAACGGCAGACCTAAAGTTGTCGGATCGTATTCAGCTGGAATACCACACCAACGCTGAACAGATCAGGTCTGCGATCACAGCCAATGAGCATTATATCAAGGAACAAACACTGACGGTGATCATGACCAGCACGGCAGATCCCAAAGGGCAGGCCAGCGAGGTGTGTGAGGTGGAAGGGCAGACGATCACGGTGGCGTTGAGGGTTGTCGCATGAACCAGAATAGTTTGCGACCATAAGGATCTTATTATGACCGAAGATAATCGATACCAATTTTTGGAAACAGAGACGCGGATATACAAAATGTGGCAGGAAGAGGGCTGTTTCAGATCTGCCATCAGTTCTACGGGCGAAATTCTCGATGAAAAACGCGCCAAGGCCAATCCGTATGTGATCGCCATTCCTCCCCCCAACGTAACCGGCCGGTTGCACATGGGGCACGCGCTCAACAACACCTTTCAGGACATGCTCATCAGGTTCAAGCGCATGGATGGTTTTGACGCTCTTTGGGTGCCGGGCACCGATCATGCGGGCATCGCGACACAAACCGTGGTCAAAAAAATGCTTGATGCCGAAGGTGTGGATTACCGTGAGCTTGGACGCGATAAATTTATAGAAAAAGTTTGGGAATGGAAAAAGAAATATGGCGATTATATTTTAAAACAGCTCATGACGCTGGGTTGTGGTTGTGATTGGGATCGTACGCGTTTCACCATGGACGAGGGCCTATCCAAAGCCGTGACCAAAACCTTCAAGACCTTGTACGATGAGGGATTGCTTTACCGAGGCAAACGCATTGTCAACTGGTGCCCCATAGATCGCACAGCACTTTCCGACGACGAGGTCGAAACAAAAGAAGGTGGCGAACCCGGTTTTTTGTGGCACATTGCCTATCCGTACGAGGTGGGGCAGGGTCATGTGGTGGTGGCTACCACGAGGCCCGAAACACTGTTTGGTGATGTCGCTGTGGCGGTGCATCCCGACGACGATCGCTATCAACACCTCATTGGCAAAAATGTCATTGTCCCCCTGCAGGGGCGCGCTGTTCCTGTGATTGCGGATGAGTATGTGGACAAAGCGTTTGGCACAGGCTGTCTCAAAATTACACCGGCGCATGATGCCAATGACTTTGAAGTGGGGCAAAGACACGGACTGGAACCGATCAATGTGATGAATGAAGACGCTACGATGAATGAGGTGGTACCGGCGTCCTATCGCGGGCTTGATCGCTACAAATGCCGCGAAAAGGCGATTGAAGAACTCAAAGAGCAGGGGTTACTCATCAAGGAAGAACCACGCATGACACCGATTGGTCGGTCTTATCGTTCCAAAGAGCCCATTGAGTATCGCTTGTCGGATCAGTGGTTTGTCAAAATGAAGCCTTTGGCCGAAAAAGTTTTGGCCCTTCACAACGGACTCAACATAGTTCCTCAGCGCTGGAACAAGGTGTATCTGGACTGGATGACCAACATTCGCGATTGGTGTATCTCGCGCCAGATCTGGTGGGGGCACAGGATTCCGGCGTGGTATTGTGTAGGAGACCAAAGACCACAGACCAAAGACCAAAGTCAAACAGGGGATGAGCACACGAGGGATAGTTGTCATCCCTGCGAAAGCAGGGATCCAAATATTGTTGATCTGGATTCCTGCTTGCGCAGGAATGACGAACCACTTTACGATCCATGCCCTCTGGGGCACAAGCGATCCACTATCCACGATCAACGCTGTTGTCCCCCCATCGTTTCCGAAACTGTACCCACCAAATGCCCGCATTGCGGGGGCACAAATTTGGTGCAGGAAAATGATGTTTTGGACACGTGGTTCTCCTCGGCCCTGTGGCCCATGTCCACACTGGGTTGGCCAGACAAGACCAAAGATTTCGATCGCTATTTTCCCACCACCACACTGGTGACGGGCAAGGACATCATTTTCTTTTGGGTGGCCCGCATGAACATGATGGCGGCGCATTTCACAGGGAAGTTGCCCTACAAAAATGTGTTCATCAACCCCATTGTGCTCGATGAAAAAGGCGAGACCATGAGCAAATCCAGAGGCAACGGGATCGACCCGCTGGTTATCATCAACGGGGCCACCTTGGAGGAACTCGAAGGGCCGGTGAGAGAGGCGCGTCCTTCGAACATGAAGGAAATATTGAAGAGGATCGAAAAGAATTTTCCACAGGGTTACGAAGGGGTGGGGGCCGATGCCTTGCGCTACACCTTGGTGTACCTGAGTTCCAGCGGGCAACAGCTCAAGCTCTCCATGACAGCGTTTCAGGAGTTGGGCCGACGGTTTGTGACCAAATTGTGGAACGCAGGCCGGTTCATCATGATGAATATTGAAAACGCGGGAGAGGGTGCTCCGGTGGCTTTTGACCAGAACACGACCGATGAAGACCGTTGGATCCATGCACGCGCGCAGTTGGCCGCCAACAAGGTGCGCGAATGTTACGAATCGCATGACTTCACAAATCTGGGACAGTATTATTATCAGTACGCCTGGAATGACTTTTGTGACTGGTATATTGAGTTGTGTAAAGTCCGATTAGCCTCAGAGGATCAGCCGCAAAGAAGAACAGCCTTGCACAATCTGTTGGTTGCCTTTTCCAAAACGCTCATTCTTTTGCACCCGCTGGTTCCGCATGTGACCGAGGAATTGTGGTCACAAATGCTTCCTTTGGGAGACCGGTTTTCGTTGTGGGGTGATCAAAGGCCGCAAAGCAAAATCCTCATGCGCGAAACCTTCATGCCCCAACAGGCACTCATGCCTGTCGAGCAGGAGATTCTGGATCGTTTTGGCTGTTTTGAACTGTTTGTTTCGCAGTTGCGAACGTTGCGCAAAACATATCAGATCAAGGAATCACAAAAACTGTCAGCCTGTGCATTGCCTCTCGATGACACGGCGACTCGGATGCTCGAAACATCGCGTGCGGCCATCTGCCGTCTGGCACACCTGAGCGAGCTGAACGTGATTGCCGATCGGACAACCAAATCGGCACGAAGCGTCGGGATTGTGGAGAAGGGTTTTGAAATCTTTTTGGATGTGTCGCAGTACATTGATGTGGTGGCCGAAAAGGCACGTCTGCAAAAAGAGATCGACAAACTCTCTGTCCATGTGACGTCACTCAACAAACGCCTGCAGAACAGGAGTTTTGTTGAGAACGCGGCCCCTGAGGTTGTGGCCGAACAAAGAGAAACCCTGAGTGTGAATCAAGACAAAATCAAAAAACTGGAACAGCTCTTGAGTGAGATGGTGGGGTGGTAGGGGGGCAAAAGAACGAAAACACGAAAACACGAAAACACGAGGGACGCTTGCCCACCGAAGCTCAGAGAGCATAGGTGGGAGGGACGAAATCAGCTCAAAGCTGAAAGCTGAAAGGGAAGAAGGAAATGCAAAGAGCGATCCCCGCTACGCAATACGCTTTTTCGATCCACGATCCACGATCCAC
>CAZGMS010000020.1:0-11647 GCA_964526915.1 uncultured Nitrospirales bacterium
GTGGTGAGATTGACATAATAACTGCGTTTGCTGTTTTTCTTGTATTCCTTAAACAAGTTGCTGTCTGTCAAGTCAGTCACCGATTCCTGCAGGTAACGAGCCAACTCCGCCGCCTGATCGTTGTGCATGCGCATGCAACCATGGCTGGCGGGAACTCCGATGGTTGAATCCTTATTGTTTCCATGAAACATGATCGTGCCCATCTTCATCTTGACAGGACCAAGAGGATTTGTGGGGCCTGGCGGGGTCGGCACATCGTCCTTGGCCCAATAACTATTGGGGGGAATCCACCACGGGTTCCAAACAATCTGGTCGATCCATCGCTTCCCTACGGGTGTTGGAAAAATACTCTTGCCCACCGCGATGTCATACACCTTAAGCAGTTTGTCATCCGCATCATAGAGAAAGAGCTGTCTGGCAGGCACATTGACCTTGATTCGCGGACCAGTGTAACCTGCCTCATCAGCGGGCGTTACAATGGCAGTCTCATCTTCCTGAGCATCCAGCTCAGGGTCACTGCTTTGAGCTGACACTGTGTGTGAAAAACAAACAGAGACGAAAAACACGGCAAGACCATACACAACGTATCGAATACGCCAATCTTTCATAGTTGCCCCCTCATGTTGCGTTGACCAGCGTTGCCTGTGCAGGTCACAAAAGTGGCCGTACACCAGGCACACAATTCATTATATCCGAAATTTCAATGGTTTGACTATGGTTTTTTTGGAGTTAATATTTTGACGATCCATCTAAGTGGCTTTTGTTATTGTTTTTCTGGGGATTATAAGAATTACGTCAAGGAATTGACTGGGATTTTTGAATGCTAATTTGATCTGGAATTTCTTTTTCGGTAACCGACAGCCCACCCGAGAATCTCTTTCTGCTCACAGCGTGAAATCACCAGGCTATCCGCGGCAACATTCTTGACCACTGTTGTGCCCGCTCCCACCACCGCGCCGCGACCAACCCGCACAGGGGCCACCAGCTGTGTATCTGATCCAATGAAGACTTCATCGTCCAGCACCGTTTTGTATTTGTGATAACCGTCATAATTGCAGGTGATCGTTCCCGCGCCCACGTTAACCTTTTTTCCAATCACGGCATCACCAATGTAACTCAAATGGCTCACCTTGCTGCCTTGACCGATCACAGATTTTTTGACCTCCACGAAATTACCCACCTTGGCCTTGTCCCGCAAACTCGCTTTGGGCCTCAAATGCGCAAACGGTCCCACCTGACAATGATTACCCACACGGGCCTGATCAAGGTAAGAATACGCTTTGATGAGTGTGCCAGCTGCTATCTTCGAAGATTTTATCACACAGCCCGTTTCAATCGTGACCCCCTCACCAATGCTTGAATTGCCCTTGAGGTAACAAGGAGCTTCGATCACGGTCCCCTTGGCCACCCTGACTCCGAAATCAATATAAATTTCTTTGCCCATCAGAGACACACCCTCGCTCATCAGACAACGACGCTGACGCTCATAAAATATCTGGTTGATCGTGCTCAGGTCTTCCTGTGAATTGACCCCCAACGCCGCTACAGCATCCCTCAAGATAAACGCTTCCGCCACCAAACCGTTATTCTTTGCCATTCTAAACAGATCTGGCAAATAATATTCCTTTTGCCTGTTGCTCGTGTTGAGTTGATTGATGTGTCGGTGCAAAAAAGACAGCTCAAAAACGTATGAGCCCACATTGATTTCTCGAATTTGTTTGATGGCAGAGCTGGCATCCCGGGATTCCACGACACCCATAAACCGCCCGTGGGCGTCACGCACAATCCTGCCAAACGCGACAGGGTCCTCCACGACGCGACTCAAAAGAGTGGCCACGCTACCTTGTTTTTTGTGATGGTGTAAATGTTGTCTGAGTGTTTTCGTGCTGATAAAAGGCATGTCACCGTTGATCACCAACAGGGCTCCTTCTTTGTTCTTGATCGAGGCCAAAGCGCACATCAAGGCGTGGCCTGTGCCCTTTTGTTCGGACTGAACGGCAAAACACAATTTGCCTTTATGCACATCACGGGCAAAAATCTTTTTGAACGACTCATGCTCGGCAGGCACAACCACAATCACTTTGCTGGGCTTGAGTCCCAGGGCGTTCTTCACCACATGCGCAACCAGCGTCATGCCGCCCAACTCATGCAACACCTTGAGCTTGTCCGTTTTCATCCGCTTGCCCAGCCCGGCGGCCAATACAACAATGTTCAGTGGTGTCATGTTTTCACTCCCAGCAATTGGCGATACACATGAAAAAACCTATCCCTGACCGGTACCAATACCATGTATTGGTATCGTTGTGGCGATACAACAGTCCCCCAAAATAACGCGTCCACTTGCCATCCGCCAGGCCGAATCTAAGAACCGTAGAAAAACACTCACGAGTGGGATTGGCACTTTTCACACAAACCCCATTCGGCGCGCTGTCCAGCGCGGCAGGGTACACATCCGCTTCGTAAAGGGTTACCTGTTGCACATTGTACAGGGTCAGCCCCTCCTGTATTGAGCTGACTGTGAAATCGCGGTTGGCCTCACGGGCCTCTTGTCTTAAACTGATCATTCTGGGCGTGGCCAATACGGCCATGATGCCCAACAAGATGATGATCAAAACAAGTTCAACAATTGTAAAACCTTTATCGGTCATGTTTTATTTTCTTTGAGTCGTCGTCGTTGCCAAAATACCGGCTTGCAATAGCATAATCAATCTCTCATTTTTTCACAATATCATCCATGGCATTGTTGACCTTGAGCACATTGGCCACCCAATTGAACGCCGCAGTGGGAAGCAGAGCGTTCAGTAACGGCACGGACTTGACCATAAAGGGTTCCAGAACAAACGATTTATTTTTGGCAACAGCATTAAAGATGATCCTGGCAATTTTATTTTGATCGAGCAGTGGCGTCATCAACGCTGTTTTGACCCCTTTAAACATCCCCGTATTGATAAAACCGGGACACACAACCGTGACTTTGATTTTGCCTCGGGTGAGGTCGTTCAATTCCAACCTCAAGGCGTTTGAAAAACCGACCACAGCGTGTTTGGAGGCGCAATAAGCGGCCAAACCCTTAACACCCAACAGTCCTGCCGCCGAGGCAACCTGACAGAGATGACCCTCTCCGTTTTTGATCATTTCTGGCAAGAAGGCCTTGAGCGTCCAGAAATGCGCCAGGACATTGACCTGCATAGTGCGTTCCAGTTTTTCGTCGGGACAATTTAGAAAATTTGAGTTTTCGACAATGCCGGCGTTGTTGACCAGGATGTAGGGGGCACCCACCGTAGCCAAGACCTTCTTGGCCAGGTCATATACGGCTTCTCGCTTGGTGATGTCGCACGCATAATACACGGCTCGTGGCAAGGCCTTTTGCGCCTCGCTGATGGAGAGAGGATTAACATCGCATGCAACCACCTTGGCACCCGCCTGATCATAGAGCTTGGCCAAAGACAAACCAATGCCATGCGCGGCACCAGTGATGAAAACAACGCGGTCTTGATAATTTTTCATACGCCTATTCCCCTTGTTAAATGCCCCGGCAACGCAGGCAGATTCTCACGCCAGTCCCGCGGTTTGGGCCTGAGCGGAAACTGCGGGTACCAACGCGCGATAAAGCCCTTAAGCTGGTCTGCCATGCCTGCCATTTTTTCAAGATACCCTGGCAGAGTTGCCAAGATTTCTTTTTTAACCTGTTCACGATGGCTCCAAAGCATCTCCATCGCCTCAGACAAATGTTCACCCAGTTTGACATCATCAGTGCTCAAATAATAGTCCGCCACATGACCAGATTCGGTCATGAGGTTTTCAAGCCGTTCGTCCATGGAAATGCCAATCGAAGGCACGCCAACAGTCATGGACAACACCCGCGCATGATAACGTGAGGTGACCAGCAAACTCAACTGATGAAGCACCGCCGTCAAATCATAACCGTTATAATCGGAAGAGCAATAGATGGGCACGTGCCTTCCCAGTTTTTCCTGCAGGATACGATTGGCCGCCATATCCAATCGTTCCATGCCAATGATGATGGGAAACACCTTGTGTTTGGCACAAAATTCCTGGGCCGCAACAGCCACAGCCGAAATGTAGGCCGCAAATTTATCAGAGCGTTCCTGAGATGTCGTAAAAAAATAAAACCGATTGTAATGATTCTCTTTGCCCTTGCCCGTGAGCTTCATGGTTAACAGTTTAATGATGCTCGGTCTGACCGGCCACCAGAAAGGATTGATGACCGCAAAGCCAGCCACAGGCTGTTGCCCGTCCCATCCCTGCTTCATGAGCAACTCTCGTCCACGATCAGGTGGTGATGGCTCAAACATCCAGGCGGTGTCCGTACCCACGCCACCTTCAAAACCCAATTTTGATGTCGCCTGATAAGACGGCTCTGTGCGTGAGATGATGTAGGCCGAGCGTGCGTAGGCCATGACAAATTTGGTCAACAACCAGTCCATTTTGCCCGTCTCTGAACCATAGGCGAGGCAAGGTTTGTTTTGGGCGTGCATGATGCCAGCCGCCCCCATAAAGAGCGTGGTCAACGCGTTGGCGAACTTTGATTTGAAACAACTGCCCTCAGAGAGAATCGCCAGATGGTATTCCGAACAGGCACGCAGAACATCTTTGAAAAAAACAGTATCGAGACGAATAATCTCTGTGGGAGGGTGGTAATAATTTTTGGAATGTGCGGGATCGATGGAAAGCAAACCAATGTGTACGTTGTCTTTGCCCAAAACGTGATAAAACTGCCGGATCATGGCCTCAACGCGCACATCGGCACCGGTATTGCGTGCACCGTTATAGCCCACAATCAAAATGCGTAACGGTTTACCGGGTTCGTAATGACTGACCCTGGAGGCCAAACCCAAAATTTTAAGAAGACGAGGGTATTTGGCCAGTTTGATGATGAGGACCATGATGAGTTCGACCAAGGCGTCCAGATTGAACACAGCTAACGTCGGCATCATATTTCGTCCCCCAGAATTGCGTTAGGCAAAAAAAATAGAAGGCATAATTTTTCAACAACAGGGAGCATCTATACGCTCTGGGAGTCCATCGTTCAAGGAATTATCAGTTGAGATACGAATATAATGAGAGGGGGAACGGCGATTTAGAGAAGCCCTTAATTCGAAGACAGGCTGGTACAAAATTCCTGCGACACAAGCTCATCGCCCGTATCACAAAGCCCTTGGGCAGATTCCATGACATGCTCCACATCGTAACAGTCATCGAATTTATCGGTTTCACTCAAACTGACACAGACTTGATAGGCCGTTACCATGTCGGTCACGATCGTGGCACAGGTCGTCGCTGAGGCAGTTTCTTCTTCGGTCTGAACAACATCATCGGCAGCCGTTGTCTCTTCGGTGCCCTCAGTCTCGACATCACCTGTAGCCGCTACATCTTCATCAACGACTTCTTCCTGCGCTTGGTATTTTACAACAGTGAGCGTTGTGTCTGACAGGGTTTCCTCTCCTTGACAAAATTCGAATGAATCCAGTGTCTGCGCCACGCTGGCCACCGTGTTTTCCTGCGATTTGAGGCTTTCCTCGTAGTCTTGCAACACATCCACACAGCTCGAAATCAACACATCGAGCTTGAGACACTCTTCCAATTTTTCTTCATCCGAAAAACTGGGCTGCGCTCCCAAGATGTAAGGTAGGTCTTGACCACTGCAATTAAGGTAAATAAAAGGTACGAAGATGTAGAAGGAGGTGAACGCTAAGATAAGTAGTAGTTTTCTCATATCTAACCTTTCGCCCTTATTATCGGCACGAACTGTTAGATTGTTGCGAATTATGCGAAATAAATTCAAGTGTGACTCCTGTTCACTGTTGTTATCATATGTTAAAAACTAATCAAAAAATCGGTATTTTGGGTTCCTCCTTTAATCCTCCACATTTGGGGCATCTGGCAGTTATTGAGGATTTGATCAAGAGGGATATTTTCGACCAAATATGGTTGATTCCAGTCTATTACCACGCTTTTACCAAAAATCTGGCCCCTTTTGAGGAGCGTTTGGCACTTGTGGACCTGTTGATCAGGGAATTGCCTCAAAATAAGGTCCAGGTACTTAGCACCGAAAAAGACCTCGGCAATAAACCAAGTTACACGATAGACGTCGTAACCACCCTCAAACTGGAATATCCTGACTGCCAGTTTTGGCTCATTGTGGGGTCCGATATCCAAAAAGATCTGGATAAGTGGCACAGGATTGACGATCTCAAGAAAATCATCCAGTTTCATTTCATCCCCCGGAAGGGCTATGAAAAATCACCCTATCCCGAGATTTCAAGTTCTGAAATTCGCGCACGATTAAAAAAGGGGCTCCCCATCGATCACCTGACCACGCCAGAAATCGTCAGTTATCTCAAACAAAAAAGGGTGTATGACGAAGGAAAGGCGTAACCCTTCGACTTCTTCGACAGGCTCAGAATAAATCACTTCGCTGAGTTCACCCCGAGCGTAGCCGAGGGGCTCAGGGCAGGGGCTTGGGGGCTTAAGGCTTGGGGGGTTCCACCTTGGTTTCTTTCTTGGTATCTTTCTTGGTTTCATTTTTGGTTTCTTTTTTGGCATCGGGCGATTCTTTGGGTGCAGTCTTCTCGGTAGATGTAGTGGATTTTGAATCTTCCTTTTTGGGGGCCTCGGAGGGCCGGGCATAACCATCCTTGTACCACCCCTCACCTTTCAGTTGAAACGCCGTAAGTGATATTTTTTTGATGACCTTTTCTTCACCACACTGGGGACAGACCGTGATGGGGGGGTCCGAAAATTTAAGGATGGTCTCAAATTCAAATCCGCATTGCTGGCACCTGTATTCGTAAAGTGGCATAGGATTCCTTTGGGGATCCTATAGATAATAAACAAACCCCTCTTGTCAAGATGACCTATGCAAGACAATGAAAAAATCAAGAAACGAGGCCATTCTTGACGTGCTTTGTCACTTTTTTTCCTTTTCATTTTCTCCATTTCATTCTAACCCAAGGCCAGATGGCTGGTTCAAAAAACATTTACATCACCGGCTTCATGGCAACGGGCAAATCTGTCACTGGTAAATTATTGGCTCGCAAACTGAACCGTTTCTTCGTCGACACCGATAAAGAAGTCGAAACCGAAACCAACTTGGCCATTGAAGATATTTTTTCCAGCCAGGGTGAGTCTGGTTTTCGCCTGTTGGAACGTGAGCTCATCGCCAGAATCTCACAACGATCCAACCTCGTGGTGAGTTTGGGTGGTGGCGCCATCCTCACTGCAGAAAATCGCGCCATTTTTAAAAAAGGTCAGCTGATTTTTCTGTCAACACCTTTTCAACAAATTTGGGAACGACTGCAACATTCGCAACACCGTCCTCTGGCCAAGCTCAATTTTGACACATTGCACCAGCTCTACCAGGACAGACTTCCTTTATACAATGAGTCCGACATCATCATCGACTGCGCCCAGCAGGATACCGAATCCATTTGTCAAAACATCCTGCAGAGGATCAAAGAACATGAAAACCATTGAGGTCGCACTCAAAGTTGCTCCGTACCAAATTCACATCGATCGATGGGACCTCGAGGCGGCCGCTCAAATTATTCATAAGCACCTCAAAGGGAACCGGTTATTTGTCATCACCAACACGACCATCGCCAGGCTCTACAGAAACAAACTTCACCAATCGCTGGGTCAGCACTTCTCGCTGGAATGGATCGTCGTTCCCGATGGGGAACAACACAAAACCCTCAAAACCTGCGAAAACATCTACAGCAAACTCATACAAAAAAAAGCCCATCGCGATTCCACGCTCCTTGCCCTCGGGGGCGGCGTGGTCGGCGACATCACCGGATTTGTAGCGGCCACCTACATGCGCGGCATCGATTTTATACAAATACCAACAACGCTTCTGGCACAGGTCGATGCCTCGATCGGGGGAAAAACTGGCGTGGATCTTCCCTCGGGTAAAAATCTCGTCGGTGCCTTTTACCAGCCAAAGGCTGTCATCATCCTCACCGACTTTCTCAAAACACTTCCCGAACGCGATTACCTGAGCGGTCTGGCCGAGGTCGTCAAATACGGACTCATCGCTGATGATCTGTTATTTTGCACCCTCAAAAATAACACGGGCGCCCTATTAAACCGCCAGCACTCGATACTGACCAAAATCATCAACACCTGCTGTGGCCTTAAGGCCGGGATCGTCGCTCGCGACGAAAAAGATCATGGGTTGAGGGCCACGCTCAACTTTGGACACAGTCTGGGCCATGCCATCGAGTCCTTACAGAACTATCGCAGAACACGCCACGGGGAGGCCATTGCCATGGGAATGGTCTTCGCCTCCAAACTCTCATATGCCCTGCGTGTTTCGCCGTCGGACCACACAAGCACCATCGCGCTATTGCTGACACAATTGCACCTGCCCACACAGTGGCCATCTTTCTCGCACAAGGATTACCAGAGGGCGCTTTTGATCGATAAAAAGACGCGCGATCGAAATATCCGGTTTATTCTTCTGGAAAAAATTGGTAGGGTCAAATCTGTGACACTGGACATCAAGAGCCTATTACCATGCCTGTGAAAACCGCCAAACACAAACACGTACTCGTCGTTCACGGTCCCAACCTGAATCTGCTGGGGTCGCGCGAACCTGCACACTATGGCAGACTCACCCTCAAGGACATCAATCAGAAAATCCGCGCTCTGGCCAAAACACACGGAATTACCGTTTCGTTTTTCCAAAGCAATCACGAGGGAGCAATCATAGACCGTATTCAACAAACCCAGGTCTGCGATGGCATCCTGATTAACCCCGCGGCCTACACACACACGTCCATTGCCATCAGGGACGCCTTGCTGGCCATGAACAAACCTTTCGTGGAGGTGCATTTAACCGATATCCTGTCGCGCGAGGCCTTTCGCCATCATTCTTTCTTCTCCGATATTGCGCTGGCTACAGTCATGGGCCGGGGCGCGGACAGTTATGTGGAGGGTTTTGTCAAACTGGTACAAGCCCTCAAGAGTCAAGGGCACCTCTCTAAAATAACATGAAAATCGCTCTGCCAAAAATCAGTCTCAAGGCCGATCGCATCAAGGCCCTCACCAAGACCTTCATGCAGGATAAATACGCCAAGGTCCTTCATGATTTGACCGAACTCGAAATCGAAAGCCCCGATGACATGCGCGTCAAGCAAAAGATCGGTGAAATATTATACCGTCAGGGAAAGTACGATTCTGCCATCACCAAATTCGACGAAATGGTGCGCTTCTTTGAAAAAAATGAGTTCATTCTCAAGTCCATCAGGGCCTGCAAAATGATTCTCAAAATCAGGCCACAACTGATCGATTACAATATCAAGCTGGGTTCTCTCTTCCTCAAGCTGGGCATGACCAACGAGTCTGCCAACCAGTACCGCATCGTCATGAGCCATTACGCCGCGATCAAGGACCACGTCAACACGCTCAAATACGCAAAGATTCTGGTCAAGGTGGACCCGTCCAACGATAGCAAAGTCAAGCTCGCCGAGATTTATCACAACTCCAGCCTGGTCGCTGAGGCCGTGAATCTGTATCAGGAACTGGCCAATGATGCCCGGAGCAAAAAAGACTTCGACAAGCTCCAACACTATTACGAACTGCTTTTGCCGCACGTACCCAATAATTCGAATTTGCTCAAAGATGTCTGTATTCTGAACTTGAGAAAACAAAAACCGGACTATGTCTTAAAGCTTCTCGACCAGTATCAAGTCACCGACAACAGGGCCTTCGCCGATCTGGTCAAAAAGGCGCGCCTCATGCGCGAAGCCCTGCGACGACAAAAAAAGTAATCTAGAATCTGAGAGCCTCTTTCATCTGTTTGACCATTTCCGATGACGGGTCCAGAGCGACGCCCTCTTTGATAAGCTCCATCCCCTTCGCCTCGTTGAATTTGTAACGGATGTAGAGCAATCCATTCTGAAAAAGGGCCTGCTGTTTTTTAACTATTTCCGTTGCCGGCTGATATTTTGCGGCCTTCGCAAAATCCCTGATCGCCAGATCATGAGACAGAGCCATCATGTGAAAAAATCCCCTTTGCAGATACGCGTCCCCGTTCTGCTTTTGTTTTCTGATCACGTTGTCCATGATACTGATCGCCCCGATCACGTTATCTGACTGGGCCATGTAAATGCTCTTGAGCAATAAAAAATCCACGTCCCTGCCATGTTTTTTTTCCAACTCCTCGATATGAGGTTTGGCCTTCGCAACATGGTCGGCCACCAGACAGATCATGGCCTGATAGTACACCCACAAATCGTGATACTTCTCGTCCGGCTGGGTGGCGAGGATCACCGTGGTGGCCTCTGTGAGGTGGTTTTGATTGAACCAGACAATCCCCGTGTACAACCGCAATTGTTGTGACATTTCCTTGGGCCACTCGTAAAAATGATTCAGCTCAGACAAGGTTTTGGCAATCTCTTGCAAGGTGCCTTGGGAACGAACTTCCTGTTCGAGAGTGTTGAATTGTTTTTTGACGAACGTCTCGGCAAAGGCCTGCGCGGGCCAGAGGCTCAACAGCAGAAGCAATAAAACAGAAATGAAGATGATCAGGGGAAGTCGGTGCGAACGCATGACCGTATGAAACCAAGTTACAACCCTTTTGGCAACTCTTTCTTTGTACACGTGAGAATCTTCTCTATCGCGGCCTGAGCTGTCGTGACCTCGATCCATTTGATCTCGGCCTCTTTTCTAAACCAGGTCAACTGCCGCTTGGCAAACCGGCGTGTGTTTTGCTGGATTTTGTCGCGCACCGCCCCGTCGCCATCCCCTCCGTATTTTGCCCATTCCGCATAACCAATCGTGGTCCTCAAGATTTCGTTTTGAGGGTATTGCGTCCACAAATCGAGCGCCTCCTGCTTTAATCCCTGTTCGAGCATCAACCAAACCCTGTCATTGATCCTGTCGTACAACATTTTTCGATCCTGCGTCAGACAAAAGCTCAAGTGCTCATAGCGTCTCTGTCTTGGATCATTGCGCCAAAACTCTCGAAGACTCTTGCCCGTCTGCACGTACACCTCAAAGGCCCTCAGGATGCGTTGCGTGTCATGGGGAGACAGATCACCTGCCCATTGTGGATCGATCTTGGCTAGCTCAAAGTACAGCGAAGCCAGGCCTTCCTTTTCGCATCTTTGCTGAACTGTATTTTTCACCTCTGCTGACACCTCTGGAATAGCCGACAAACCAAAGGCGAGGGAGCGAAAGTACAGGCCTGTGCCGCCCACCAGCATGGGGACTTTTTGTTTGTTCCGAATTTGTTTGATCGCCTCGTCCGCCGCTGTCACGAATTGGCCCACACTCCAGGGTTGTGTGATCGACGCGCAATCGATCAGGTGGTGGGGCACTTTGTCCCGCTCTTCGCGTGTTGGTTTGGCCGTACCAATGTGCAACTCTTTGTAAAACTGCCGGCTGTCGGCATTGATGATTTCGGCGTTGAGTTGGTCCGCCAGCTTAAGCGCGATCCCGCTCTTCCCGACGGCGGTTGGACCTACGAGACAAATGAGGGGCAATGATTTTGTTTGATTGGATTCTTTCACAGTATTCACAACGGACAGTTCTTGCCGACGATTTGTTTGATCCACGGCATGGGACCGAACTCGCTGGGATGGGAGCCAGTGGACAGGTAGATATTTTCGAACCCCTTGGC
>CAZGMS010000021.1:0-3295 GCA_964526915.1 uncultured Nitrospirales bacterium
TCCCTCGGGAATGGGCAAAACAAACGGCGAGATTGTGGGGGTGGGGTCACTCAGCACACAGACCGTTTCGTCGTCCACCTGGTAAAACGTGAAAGCATCGCTATCCATGGGGATCGAAACAATATTCGTTGAGGCACCATGGTACCCGGGATCGGCGGTATCTTGCGGGGTATTATTTTGATTTTTCTTGGCCACTTCGGCCGAGCAAAAATACATATCGAACGCCGAGTTTTTGATTTTGTATTCTATGACCTCCATCGTGGAGGGATCCTGCGTGCACTTTTCGGCCTTCGCACCCTTGGTCACCCCCTCAAGTTTGAGCCGTGTGGACCCAACCTGCGGAGAATCGTAATTGATGATCAGATAGGCCTCATGAGGCTGATCTTCGGATTCTATGGCCATGAGCGGGCTATATTGAATGGTGATCTTGAGATCGGCGCTCCCCGCCACAGAAATACTCCCGTTGCTGTATTCGTAACCGCTACTCTCGCCAGCATTCACATCGATATCGCTGATGATGCTATTGGACGAAGCCGTGTAAAGTTCTCCGTCGATTTCCGACCCGTCACTGACAATGGTCGTGGACCCCACCTGCACCTTGGTGATTTTAAAATAATTGTAATCGTTGGATTCGATGAACCCCAGCCACGCAATGTGGCCACCATCGGGGTGATTGATGGACAGCGTTTGCGACGTAAACCCGTACAGCTCCGCCACAAACTGCGGCGCCTCGATTTTTTTGGTAAACTGACTCTCCCCCGTCAGCGAACTGCAATGAGTGCAGAGCAATAAGACAAATAATGAGGAAATGGTTTTAAAAAATGTAGTCATACATTTTGCACTGTCATTGCGAGAAGCCGTGAACCGTTTACAGGTTCATGGCGACGAAGCAATCCACATGAAACAACTCTGGATTGCCACGCAACCAAAGATCGCTCGCAATGACAAACCAATCCACGATCTACGATCCACGATCCATACCCTCTGGGGCACAAGCGATCCACGCCTCCCCCCTATTTTCGTCCAAATACCTCCCCAGGTTGCTTAATAACCACCCTAAAATGCTTCTATTTTATCTTTTATGGCACACTGCGACTAAAAAGTGTCTAACATTATGATATTTAAAGAATCATTTTAACACCTCGCCTTACGCCTTACGCCTTACGCCCTAAGCCCTAAGCCCTAAGCCTTACGCCTTACGCCTTACGCCTTTCACCTCACCCCATACTCCACTTGATCAATGATGTCTTGTTCGCGCTGTGGATCCCCTCCTCGCGTCACAAGTTTAATGTTGTGTTTCCCCCTCGTCAAAAAAATCTTTTTGGTCTGCTCGTTCGTGATGAGCTTTTCATCCAAATAAACGTCATGAGCAGAATGGGGCTGTGTGGTTCTCAAGGTAATGTACTGGGCCTTGAGTGGTCGGTGCAAATCAAGTTTGTAAACGGCCCCATCGGCAGGTGACACAATTCGCACAGCGAATGAAGATATCCTGTCTGATGCCACTGCCGTTCCGCAAAGAGGCGATGAATCATAGGGGGCGATCGTTTGGGGCCAGGCTTCCTGTTGCCACGCAGAGTACACGGGTGGCAAGTTCAGATACCCTCTTTCTGCAACAAACTCAGGTGGACAAGAGGATTCGGCCTTGAGTCCATTGCGCACATCGATGGCCACATGCTGATGATAATCGCAAGGGGGCAGGACCTCGCCCTCTTTCACAAATTCCTGTTTCATCTGGGGACAGCCACGCGTCGGTTTTTTACCAGAAAGTGCGCACACAGTTTTTTTGGTCAAGCGCACCTCATCGGTCCATGCCGTCCACGCGTTTTGGGTGTGCAACCACTCGACGATCTCGTGCGCGATCGGCGCCGCGCCTGTCACCCCGCTCACCTCGCGCATGGGCTCTCCGTTGAAATTACCCACCCAGACCCCCACCGTGTGTTCTGGCGTCACCGCCACTGTCCAGTTATCGCGGTAATTCTGCGACGTGCCCGTCTTGATCAGCACGGGATAGTCAAATTCCAAAGGGCCTCCGTGACCAAAAGACAAATGACGGGCCTGGTTGTCCGAAAGAAAATCACGGATGATGATGACTGTTTTTTGCGAAAAAATTCTTTGGTCCGTGTTTTGGTAACATGGCTTTTGTTCGGCCTGATACTCAGCCGTCAGCTCACAAAAATACCCTTGCCTGCCAAAAACCGAATAGGCCCGCACGAGTTCAAACAGGCTCACCTCGACGTTCCCCAGAGTCAGTCCCAGTCCATAATGAGCTGGTTCGCGAGTGAGTTGCGAGAAACCAAGTTGCGTGAGTTTGTCATAGAACGTGGCCACCCCCAACTCCCTTAAAAGTGCCACCGCCGGGATGTTGAGAGAATTGGCCAGTGCCGTGCGCAGGAGCACGGGTCCGCGATGCCGACGATCGTAGTTTTGCGGAATGTAATCCCCCACACCGCTCGGAAAGGCTTGCTCGACATCAGGCAGGACATGAGAGGGCAAAAGCCCCACATCGAGGGAAGTCGCGTACAGGAAGGTTTTGAGGGCCGATCCCGGCTGTCGAAATTGCGAAATGCCATCAATCATCCCCTGTGTGGCATTGTCCCAATAATCCTTTGACCCCACGTAACCGACGATCTCACCAGTTTTATTTTCGACCACCACGGCACTGGCCTGAGTCACCTGCTGGTCCCGCAGGTTCTGCAATTGCGTGCGAACGATCATGTCCAACTTATGGTTGAGGGGAATATCCAGAGAGGATCTGATCACGGGGGTGTTTTTCTTTTGTTGCGCCCTGTCGCGCAAAATCAAATCCGTAAAATGCGGCGCCAAAAAAACTGGCGCTCTCGGATAGACCACCACCTGTTCCTTAAGCGCCATCTGGACGTTCGCTATCAGGTCCGGCTGTCGTAGCACAAATGCTTGCAAGATCCTGTCGCGTAGGGCCAAAAGGGCCTCGTGCCTCACATAGGGATTGTGCAGGGTAGGCGCCCTGATGACGCCCAAGAGATAAGCCGCTTCGGACAGCGACAAATCTTTTGGTGATTTTTTGAAGTAACCATCGGCCGCGGATTTGATGCCATACAGTTCGTTCCCGAATGGCAACAGATTCAAATACGATTCCAGAATTTCTTTTTTGGACAGGGCCATTTCCAGATACAAGGCCCACGCCATTTCTTTGAGTTTATGCGCGACATCGCGTTCCCCGCCAGAGAGCAGGCGCGCCAACTGCATGGTGATCGTCGACCCACCCGACACCACACGCCCGGACAAGATGTATTGACGCGCGGCCCTGATGAGCGCC
>CAZGMS010000022.1:0-32208 GCA_964526915.1 uncultured Nitrospirales bacterium
AAAAAAATAATCTTAATAAAATATGCCTTCACTCACCGGGGCCTCTATACACAACAAAATCAGCACGAGTATGACTAAAACTGAGCCAACACTTTCTCCGTCAACAAAAGGGTTTATAAATATCAGCTTATGTCTATAATGAATAGACTCATTCAAATTTATTTAAACCATTTTGGTTCTCAAATGTGAGTTAGGGCAGGATCATCAAATCACAAAAAAAACTTATTCAGCTACACCCTATGGCTTTCCGTCCCACGCAGGAGCGTCGTTGCTAACTCCCAGAGTACGTGCGGACCAGATATTTCTCGTGACGGCGACTTCTTCACACTGCCCGTCCCTTTCAATCGTTAATACGAGAGTCGAATTTCTGGGACCTCCAAAACCACGTACCATTGTCGTGTTGGGATCGACAACGCCTTCTTTGGTTCCATCTGCACTCAGACCACGAATCACGAGACCATCCACGGCAACAATCAAATCGTCCCGTTGAATGCCCATCTGAAAGGCCTCGCTCGCCGGATGAACGCCCGTGACCCTGAGTGACCATTCGCCAACATCGGAATCCTGAAGGACAAATTCAATACCGGCACCAAAAGGCTCGTCAGAATTGTATTGAGCCAACTGGCGTGCGCGCAAACACATTTCAACAATTTCGGCCCGCGACTTCGAAACAGCAACCGGACGATTGACTTGCTGTGAGAGTTCTTCCAGGACCGCCAAAGTCTCAGATTCCAACCGATTGATCTCTTCAAGAAGCGTTTTGGGATCTGGACAAGCATTTTGATTTGCAAACAGACTTTTCAGTTTCCACGCAACCTCATCTGACGTCATCCCAATCTTTGCTGTCAGACAATCAGCATTCAATTGACTAGCTGTAGAAGTCAGAAACGGGATTCTAACCCCTGAAAAAGAGCTATAGACACGTGCCGCCAAATCATCCTCGCCAAAATATCCATCTTGATTGATGTCGTATGATGACATCCAAGGGTTCTGGGCGACATCAAAACAGGAGAATGTCGCAGAGTTCGTTGCAACTGACGCACTATTGGGTGAGCCTGTTTCACCAGCTTGTTTTGAACATGATATTGCAGAAAATATTGCTGAAACCATAAACACTCCTTGTTGCCTGACCATTTCCCTTTTCTGACTTCCGCCGGCTGGCATAGGAAATTACTGAACGTTTGTAAAGCAAGCTGTTTTGGGCTGTTTGTGACAGAGACAGTGTCGACCTATTGATGGGAGATGGGAGTGGGCGGCACAGGGCTCGAACCTGTGACTTTCACCTTGTAAGGGTGACACTCTACCAGCTGAGTTAGCCGCCCGTGCACCGCTTTTGAACATGCCCAAAAGCCTGTTGCACCTAAATTCAGCTGTTCGCCGAATTTAGGTTGAACGCTGTGCGCCAAAAAAAAACGCGAGCATGCTGGACAAGCGCACGGAATATGCAAATGTGCCCTCACCAGACATGCTCGCAAGGTTCGACGAACAAATCGCCGATAGCCATGAACCGTAAACAGATTCATGACAAATGCGGGAGCGACGAGACTCGAACTCGCGACCTTCTGCGTGACAGGCAGACGTTCTAACCAACTGAACTACGCCCCCGTGCACTGCGATGAACATGCCCAAAGGCATGTTTAGCGCTGTGCGCCAAAAAAACTATGCAATTTTCAAATCTTCGGGACTTTCTTTACAGTTCAGTTGGTTAGAACATCAACGACGTTCACTGATATGCTTTGTCAGCCAAAGGCTGAACAACTGAACTACGCCTCCGTGCACTGCGATGAACATGCCCAAAGGCATGTTTAGCGCTGTGCCCCCTCAATCCCTCAAGGGAGATCGCTTTTATATGCATCCTAAAAAAAAAGCCAGAAAAAAATACGTTGCAAAATCAAGCCTGAATTGCCTAAAGACGCAACGCGACCACAACAACCCGACAGACAACAGGAGTCTAACGAATGTATCCAGCAAGTTTGGCAAATTCCTTCAGCGGCAAGGCAACACTCCTCAGCGATTTTGGACTTCCACCACCAATCCCTTTATCGAGTTCCGAAACCCCACTCGATAGTCCCTTTTTGATTCGAGTTACGACAACTCCGGCAGGAACAGGCTTTCACGAAAGTATCGATAGTCGTCCAACTATAACTGTACCCCGCCCCCCTTTGACCCAGCCAAGATTCGCTGATCGTTCCCGCTATCGTGAGTCCGCTCTACGCTACAAACACCCGCCCGCCCCCACACTGGCCGAGCTGGCAGACCAACATGTTTTTGATGTCGAGCTCGAGACATTCTGGAGAAACGCCGGACTTCCCCGCAAACTTTTGCGTGAGTGTTTCAACGACCCAGTCAAAAAAGCTGTCCTGACAGAAAGTTTCCGGATAGGCAAAGAATTCATTGCCTCTCTGGGAGATGATTTCAAAACTGTTTTTTCCAGTCCTGTAAATGCAACCGCCCTTACCGTCACTGTTGGTGCCGTTCTCATGGCAACGGGTTGCGCGCCGGGAGAGGTCACCGACCTCGTAACAGCCTCTGGAGACATCTGGTCCCGTCTGGGGGACATGGCCACCAACGAGACCGGCCGCTTCATCGCCTTTTTGCTCGAAACAGGTGTGCTAAGCTATGCCGGTATCAAGGTGGGCAAGAGTTTTTTCTCTCATGCAAGAAATCTCAAGGCCGATGCCGTCAAGGATGGCATATTACTGGCCGTGGTTTCGCTTGGTTTGGCCGCTGTTTTTGGTTTTCACCTTTCTGGTCTGGACCCCGAGGTGCGCAGTTTGCTCAATGATGCCCTGGTTAAAAAAACAGCCCCAGGACTCGCCTTTTTTCTTTACGGCCTCACACTCATGGAAGGGGCGATCACAGCCTCGTCACAGGAAAAACTCAGTGCTCTCTTGACCAAATTAACAGGCAATCGCTGGTCAGGTCTGGCGACAGGCACGGGCGTCACAGCCACCATCCAGAGCAGTTCTGTCACCACGTCCATTTTGGTGGCATTAGTCGCGTCGGGGGTCATGACGTTTCGAAATTCCTTGGCCCCCATTTTTGGCGCCAACATCGGAACAACCATCACCAACTGGCTGTTGGTCATCAAGGAAGCGGCCCAGGACCTGGTGCGATTATTGCCATTCATTGACAATCCCCAGACCAAAGAAGCTGTGCTGGAGGTTGCCAAGCAACTGGACGTTGTGGGCTACAACCACTATCTCATCGCGGGGGGCGGGCTGGCTCTGTTCTACGCCGCCTCCAAGGGCAAAATCAAAACAGCCGCCGGGGTTTCTTTGGGTTTGGGCTTGGTGTTTTTGGGACTCTCCACCATGTCGGCAGGCTTCAAGGCTACAGAGCTCAAAGACGCCATCGGCGGGGTTTTCGAAATGCTCAAAAATGCAGGGGGTGACAGCGCGTACCTGCATATTCTGCTCACCATTCTGGTGGGCGCCTTTGTGACTGAGGTCATTCAATCATCATCGGCCTCTTTGGGAATAACGATCGCCCTCATGGCGGCCGGCGCCATTGATTTTAATACTGCCTACGGCTTGATTTTTGGAGCCAATGTGGGCACCACCATCACGGCAGTGTTGGCCGCGTCCCGACCAGAAGTCCCACGCGATGCCCGCAAAGTGGCCATTGCCCATGTGATGTTTAATGTGATGGGCACGGCGCTACTTTTTCCGGCTGGTCCCTATTTGCGTGATGCCATTGACCAGTTAATAGCCACCAAAGGGCTTAGCCCGCAAACCATGGTGGCCATTGTGCATAGCACGTTCAATATTTTCTGTGCGGGTGTGGCGACACCGCTCAGAGATCAGTTTGCCACGATGGTCGAAGCCATCACCGATAGAATCCTGCCCAAAACAGCACAAGAGTTAAAGGACGAGGACGATCCCAGCAGACGTTTGTTGATCGGCGCCCAGGATCTTTACCGCATGCCAGCCCTTGCTTTGAGTGAGGCCGGTGAGGCCACCAAGGTCATGACCAATACGTTAGATGAGATGTTCACAATCCTCGATAACATGCTCAAGACTGGCACAATCACCGATGCTGATTGGATCCGTCTGACCAACGACGACAAACGTGGTGGTGACCCAGCGAAACCACGCGGTTTGGAACCCACACTCGATGCTAGTTTTCGAAATCTTGATAAATTTCTGGAAGGACTCTTGGCATCTGGTCATCTGGACAGTAGCGGTGTTGTCAAAGTCAGCACCGCGCGCAGAACCATTCAAGAAATGGAAAAAATGGGCGATTGTGTGAATGTGATTGCAAACATTTTTCATAAAAACCAAGCACAAATTGAATCAGAAGTGTTGATACAAATCAGCAAGGTCAAAGAACAGGTCATGACCTATTTTGCTGACATCGCTGGTCATGAACAAAATTCGGCAGATGAGCTCAGAAAATGGGGGCGTGAGGAAACCATCAGGATCAAGCAAACGATCGAGGCTCTGCAGGACACCTTTATCCCCCCCAAACAAAACAGCGCCAGAAGCACGGCTCAATTTATTGAGGTCATCGATCTCCTGAATATACTGCGTGGCAATATCCTCAACATCATCGAGGCCAAAGCCAATTTAAGAAATGGCGCAGAGGCACACACACCCTCAGCATAGAAAAATGTTTCTGTTGAAGATTTGCTAAAATAAAGACAACTAATTGTTGATAGTCATTGTTAAAATTTATAAAAAGTGTAATGTAACAACATGGAATTTATGAAGAAAAATATAACTTTGCTTGTCGGAATATCGATACCGATACTGATGATACTTTTTGTCGCCGCAAGCATTTATCTGCCAGGCCTTTTCGTTCAGCCAAAATACAATTTCGTTTATGTGAGCGGCGATGATTATTACTATGACAACCAATATCAATATTCTCTTCAAAACGGTAAACTTGCAAGAAACGAGATAACGCGCCCGGAAGGTCAAACTTATCCACCACAAAGAGATGTGAAGTTGTATGTCTACGATATCGCTAAAAATGAAAGCAAAGAAGTTTCTTTTGAAGTAGCTCAAAATCTCAATCTCGATTCCAGCAATGTATCTCCCGACGGATTTGAAGTTACCTATGGAAGTCGTGGTGACGGTTTTTTTTCATTTTTCTTTTACTCCGACACCGATTACAATACTCGTTATCTAAAAGGTCATAATGTAAGTAAAAAACTAAATCTCCAGTTAAGCGGCTCTTATTATCATAATTTCCGCTTTATCGGCTGGATAAAATAAACAAATGGCAACCAAAGAAGAAGTTTTGCAATATGTTCGAACGCTCGCTGAGCAAAAAGTCGTAACAAGAGACGAACTTACCGATGCATATGATTCGGGAAGCGGCATCAAAAAAGATGTTGTTTTACCGAAAAAACTCGGCATTGCGGAAATTTTGTATTACATTGGTGGCGCAATTGTTTTCTTGGGAATCTCAATTTTGCTCTGGCAAAATTGGTCAACACTTGGATTTGGCACAAAAGTTTTGGCAAGTCTCGGTGCGGGTATTGCCGCATATTTTGTCGGCTTGATTTTTAGCCGCGACGAGCGGACCGACACTGCTGGTTCCGCATTTTATCTTATCTCTGCCCTTGTAACGCCAATTGGTCTTTGGGTTGTGTTTGATAACGCTGGATTTGACGCCAGCAGTTATGAGTCACAAAGTTTGATTTCCGGCATAATGTTGGGTACTTTTTTGCTCTCGCTTGCCGTCTTCCGAAAAAATGTTTTCACTCTGTTCAGTATTTTGTTTGGAACTTGGCTATTCTTTAGTTTGACAAGTTGGATGGTCGGCGGTGCACCGCACTTCAACGATTGGAGATTTTACATGTACCGCGTTCTAGTCGCTGGAGTCGCCTTTATGCTAATGGGTTATGCCTTTTCAAAAAATGAGCGTACCCCACTTCCCGGATTTCTTTATGGTTTAGGTATTCTCGGGTTTCTCGGTGCGGCACTGGCACTTGGTGAATGGAAACCAAATCAAAATGTATTTTGGGAATTGATTTACCCTGGACTTGTCTTCGGAGCTTTGTTCCTTAGTGTTCACATCAAGAGCAAGGCATTTCTGACTTGGGGCACGCTCTTTCTTATGGCTTATATTTTGAAAATAACAGCGGAATACTTCTCAACGGGCTTGGGCTGGCCTCTCGCTCTCGTTATTGCTGGTCTCGCCATGATTGGAGTTGGCTATATGTCACTCTCAATCAAAAAGAAATACCTCGTGACTCAATAGCCGCAAAAATCAATAATCGCAAAAAACTTTCGCCGTGGGAGCGAGGGTGCGGCGGAAGGGTGTGGGATTCGAATCCCACGCGCAGGCAAAGCAGTTTGCCTGCTTCACCCGCTCACTTTGTTGGACGTTTTTGGCTTTCTAACTACTAACTACTAAGAGCCTATCCGAAAACCTGTGGATAACTGTCGTCCCGAAGGGATGTGGGAATACAGCCGTAGGCTTTAGCCTACGGAAAACAGGCGCCGGTAATATTGCACCCTGAAAGGGTGCAGGAAAAATGCCACATTGCCATCCACCGCCCCTTCAGGAGGTTTTCGAATAGGCACTAAGAGGCAACATAACACCGCTTGCCCTGATCCCACCTTAAACCGGGTCTCCCCAAACGCAGGCCCCATTCCAATAATTTTGGCAAAGTACCAAACTTCCATATCGGTCTGACGTTACGCCGATCCGCCGTTCCAAAAAATTTGCGCATCATGGGGGTGTAAAATAAATCACTGACATACAGGCGCAGGCTTCTGTGACAAGCCGTAAGCAAGCTGTGGGCACAGGCGGTATCAAACTGCTCGCTCAAATAAAAGACGGGCTTGATGAGCTCATCTGTGGATTTGATGACACCTTCTTCCAGAGCCAAACGCACCAATTCGGTGTTCTTGAATAGGCGGATACCCACAGTAAAATAGGCCGAGGTCATCCCTGGCAGGGCCTTGGCCAGGTGGATACTATCCTCAACGCTTTGTCTGTTTTCACCGGGACCACCCAACAAAAAACCCGCTGTGTACGGAATACCATGTCGTTTGTACAACGCCCCTGCTTTGAGGGTAAGATCAGCCGTAAAACCGCGACGCAGTGTGTCCAGCATCCTGTCACTGCCGGATTCAGCGGTCAGATCCACGCCAATACAGCCCGCGGCCTTGAGCAGACGCACGGACTCATCATTCTGACCGATGGGGCTCAGCTCAACCTCAAAACGAATCTTGAGCCCACGCCTGATGATTTCCTCGCACACAGCCACGGCGTGTTCCCGCGGGACATTGAAGGTGGTATCCGCGAAATCAAAATCCAGCACCCCCGTGGTCTTCACGATGTATTCGAGTTCATCGACCACGCGTTTGGCCGAACGCAAGCGCACCCGGTTGCCATGCAGGGCGGCCTCCGGACAGTAAATGCATTTCATCGGACAGGCCTTGCGCGTAAAGACTGCCAGATTACCGCGATACCGGCCATAACTTTTGGCGTCGATATGAGCCACCGCCTGAAAGGGAATGGCATCGAGGTCTTCAATCTGTTCTGGTTTGTTGATGATGAGTTTTCCCTGATCACGATACAAAAGTCCGGGAAGGGATGCGTACGATGTTTTATTATTGAGACTCTCCGCCAGTGCAGGCAGGGCAAGGTCCGCTTCACCCGCAATGCCAAAATCGAGGTCAAAAGAACGCATGATCTCATCCGGCATCAGACTGAATCCCGGTCCGCCAGCCACCACAGGGGCTTTCGAAAACTGGCGCAGGATTTCAATGTACCTCTTGAACTCAGGCATATGATACACATCCTTGGCGAGCAGGGTATCGATGTTGCGAATGGCCAACCCCACCAGGTCGGGTTGAAAATCGCGAACAGCCTGGGCAAAGGCTTCAAACGGATCGGACAAAAACATGCCATCAACAAAACGTACCGTGTGCCCGCGTTCCTCCAGAGCCGCCACCAGATACAGTGGACCGATGGGCGCCACTCGATGCACAAACGCCTCGCGATTGGGGGAAACAATGAGTATTTTCATGATCACTTCACAGCCCGTTTGTCCGAAGACAACAGGCGCTCCATACCGGCATGCAAGGCACTCACCCTGTTATTGACCTTGACCAGGCGCACACTCAGGATCCGTGCCATATTTCTGTAGATCTTGGCCACCACCAGCGGGTGATCACGCTCCAGGGCCTGAATAGCGCCAAAATCGTGGACCAGCAATTCACAATCCTCAAGGGCATTGACATTGGCGGTCCGGGCACTTTCGCTCAATTGCGCCACCTCACCAAAGGTCTCTCCCTTTGACATCACCATGACCAGGGCGTTGCCCTCCTCGCGCCTCACTTCTACAGCACCAGTCAGCACGGTGTACATCTCGCGTCTCATCTCCCCAAACGAAATGATCCGATCCCCCGCCTGACAACTGATGATGTGTCCTGCCTTGATAAAAATCTGCGCCTCTTCTTCGTTCATGACAGAAAAGAGCTTGGCCACATCGGCCACACTGCCCGACATCTTCTCGCAGATGAGATCAAAGAGTTCCTGGCTGGTGAAAACGCTCTGGCAACCATACCGGGCAAATTCGGGAAAGGTGTTCGCAAAATGATCCCGCCCCATATTTGAGTCGGGAAACTGTTTCGCCACCGGTGCCAGTGGGGAGTTTATCAACTCAAAATGGGCCACATCGTCAAAAACAAAAACCATGGGGGTCATGTAACCGGCTTCGGGGTGCCTGATGTTACTGCGGTAGCGCCGAAAACCCAGATGCTCATAGAGATTGAGCAGATGAGGCCAACAATCAATGAACACGAATAAAATTCCGCGCTCACGCAAGTAGACATAGGCGTCCTGAATCAATCTGCGAGCGACCTCACTGCCGCGTTTCTTGCGGGCCACGGCAAATTTGGTGCACATGGCCACGCAAGTAGGAAAATAGGGGACAAACTTATGGAGGTCGTAGAGAGACTCATGTTCCAGGGGACCATCCAAACCCAGATTGATGCGCATGGTTCCCACAATCTCTCCCCCCGCTTCCGCAAAGAACAGTTTCGCGTGTGCATCGATGGGTTCGGCCAGCGTCTTTTGCTGATGATCGGCAAACTCCGGCATGAGACAAAGATCTTCCACATAAACCTGGTATCTCAGATGATAAATCCCCTGTTTCTGTGCGTCGGTAACGGCCATTCCTACTGTGATTTCGTCTGTCATATCCACCTCCTCTGTTCATTCACTTGTAATGGATTCACAAGCACCATTGAACTTCTCGACAACTGATCTGTCATGCCATCACCAAAACTAAATGTAGACGCCCTTGCTTTCCAGCGCCAGCGTATCCTCAATCTTTTTATCCAGTGCTGAGGTCAAAAACGGCACCATACGAAGCACGGCATCTTTTTCGGCATCGCTGTAGGGAGACGTCAATTTGGCGAGAATCACAAAACCAAATTTATGATCACTCATGGACAGGGGAATAGCCAACAAAGAATGGGATTCGGGGAGAAATGAGGGAAAAATCAGATTGGCGATATTGTTGGCGAGATCGTTGACGAGAACAACCTCGTTATTGATGAGGGGCAATAGCCAGCCATTAAAAACTGTTAGATCAGTTTTCCTGAGCCTCTCCTTCTCCTGCGCCAAATCATCACCGCTCAGGACCGTGTCACTGAGCGCCAGTACCTCAAATTGCTTTTTATGATCCAACATGCCGATTAAGCAAAAATCGCTCTCAGAAATGTTTTTGAGTTTTTTTGCGATGACCTTTGACAACTCCTTGTGATTCCTGCTTTCCAGAGTCTTGATCAGCAGATCGTTGACCGTATCCAGGGCCCGATTCTTCCGGATGAGATCCATTTCAAAAAAAATATTTTTTTTCCTCTGTGTCCCCACAGGGATGATAAAAAGTTTGTGCACAACCGGCAGAATCAATATTGTCAACAAGACGCTGTCGAGTACTGCCCTGATTAAATCATTCCCCCCAAAATCGAACAAATCAAGAACGATCATGACCAGCAACTCAACCACAAAAATGCCGGCCATCAACAACAAGCCGTCCAACGAAAACACATACTTCATTTTTTGCCCAAAAGACATATGCCCCCCACGCACGGTCAAAACGCACAACCGTACCTCGGGAATGTATTCGAACCTGGCACAAAACTCAAGCTCCGAGATCAGTGGGATGCAAACCGCGCATTGCCTACATTGATTGATGACAATTGATGTTATGAGTGGAGTGTGTTAATTGTCTCCAGCACAGTCATTTTTTTTAGGAGACCCCCCAATGATTTATCAAAGCATTACCGAGCTCATCGGCAAAACACCTCTTCTCAAACTCAATAAAATAGGTCAGAATTGTCCTGCCAACATTTTGGCAAAGCTCGAAAATTTCAACCCCTGCAGTAGCGTCAAGGACCGCATTGGCCAGAGCATGATCGAGGACGCGGAAAAAAGGGGACTCATCAAATCCGACACGATCATTGTTGAACCCACCAGCGGCAACACCGGCATCGCGCTGGCCTTTGTGTGCGCGGCCAGAGGGTACAAGCTGGTGCTCACGATGCCCGACACCATGAGCGTTGAGCGACGCAAACTCCTCAAAATTTTTGGGGCAGAACTCGTGCTCACCCCCGGATCACAAGGCATGAAGGGAGCCATCGCCAAAGCGGAGGAACTGGTCGCCTCCAATCCTCATTATGTAATGATGCAACAATTCATTAATCCGACGAATCCCGAGATTCACCGCCAAACCACGGCACAAGAGATTTGGCGTGATGCTGAAGGGCACGTCGATATTCTGGTGGCTGGCGTGGGTACCGGCGGAACCCTGACCGGCGTCGCCGAGGTGCTCAAAAAATACAATCCCGACCTGCAGGTCGTTGCTGTGGAGCCCGTGGAATCGCAGGTGTTATCGGGAGGACAAGCCGGCCCGCATAAGATCCAAGGCATCGGCGCCGGTTTCGTCCCAGAAATTCTGAACACGAAACTCATCGACCAGATCATCCCCATAAAGAGCGAAGACGCCGGCAACATGTCGCGAAGATTGGCTCAGGAAGAGGGTTTGCTGGTGGGAATTTCGGCAGGTGCCAATGTGTGGGCCTCGCTTGAGGTGGCCAAACGCGAAGAAAATAAAGGCAAGAACATCGTCACGATCATCTGCGATACAGGTGAGCGGTATTTAAGCACCTGGCTTTTTGAGGATGCCCCATGACCAACAAAAAGGCTCCCTTGGCTCCCAACACCTTGTACGACGTCGCCGCACACCTTTGTGAGCGCCCCTCCTCGTGTGAGTCACCCTGCCCCCGCATCCATCCCCTGCCATCAAGCGAAACTGTTCTGACCATCATCCACGCACTGCGTTCTGTGTTGTTCCCTTTTCATTTTGGAAATTTCGATTTCTCTCCGGATCGACAACTCATCGAGATTCAAAGCCGGCTCGAAAGAATGGCTCCCGTCATCAAGGAACAGCTCTGGCGTGGTCTTTGCCACGAGTGTCGGGCACAAAAGCAACGGGAATACAAATCCTGCGAAAAAAAAGCGGAAGAACTCACCAACCTGTTCTTGCTGAAACTGCCGAAGGTCAATCAACTGCTGGATCAGGATGTGACGGCCTCCTACGCTGGCGATCCCGCAGCCAAGTTCAGTGATGAAGCCATTTTTTGTTACCCGGGCATACAGGCCATGACCCATTACCGACTGGCACACGAACTGTACTGTCTCGGCGTCCCGCTCATCCCCCGCATGATCACAGAACAGGCTCACAGTGTGACGGGGATCGACATTCATCCGGGGGCCCAGATCGGGAACAATTTTTTTATTGATCACGGCACGGGCGTGGTCATCGGCGAAACCTGCATCATCGGCAACAACGTGCGCCTTTATCAAGGCGTCACACTGGGTGCCAAAAGCTTTCCACTCGACGCCAAAGGTCATCCGGTCAAAGGCATTGCGCGACACCCCATCGTTGAAGATAATGTCATCATCTATTCAGAAACAACAATTCTCGGACGAGTCACCATTGGTCACGACTCAATCATCGGCGGGAACGTCTGGCTGACGCATGATGTGCCCCCGAACAGCCGCATCACACAAATGGCCGCACTGCAAACCCACTTTGAACAGGGAAGCGGGATATAATAAGTCATGGTTAATGAGTTATGAGTTACCCATAACCTAGAACCTAGAGCCTGACACAACTGGCATATCTGCTTGCACAGGGTCTTTTGGGGTCCGTGACGGCCTGCCCACAAAAGACGTGGGCCTCTTCGCGGGTAGGGATGTACTTTTTCAGCCCTTGTTTTACCAACTCCTGGGAAAGGCTGATCTGGTCCACAATACACGCCTCACAAGCCGATTCGTCTCGACCGCGCATCGTGACAGCAATAAAAAACAGAATGATGAGTCCTGTGATGACAATCTTCACCCAGCAACTTAAAAAACCTTCTCGTTTTTTTTGCAAGGAGAAAGTGAGCTTTGACTGTGTCATTTATTCCCAAACAAACATGTTACCGCACAAGGGAGCCGCCGCTCTATCCCACAGAGCCATGAGAGCAAAATAATCACAACTTGCGATAGATATCTTTACGGTGTCCAATCTTGATCACAACTACCACCAGCACATGCTCACAAACCTCATACACAACCCGATAATCCCCTACACGAAAACGAAAAAGGCAGTCTGTACCACGCAATTTTTTTATCTTCAATAAATCAGAGAAAGGGTTGGTAGCAAGGACTCTCAAACCCTCAACCACTTTGTCCCTGATTTTTTTTGGCAGGCGGGCAAATTCTTTCCGGGCACTCGATTTGAATTCAATTTTATACATTTTCATTTCGCATCGGACCTAGACAACACCTCGGCCAAAGAAACCGTGAACTCATTTTTTCTGGCTTGATAGGCCTCCAAATCTACGGCATCTTCCAAATATTCCACCAAGGCATTTTCAATGAGAAACTGAATCTTTAACCCGTGAACACGACAAAACTCGACCACCGCTTTCTTGATTTGAGAATCTATGACTGTAGATAAACTGGTTGTTTGGTTCATTGTAGCATTCTAACAATATTTCCAAGAAAAAACACGAAAAAAAATGTTATTTCCTGTTTTTCTTCATTTCTTATTGAATTTCCTTAGGTTGGTAACAGCGATTTCATTCCGCGCAGGCACGGTCTGCTTGGTTTTGATCAATACCCAATTAGAATTGATACATCACGTTGCTCATCACGGTATGGGCAATACTATTGCCGCTGCCCTGATAATTGGAACGCATGTAGTTGTATTCGAACCCTAAGCTAAAGCTCTTGACTGGCCTGAAGATCATGTTGCCAAAGCCCACCATGTTGGTTTTGAGGTTGGTCGCCGCCACTTCGGCGTTATTGAGCATTTCGGAACCATAGCCCACATTGGTTTCGAACCAATCACACCAGGTGCTGTTGATCTCGCCCCAGCCACCGTAGGTTCTTTGTTTGGCGGTGTTAGCAGAGAGCGAAAGCAGAGGATTCAGGCTGTAACCGTAGTGGGCTTCGCCCAGCACACGAAAAAGCTTGCTGAAAGGCAGATCCAAACTAAAAGCGGTCCCCCAGTTATTGACGTCGGCGCCTCCCACCACAACATTGTCGTGACGACCGTAGACGCCTGAAAGATAAGCCAGATATTTGCCACTATCACCTTCTCGCCAATAACCCAACCGCCCTTGAAACATCGGCATGCCTGTGGTGTTGCCCAAATCGTTGAACAGCATGCTGTTGTTGGGACTGTTGACGCTGGCGCCCAATTCGATACCGCTCTGATCGTACGCGTATTTGGTCGTCAAACGGATCTGAGGTCGACGAGAACCCAGATTACCTTGATTCCACAACACGCTACCCACGTTGATTGTCAGAGGATTGAGGGGAGCGAACAGGTCCCACTCTTGGCCAAACAATACGTTCCAGGTATCGGTACCAATACTGGTGTAGGCGCGTCTGATGCGCGGCGTTTGCACAGCATAAGCAGCGGCGGCCGTACTCCAGAAATCGAGTTCAATCCGCGCATCGATATTAAAGCTCTTGCCACCAAAATCGTAGGGCTCCAGATACAGACCCACGCGTGTATTTTGCAGGGTGAATCCAATAAAATCGTTATTGGCCGCCACTGTCGTTTCATCGATCACGCGGTTGGGGGCGGTCATGTTCAGGTTCACACCAAAGCTACCAACTTGTGAATCACCCCACATGGACTGGGCCGATACGAATCCGTATAGCGTCATGGGGACCTTGGTGGTCAACTGATGCCCTTCTTCGGCCACAGCCTGCGAGGTCACCGTAAGACAGAAAGCGAAAAAAAAGACGAATACATAAAGTGCTTTTTTCATTTTGTTCTCCTTGAAAATAAATTTAACAATAACAACGTGCGACTGATTATTAACTAAAAACAGAAAAGGCAATGAGAAATTACGCACCTTGCGCCTTATGCCCTACGCCTTGAGCCCGTTTTCCTTAATATACCCCGACACGGCCTTGAACGTATCCCCGCCCGCACATTGCATGAGCTGAAATACCAGACTTTCGGTATTGGTGATGACGGCACCGAGGCGATCCATAAGTTGTAAACCGTTCTGATGATATTCTCTGCCACGTGATATGACCGCATCCTGCGCGACCAGCACAGAGAACCCTTTTTCGATCAATCCCAGCGCCGTCAGGTAGACACATACATGCGTTTCCATGCCGGTGATGATGATTTTTTTATCGGGATATTTTCCCGTAAGTGTTTTCATGAACGGGCCATCGCCCGCACAGCCAAAACTCACCTTGTCGAAATAATCATAGGGAATGCCATCAAGATGCTTTTGCAATGAGGGAATGGTTTTGCCCAACCCCTTTGAATATTGTTCGGTCAGAATGA
Source organism: uncultured Nitrospirales bacterium (assembly GCA_964526915.1). Lineage (GTDB taxonomy): Bacteria > UBA10199 > UBA10199 > UBA10199 > JADGCS01 > JAHJDR01. Next base: position 14,840 of record CAZGMS010000022.1, read on the forward strand.
CAGGCAATCCTTCTTTTTTGGCGTACAGACACAGGAGTCCCGTTTGGTGCAACATGCGCCCCAACAAAGCCTGATCCATGGCAGAGCAAAGCCTTTCTTGTGCATCAATCACGAGCAACAGGGCATCTTGTTTGGTGATACCGTACTTTTTCATATCGGAGGCTTTTATCCATTAGACAAAATTCCGTCAACTCTGCAAAAAACCAATTTCCCCCTTGCGCCGGACAATCGTTCGTAGTTAGTAATATCGGCTATGGAATCCCAAACTTTAACATTATTAACAGGCTACATATTGTCCTGTGTTTTTTTTATTTTCGCCATGATTGTTGGTTTTTTTCTGATCCGCAAGGGCCAGGAAGCCAGACTGGCCTCCCAAAACTATGCCCTCTCCCAACAGGCACGCGCCAGCATCGAAGAGTCCTATTACAAGACCAAGGATGAACTGGACAAAATCAAGCTCAAGATTGACGAATACAACAACAAGACCCTCGAGGCCCAAAAGAGTGAGGCCGCCGCTCGTGAGTACGTCACGCATTTGCAAAGACAGATCGACACCCTCACCAGCAAGTTGGACACGGCCGAAAAACAATCCACCGAAAATCACGACGGCAAGGTCAAGGCCCTGGCCGACATGAAGGCCGCTCAGGATATTTTGACTTCCGAGCGCAAAATTCTCGAAGACGCCAAACTCAAATTCCATGACGCCTTCAAAGGCCTCGCGGCCACAGCCTTGGAGGGTAACAACCAGCAATTTCTGGAATTGTCCAAATCGTTCTTCAAACAACAGGCTGATAACATCAAGAACGACATGAAGCAAAAACAAATCAGCATCGAAGGTGCCATCAAGCCCTTGAGCAACAGCATCGAGCGGTATCACCTGCTCCTGCACGAACTCGAACTGGAACGCCAGAAATCGTACCAGACAATCGAGGCCGAACTCAAAAAGGTGTACGACACCGGCACCACTTTGTCGAAGGAAACACGTGCCCTCAAGGACGCACTCAAAAAACCGCATGTCCGTGGTCGCTGGGGCGAAATTCAGCTCAAAAATTGCGTGGAGCTGGCGGGCATGTCAGAATTCGCAGACTTCACACTCCAGATCGCCCAGGCTTCCGAAGACGGCAACCGTCTCATTCCAGACATGACGGTGCGCATGCCGGGCGGCCGGGTGGTGTTGGTGGATTCCAAAGTACCCCTCGACGCCTTTATGGATTCCCTCGAAGCCACGTCCGAAGAAGGCCACCAGACGGCGCTGAACCGTCACGGACGACAAGTCAAGGACCACGTCAAACGTCTGGCCACCAAGGATTACGGAACCAACATCACCGAGTCGGCCGATTTCACCGTGATGTTTCTGCCCAACGAATCTTTTTTATATGCCGCACTTGAGGTGGAACCCGATCTGATGGAATACGCCCTGCAACAAAAAATTCTCATCGCGACTCCACCCACGTTTGTGGGGCTCCTCAAAGTGATCCATTACGGCTGGAACGAGGATCGACTGGCCCGTAACGCGCGCGAAATCTCGGTTGCTGGCAAAGAACTGCACAAACGCCTGGCTGATTTTGTAGAAGCCTTCGACAACGTGGGCAAACACCTCGAAAAAGCCCGCGAGGAGTACGAAAAAGGCAAGACCCGTCTGTCCAGCCGCGTACTGGTGCAAGCCCGCAGGATGGAAACCCTGGGCGTCAAGAGCAACAAGGAGCTGCCGGAGAATTTGGGTTACGATAATCAACTGACCGATATTTTGGACGCATCTGATGATCCAGACACTGAAGACACTGTGAACGCAAAAAAAATCGCTGGCAATTTGCTCTTGCAAGACGCGTTTGAGTCATGAAACACGATATTTCGAAAAAACTTTTTGAAGAAGCACAAAAGCACATTCCCGGCGGCGTGAACAGTCCTGTTCGCGCTTATCGATCGGTCGGGTTGACACCTCCTTTTATTATCAGGGCCAAGGGGGCTTACGTTTACGATGCCGATGGCAGTGCGTATCTGGATTACGTGGGCTCCTGGGGCCCGGCGATCCTCGGCCACGCGCCGGATGATGTCCTGAATGTTTTGGGGCAGACCATCAAAGACGGTTTGAGTTTTGGCGCGCCCACACCCAAAGAGACTGAGCTCGCCAAACTGGTCAAAAAGGCGTTCCCCTCAATTGATCTGGTTCGGTTTGTCAACTCAGGCACTGAGGCCACGATGTCGGCCATTCGCGTGGCCCGCGGGTTTACTGGCAAAAACATGATCATCAAATGTGACGGGGCCTATCATGGCCATGCAGATTATCTGCTGGTCAAGGCAGGCTCTGGTGCCGCGACTTGCGGGATCCCCGACAGCCTCGGTGTGCCCACAGCCATGACGGAGCACACGCTGACCGCAGAATTCAACAATCTGGATTCCTTTGAACGAATCATCAACACCCACGGCGACGATGTGGCAGCCGTCATTGTGGAACCCGTCATGGGCAACATGGGTTGCCTCCCCCCGCAAAAAAATTTCCTGAAAAATCTAAGAAAGCTTTGTGACAAAAAAAATATTGTTCTCATTTTTGATGAGGTCATGACGGGGTTTCGTGTGGCTTTTGGTGGCGCACAGGAATATTATGATGTCCAAGCCGACCTGACCTGCTTGGGCAAGATCGTGGGCGGCGGTCTACCGGTGGGGGCTTATGGTGGCAAAAAAGAAATCATGCAGATTGTGGCCCCACTGGGCGGTGTGTATCAGGCAGGCACTTTGTCGGGTAATCCTCTGGCCATGGCGGCGGGGCTCAAAACGCTGGAACTTTTGGAGCACGCCGACGTGTATCGCGGTTTGGAACACAAAACCCAACTGCTCGAAAAAGGTTTGACCTTGGCCTCCAAAAAAGCACATATCCCTTTCTGTTTTCAAAGTGTGGGCTCGATGTTTTCTTTTTTCTTCACAGGTGAGCCTGTGACCAATGCGGCTCGCGCGCGTCAGGCCAATACCGAAAAGTTCGTTGCGTTGTTCCATCATTTTTTGGAACACGGCATTTGCATCGCCCCCAGCCCATTTGAATCTGGCTTTATTTCGACAGCACACAGTTTGGACGACATTGAACGCACGATCCATGTTTTTGAATTATGGACTCGGCGCTCCACTGAATGAAATGGGAATATCAAATAACGAAATATGTCATCCCTGCGTAGGCAGGGATCCAGAATATAAAAATCATGGATCCCAGCATGCGCTGGGATGACAAGAAGCCCTCACTTCATCATTCCTTGTTCCTTGTTCGATATTCGATATTCAAATGTTTTCATGGAATATTTTATGCCCCACGCTCCCATCCCCATAAACACCTTTACTCCCGCCATTCACGACCTGTGGGCCAATCAATGGTTCCTGCTCACCTGCGGTGATTATGCAAAAAAAGATTTCAACACCATGACGGTCGCCTGGGGCAGTTTGGGCGTGATGTGGAGCAAGCCCTTTGTGCAGGTGGTGGTGCGTCCCACACGTTACACGTTTGAATTTTTGGAACGATTCGATGACTTCACGCTGTGTTCTTTTGACAAACAACACCAAAAGGCACTGACCTTGCTGGGCACACAATCGGGCCGCGATGGCGATAAAATCTCCGCCGCCGGCCTGACCCCCATCACTTCTTCATTGGTGACATCGCCTTCGTTTGAGGAGGCCCAACTCATCATCGAGGCCAAAAAAATGTACTGGCAGGATTTTGATCCCACCCATTTTTTGGATCCCGAGATTGAAAAAAAGTACCCCAAAAAAGATTATCACAGGGTGTATTATGGTGAGGTGGTGGCCATCGCAAAAACACAATCTGTCTGAACCCTTTTATGCCCTCTTTCATTCCCAAAATAAACCGCACGTTGAGTCTCCTCTTGGTGGCTTGTCTGATCCTTGTGGGCTGGTCACATTTCAAAACAGAAAAATTACCAAACCCCGATGAAATCCAAAAACCCCTCTACACGGCACCCCTACAAACAAAGACCGAGCGCGCCCCATTCACCCAAACCTATGATGGTAAAACCTACCACATCTCACCCCAATACGATTATGAACTGACGGGCCTCATGGTTTCGTATAACGATCTGGACGAGGCATGGTTCAACATTTATTACGACAACGACCCGTACAACATCAAGGATGTGTGCGTGATTTGGGGAAGCAATCTGCTCAAGGATTATTATCAGAAAGTCGAATACAAGTCTGGCAGTTGGACCTGTTATTACCGTTTTCGTTCCCAGGATGTTCCCTATTTTAATCACGAGGAACTTTCCAATAGTCACCTCTTGCCAGCCACAACAGCCATTTCCAAAACGCTCAAACGGGCCCGTCGTGGCGATCAGATCCACATCGAGGGGTATCTGATCAATTATTCTGTGGATGATCGCGAGGGGCAGAGAAAATCCAGCACCACCCGGCAGGACAAGGGACAAGGGGCTTGCGAGGTCATCTACGTAACGGAATTCAATATCCTGAAATCCCAAAACGCCGGCTGGCGCACGCTAAACCATTTTGCGTTTGGACTCGGCGTTTTGATTCTGGTGTTAAAACTCTATATTTTTCTGGCGTACTGACCATGTTTCAATTATTTTTTTAATTTATAATGCGTGGCACGGCCCCGGCCAAGCCGCTCAATCAATCCCATCTGCACCAGCTTGCCAAAATCCAGTGACCGTGTGGCCTTGGCACGATCGGTCACTTTGGAATAATCCCTGTCTGTGACAAAACCCTGTTTTTCAATCACTGACAATATTTTTTTGTGATGCGATTGCAAAACAGTGTCTGGAGTCGCTCCCGATTCCCCCAACTCTTTTTTGACCCGCAACAATTCGTCCAAAATACCGTCGGTAAAATATTCCAGCCATTCTGTGAAGTCGATTTGGTTTATGATTTTGTAATAATTGCCAAGCACCCCCACGGTCTTGAAATACCTGCTGACATTCCTGTGATAGAAATTTTCAAAGCTGAAAAGCCTGAACGTGTTCAAACCCAAATCAGCCAGCAAGGCCTTGGTAACCAAACGAGTCGTCCTCCCGTTGCCATCGATGAACGGATGAATGATCACAAACTGTTTGTGAAAGAGTCCCGCCAAAATGAGAGGATCCAAAAGGCCTCTTTTGGTCTTCACAAAATCCAACAATTCATTCATGAGCTGGGGAACGTCTTGATGATCTGGAGGCAAATAAACTGGTTTGCCCACACGCGGGTCGTTGACAAAAACGGGTTCGTTTCTCAATTTTCCACACCGGAACTTTTCGATGAGTCCCTTGGTCACCAATTTTTGTGTCTCACAAATAAATTTGATGGTCATGATGACACGACCCGAGAGGGTTTTTTCATTTATTGATTCGAGCGCTTCATTGTAATTGAGCACCTCGCGTTCGGTGTCGCGAATGTTTTCCGGCCTCAATTTGATCAGCCTCTTCACATCCGTGAGTGGCAAGGGATTGCCCTCAATGCTCGTTGAGGCATGGGCCGATAATGAATTGGCCCTCTGCTCAAAATCAGCCAGAACAACATCAGAAAATGATCGGTTGTTCACGTCCGCCATCACAACCGAAATTTGTTTGATATTGTTCAGCAATTTATCTGAAATGTGGTATTTGGGTTCAAACATATGCGTCTAATTATAGACGATAAATAGACGATTGTAAAGGCCTCCATGCCAAGACCAAAACAAACACATGTACTTTTCAGCCATCGACTAAGTGATTTCTCTCTCAAAATGAGAGAGGCGTCACACTCTAGTCATCCATTCACACCATTCAAAAAATAACTCCTGATAATTATTGCCTATTTCTACAATGAAACTGGCATAAAAATTGAAACATAAGCCATGTTTGACCAAAAAAGGAGTCACTATGGCAACTACCATACCCCAAAACCCCAAGTCATATGATGCTGAATATGATTTGCCAATAGCGTTGGGTATCACTCAAACAGAACAGGAGGACATGATCAGTCGATTATCTGATGAAGTGATCTCCTATAGTCAAGCCACTGGTAAGTCTTTTAATACAGGAGGGGATAGTTTTATAAATCAACCTCCCGACCCAAGGATCCGTTTGGGAGGTTATGGGACCGATGGGAAAAAATTTTATGATGGTGTTGGTGCAACCGAACATGCCGCTATCATTCAACCCACTATCAAATTTATGGAAGGGATGGGGTACCAGGTAAAGGCTGTGACAGTTGGCTCTCATGGGTACACGTTTGATTTGAGCTTCAATGGTAAAAAAGTGGAAGCAGAATTGTACTCTGAAAAATACAGTGGAGTCTCTTCGGATTTTCTGACCAGACTGGAGCACACGGCAGATGTATTAAAAAACTCCAGCGCAGGCTCCGCGTGCAAGTGGGTGAGAGTCAACAGCAACAGTGATTCTGTGGATTTCGTGTTGCCTGAGCACAGGGAAATCATGGAAGAACACAAGATAGGCGACACACCGGACTCCTCTGCGGGAAGCATATGGGTCAATAACAAACATCTTGAGCCCGCTGCATTTACCAGTGCCTACAAGGTATACACAGCACTGCACGACAGGGTGCCTCATTTTGCTCACCAGACTGAATATACCAGGGACGGGACTGTTGCCGCTAGGGTGGCTCCCAATATTTCGCAAATCTGGAGAACACCCATTGGTACTGTGGTGACAATTTCCGAACCAAAGGATAGCACGGCAGCACAGATTCGAGATGAATTCACAACGGGGGCATCTCAATTCTACCCGCAATCACAACCATTGGTTGCAGAAGAATGAGGCAAACAATTCACGTCTCCCTCACCACAAACTCCCCAAGATCGTTGGCCCAACCCCATTGATTCAAAACATCATCCAGCGTTTTGAACCGAGCAGGGTGGAACGAGGAGGGATTGCCAAACCCCCATGAGTTGTCCACTTTGAAGGCAACAAACATGTGTCCCAAATTTTCAGGTGAAGAATAATAAGAAACCAACCTCGATTCTATGCCAAACGGTTTTAATACCTTGGCCATGATCATGGCGTAATCAGCGCAGTTGTACTGACGGCTCTCAAAACACCGATCGGAATTGTCTTCATCGGGCGATGTGTACTGGTTATGATAGGCCCACCGTGATCTGAAAAAAATGTGCAACAGCTGGGGCAAGAGTGCGTAAGCTTCCTGCTGTGGTTGTTGTTTCAACCACGACCGCAAACATGAGATGAGATCATTACAGTTGGAGATCTGGGAACGAAAGACGTCAAGATACAGGTCTGCATTCGATTGCACATGGTAGGATGCCTGACTGAGATAGATTTCCTGTTCATCGCGCGTGAAGTTTTGTAGCGTAGACTGCCTCCGTAAAACCTGCTCTCGCGTTTCTTGCCTCACAGTAATTTTGGTTCTCAGTGTCCTGGCTGTTGTTCTTAAAACCGGTGAGGCAAAGGCCTCATCGATTTTATTCAACTCAGTCAACGCAACATCAAACTGATGTTCGCGAAAGGCCAGAGACGCGCTGGCATACAACCCCACAGAACTCCAGGGGGCCGCGTTTAAGAGAAATTTTGTGTCTGTGGCCAGCATGTCCCAGGCACCCGTAAACAAATCCAGCCAGCAGAGGTTTTCCAACACAAACGTCTGTGCCTCTGGTGAATTGGCCAATGACAAATCCGCCGTCCAAAGTTGTCGCGTCTGATCCGGGGAGTTATGACGAACGCATTGAACTCCATCAATGTAATCGGTCAGCAGTTGTGGGCGTGACGTGGACTCGTCTGTTTGAGAAAAAAGTGCTTTGAGGTATTGCGCGTACTCTTGAACATCGGGGTTCAGAGAACTCACCGCAGAATCGTCATAACGCGGGTAACACTGCATTTCGCCAATATCCGTTAAGGATTCATCGACAAGGTCTAGTCTTTGCCAATCCCAAAGAAGGGCTAAGGGGATCTCTGTACTGTCTGATGCAACGGATGACATAGGAATCTCAAAAAAAATTAATAAGCCGGCTCAACGCCCGCAAGTCATACTCGGCACACACGCCAAAAAGTTGCGTCCTGTTCTTGCCTCATTCCCCTCTTTTTTCCCATTCTCATTTTGAAAACACCTCATTTTGAGATACCTTCTTGGCCAGAACAAAGCAGTACCGCTTTGAAATAACTTGTTATTTCTCCAGCATGGGAATGGGCAACGCCAGTGTTCAGCCCAATATCAACCTGGATGCCCCCTAGAAATTCTCAACCCTTGACATCCCCCCATTCGTGCACATGATGGCAGTCTATGAAAAAACTCACACCTGTTGCCAAGCGCCGCCTCATTCAATGGATTCTCGCCCCCATCACCATCATCACAATCGGGCTTGGCTGGAAATACCCGATTTTGGGGTTTTTCGTACCGCTCACCATGCTGGCAGGGATCATTGGCAGTCTATTCAATGGTCGCTGGGTTTGCGGCCACATGTGTCCACGTGGCAGTTTTTTTGACCGCATCCTCTCAAAAATTTCACCGGTCAGAACCGTGCCTGCGTTTGTCCGCACCATGAAATTCCGCTGGCCCATTTTTGCCCTGCTCATGGGGTTCATGTCTTTTCGCATCATGCAGAATCCGGGTAGCTGGCAACACTGGGGATATGTCTTTTGGGTGATGTGTGTGGTGACCACAGCGATTGCCATTGTTCTGGGCGTCATCATCCATCCCCGCATCTGGTGCTCTTTCTGCCCCATGGGAACCATGCAAAACGCCATCGGGGGTGGTAAAAATCTGCTTCGCATCAACGGTGATATTTGTAAAATGTGCAAGACCTGCGAAAAGGCCTGCCCCATCGGCATCCCCATCGTCTCCTACAAAAATGATGGCGTCGTGCGGGACCGCGATTGCCTCAAATGCCCTGAGTGTCTGGCCGTCTGTCCCAAGAAGGCACTCAGTTGGAATCAGTAAGCAAATACCCTTAAGGAATGCGTTCGAATGCCCCCAGGTCCACTTGCCCAGCTTGACGCACATGACAATTCTGGTCATATGCTGGGACATAATGTTCCTCCACTGCCGTATTGAGAGCAGGAGAAGCCGCCTGCAGAGAAAAATCAAACGCAATGGGGTTTACAAAATATGGGTCGGCAAACAGGCCCGGACCATAAGCTGAATAACCTTCCAAGGCACCTGTATACCAACGATCACTGACATTCAGGCAATCCTGATAACCATCTTGGTTGGCATCTTCGTTGCCCTCACAAAAAATCAGATTATTATCCATGATGACATTGCTTTTGAGTTTCCCTTCGCTGTCCAGCATATGATTATGGGGAGCAACTTGGGCAGTCACGTTGTTGCTAAAAATATTATTGGCCACAACAAGATTCTGGGCGCTACCGGCATCCAGTTTTAAGCCATAACCCATTGTCGTGCCCATTCCCGTTTGATAAATTGTGTTGTTGGTGATGATGAGATTTTCATAGTCCATATTCTCATCATACTCACAGGCGAACAGGGCAACACCACCATCACCCGGTTGGTTTTTGGCACAATTGTATTGTGTGACAGCAATCCCAAAACCTGCAGGGTTGTTGTAACAGAGGTTATTCTCAAAAATAATATCTCTGATGGGGCCCGCGTCTTCAGACTCAATGAGCAAACACGTATTTTGTGTGAGGTCATGAATTCTGTTGCCATCAACACGCAGTTTTTCTGAGCCACTGGCCACGTAAACACCCGTGAGCCCTCTCCCATAGATTTCGTTGTGGCCAATATACCCATCTTCCGAAAGCGCGGTGCAGAATTTTTCGTCATGCCAGCCATCAAAAATGGTGTTGTCAATAACGGCAAACCCTTCTGTGTAGCCTATGCTTACATTTTCGTGTATCCCGCTGGCACACGCCTCAGTCACTGAATTGGCCTCAACAAGGACGTTCTTGTTATACATTGAAATGATGCCAGACGAGTCCGTATTCTTGATCGTATTATTGTAGAGCCAAACATGATCGGTCCAAGATTGAACTTGAATACCATGGGTTGGAGCGTTTTGTATGTTGAGTTTTTTTACTTCAATATTATCACCCTTGATGACATTGACCATGCCGCGACCATTGCAAAAACCATATGATAAGATGCCATCAAACGGAGTATTCACAGGGTCCTCGAGTCTTTTGTTTCTGTATTCCAGTTCTTCCGCGGTGCACAAATCCAAATCACAAGTTCTGTTTAGATATGAATAACCCCATACATAATCAGGATGATCGGGATTGAGTATCGTGCCATCTGCCAGAGTGCGGTATTCGAAGCGACACCCACCGTCCAAGGTCACCGGTTTTTGATCATAGGGTTCGACTGTGATGTTGGCTATGACAAGATCTGTGGGCGACACGAGGCTGTTGTATTCTGCGTTATCGTTCCCTGAAGGATCCCAGACAACATACTCACCCTTGTTATTTTTTTTGACCGGTTGTCCGTTTTCATACAGACGCGGCCCCAAATAAATTTTGCCCAACAATCCCGCTTTCGCAGATATGATAATGGGTTCACGATAATAGTAATCTCCGCCAACAATTTTTAGTACAAAGTGACTATTTTTGTCTTCCGCATGATTCTGCAATTCATACATGGTGTAGAGGGCCTGATAAAAAGTGGCCAGAGCTGTGTTGCGCGAAAGGCCATCATGTGTGTCACTCCCCCAAGGACATTGACCATTGACAAGACTCCATGGACACGATTTCGTACTTTCCTGTGCCTGATACGCCTCCTGCGAGATAGCGACATAAATCATCTGTGAATTTTCCTGTGCCTTTCTCAAATCTGCTTTTAGAGAAGAAATATAGCAGGCAGGGTCATTGTAGGCCGAAGAACCATCACAGGGCAGCGTTTTTTTTGAATAACAATCATCAACAACAAGACTGGTTTCTTGAACTGACTCAGAACCAGTGCCAGTGTCAGTGCTAGTGTCAGTGTCAGTGCCAGTAACAGTGCTGGTGCTGGTTTCGGGGTCATTGCTGACGCCAAGGTCAGCCGTTTGAGGTAATGGTTGTTTTTGTGGCTGTTCTTGTGGTTGCTCCTGTGATTGCTCTTGAGGCTGCTCTTGAGCTTGTTCTGCTGGATGTTTTTTTTGTTTTGGTCGTATCTTTATTTTCTTTTCTTTTTTTTCTTTTTTTTGCTTTTGTTTTTGATTTTTCTTGAACTGAATCCCTGTGTTAGCCTCTTCTCCTGATTCTTTAACAGTCACCGTGTCCGTTGCTGTTTCATTGGTGTTTTCGATTGTCGTTTCTGAATCACCACCGAGTGGGACACTAATATTGGTATCGGGAGCAGAAACAATCTCAGTTTCTGGGGTGTCAAGATTATCATCTTCAGCAATGTCGTTGTCGGTATGTTGCTCGGCAGCAGGCAACACCAACTTGGAATCAGGTGCACAAGCCGAGGTCAGACTGAACAAGAATACCAGTACGAAACTGAAAATTAGTAAATTGATTTTGTGATAATTCATCTAACACCTCATTTCATTCCCCATCCCCAATGTTGTACGCAAAATGAATGCCACGCTTTGCTGTAAAACATTAAAAAAAATGGCATTATAACAACAGGTTAGCGGGTCGCCGCTCAATCAGGGCAAATGAGGCATATAAATAATGGCACAAAGGCCCTCTGTTTTATCATTTTGATCAAATTCAAGTGTCTGGCCGTCTGTCCCAAACAAGCCTTGAGTTTTCGCTCCGGATCCTTGACAAATCCTGATCCATTTTGTTAGACTTAACTAACTCTGTTAGAGCATCAAAACAAAGGAGCTCTTTGTGAATCGGTCCCTGTCTTTGTCTTCACATAACGAGGACTATCTCGAAACCATCGCCGCCTTGAAAAAGAAATACGGCTGGGCGCGAGTCAAGGACATCTCGGCAGCCCTGCACGTCAAGGCCTCCAGCGTGAACAGCGCCATCAAGCTGCTTTCCCAAAATGGTTTTGTGGAATACGAACGCTACGGACGGATCGAACTCTCCGAAAAAGGCAAACAAAAGGCCCGTGCGATTCAAAAGCGTCACGACTTGCTCACGCGGTTCCTCACCCAAGTCCTCAGGGTCAGTCCCAAAACAGCCACGCTCGATGCCTGCAAGATGGAACACGTCATCAGCATCCAGACCTTTGAGGCCCTCGTGCGTTTCATGCAGGAGCACACCCCATGACGCTCAAAACCCTCATCGACATGAAACCGGGCGAATCGGGGATGGTCGTGGAAATTACGGGCGGTCCCGGTTGTCTGAAACAGCTCAACAACCTGGGGCTCAACGCGGGTAAAATCATTCACAAGATAGGGGCGCATTTGTGGCGCGGGCCCCAGATCGTCAAATTGGGTCAAATACAAATCGTTGTGGGTCACGGCATTGCCCAGAAAATCAAGGTGGAGACCGACCAGTGAAAACCGTTCTCCTCATGGGCAACCCCAACGTAGGCAAGTCCGCCCTGTTTTCCCGTCTCACCGGCACACAGGTGGTGATTTCCAACTACCCCGGCACCTCTGTTGAATACACACAAGGGGCACTGAAACACGAAACCGAAGAAGCCACCATCATTGATGTGCCCGGCACCTACACCATGCAACCCACTTGCAGGGCGGAACAGGTCGCCGTTGCCATGTTACCGCAAGCTGACGTGCTCATCAATGTCGTTGATGCCACCAATCTGGAACGCAACCTGAATTTGACACTCCAACTTTTGGAAAAAAAAATCCCCCTTGTTGTGGCCCTCAACATGTGGGACGAGGCCCAGCACCAGGGAATCAAGATCTCTGTTCCTGCCCTCGAACAAGAACTGGGCCTACCGGTCATCCCCACGTGTTCCCTCACGGGAGAAGGCATCCACTCACTGGTGCACCGCCTCCCAGAGGCTAAACAAAAACCCTTGGGAAAATTATCTGATGCCCAGCGCTGGCAAAGAGTGGGTGACATTGTGAAAAATGTGCAGGTTCTCTCTCACAAGCACCACAGCCTGGCAGAAAAGTTGCAGGATCTGAGCATCACACCCTGGACAGGCGCACTGGTCACTCTCATTGTGTTGGCGGTTGCATTTGGTGCCATCAGATTCATGGGAGAGGGGTTGATGGGATGGGTCTTCGAACCTTTTTTCAGGCAACTCTGGATGCCTCTCATGCAGGAGTTATCAAGGCTCATGAATCCAGAGAGTCTCCTCCATCACCTTCTGATCGGACAACTCACTGACGGAACCATTAATCCCTTCACAGCTTTTGGCGTGCTCACCACCGGCCTCTTCATAGCCTTTGCCATGATCTTCCCGTACATTGTGAGTTTCTACTTTGTGTTGGGGCTATTGGAAGACTGGGGCTATCTCCCACGATTGGCTACCCTGATGGACAGCGTCATGCACCGGTTGGGGTTGCACGGCTATGCCATCATCCCCATGCTTTTGGGGATGGGATGCAATGTCCCCGGGATCATGGCCACGCGAATTTTGGAGAGCCGACGCGAGCGTTTCATCACCGCCACCCTCATGTCGATTGCCATTCCTTGCTTGGCGCAGACAGCCATGATGGTGGCCCTGCTGGGCCAGCGCGGACTCCGTTATGTCATGTTCATCTTCGCCGTGCTTTTTTTGGTGTGGCTCATTCTGGGCCGCCTGCTGCACCGATTCATGAAGGGGGCCAGTCCGGAACTGATCATTGAAATCCCCCCCTATCGTGTGCCTCAGTTGCGTTTTGTGATCAAGAAACTCTGGATGCGCGCCCGGGCCTTTGTCTTTGAGGCCGTACCCTACATGCTGGGTGGCATCCTGTTTGTGAGTGTTCTGCGTTATTTTGATGCCGCTGAGGGATTGAATCGCCTGCTTGCCCCAGTGTTCACGCATATCTGGGGCCTGCCCGCCGAAACAGTGCCCGCCATTTTGATCGGCATACTCAAAAAAGAGATTGCCGTGGCCATGCTGGCCCCCCTTGGGCTCACGACCAAACAACTCATCATCGCATGCACCATTTTGGCCCTGTATTTTCCGTGCGTGGCCACGTTTTTTGTTCTACTCAAGGAACTGGGCGTCAAAGACCTCTTAAAAACCCTGAGTCTCATGATCTTCATTTCACTGCTCGTGGGGGGGAGCATGAACTGGCTCTTGCCAAATTTTTGAATGAAACTAATCATTCCCCTTTCACCCAGCCCCAATCCGGGCTGTCCCAGTGTGCGCCGTGGTAGCCTTTTGAATAGTCTTCGGTATAGTCGCCAGTCAGATAATTGAGCTTCCAGCGGGCATAGTATTGCTCACCGCAGGTGCTCCAACCATGGCTGTAATCACGTTCCCAGATATGGGAGCCATTGCGGTACATGTTGAGTTTTACACCGGACGAAAAACAATCACCATTGGTGAGTTCGACAGACACGTAGCGTTCGCAGTCGGGGTTTTCGGGATCAGCGGCGCAATCATCATCCGAAAACGTGTACGAGGTGGAAGAACCACCGGTGTCCACAACAGAACTCATGTTGGACGTTGACGCACCCTCGTGCATATAAAGATGGCTGTTGATGGAGCTGGCCGTGATCTTGAAGCTGTTGCTCGCGGCCTGGGGAGCACAGCTATGTATGTCGTACGTTACGTTGAAGTTAAGTATCGTTGGTCTGTTGCTTGCCAAAAATTCTGTAACATAACGCATGGGTTTGCCGGGGTTGGAGGCAGAATAGGTTGCTGCCTTTTCTGAGGCAATGTAACTCTTGACGGCATCAAACATGCTGTCTTCGTCTGCGGCGATGGGTTGCACTGCCAGAGCCGCTGACCCCCCGTAAACAGCATAATGCACCTGCGATTTGCCGGCCACTTCTTGCCGCGTCACACCTGAGGTCACCTTGAGTGAAGAAGCCAGGCCGTTGTAGGCGCCCTCCAGCGTATCTTTGATGTCTTGTTGTGAGAATTCGGATTCCATCAGAAAGTAGACCACACGCCCATAGTCAGCACTTTTGACATAAATGGGGGGATTGCCCGCCCCCATCTGTGAGCCATCAGAACAACTGGTGCTGTTGTCGGCAAACACATCAGAGGGATTGGCTGGTGTGGGAAAGGAGACCGTGTAAAACACCTGCCAGAACGACAACACGACATGGTTTTTATTTGTGGTGGTGTCGATCGAAAATTGATTGCTCGCAGAATATTCGGAATATTTTCCGTCCAGTCCCAACTGAAAGGCCATATGGTCACTCGAATAAACCTCTTGAGCGTTATAGGTAAAGTAGGCGGCCGTGCCTGTGGGACCTCCTTTGCAAGTCAACAAACTGCCTATGGCATCATTGACAGCCGCCTGGGTGTATTCGCTCGTGATGGTTGTAGAATAACTGCACCCCGCAGGCAGGGTCACATTGCTGAGTGTGATCGTGTTATTGGAACTGCGTTTGTAAGTGATGGGGTCGAATTCCACAGGGTTCTCCAACAGTCCCGAACCTTGAAAGACGGCACCCGGAAACAGGTTGGTCTCGGCGTTGATCAAAACAGAATTGTCCAAAGACTTGTTGGTTGAACTGGTATAGTTTTGGTCAACACAAACTAACGGAAAATCATCACCGTCTACGTTGGAAGGGGTTGAATCACCTTTGGCTCCCGCCGAAGGGGTTGAGCCTGGTGTTGGATAATGACTGTTGCTGATGTAATCAGAACAATCTGTGGTGGGTGTGGTGTCGGTCAAACTCAAAGAGGCCGTGACTTCTGCAGGATACTCCGCGATCACCTGTGTGGGATCGTCGGGGTTACAAACATGTTCCAGCGTCCTCAAGAGCACCGCCGTTCGCTCCAGATCATTCTGCACGACCGTGCCTTCAATCTCATACCCATCATCACTCAGCTCTCCCATAAACACCGCTGTGTTCCCGTCTTCTTCGCCACCAAAGTCCATGGTGAAAGACACCCACTTACCCTCGATGCTCCCCGTGGAAAAAGGATCGGCACCGGGATCACAGGAATCCTCGATGGTCAGGGTGGAATCATTTTGAGCGATTTGCAAAAACGTGGGTTGCGAGTAATTGCCCTCATCGTCAATGGCATATAAATACCAGTAACCCGTGGTTTCGCTCGTGCCACCTGACTGGCAGGCCACAAACAAACAACAAACAAAAAACATCATCAAAACCAAGATCACATTTCGAAACAGTTTCGTAAAAATCGTTTTCATCATTTCTCCTGTTCAATAAAGCCTGCCTGTCGGCAAGCAGGTTGCTCAGGGTCGCTATTTTTTGACGCTCCCATTATAAGGGCCGGTCAAGCCCGGCCCCTACAGCACAGACCGCTTCAAAAATTCAGCACCCCACATCACTCTTCAAAGTATTCAAACGCGTCGATGATGTCGAGATACACCCCGTCAAAACCGGCAGAGACAATTTTATGCAAATACGATTCGTTGTTGCCAAAAATAATGTCCTGCCAATCCTCGTCCCAATACCGCACTTTATAATTACCCTCCCAGTCAGGGTTTTCGGCATCAAGCCAATCAGGACTGCCCACAGTCCAATCACCCTGCCAGTAATAACGATAATCCTCAGCCTCACCAATACTCATGTACGAAATCACCAGCCGCTCTCCCCCGTTAGCCTTGGCCTTGAGGGCGGTCACATCATCGGCCGTGAATTCTTCTTCACCCTGAAAGAAAAAATCGGTGATGAGTACGTCGTAATTAGTGGCCACGACTCCAGCGATGAAATCGTCCTTGGTGGCATATTGATCGGGGTTGATAAGATACAAGAAGTTCCGTGCTTCGGCCAATGTGGTGATGTCCTCCGCATTCTCGCCGTAGGGGGTTGCCGGGTAGTCGGGAATGTTGTCGAGGTCACGATGATCCGCCGCAAAAGACACATAACCGCGATAGTGATTCTCTTCATACGAATCGTCCATATAGGACTCGGTGGAACAATAATCGATGACCAGCACCTCTACCTCATTTTCCTCTGCCAAATCCATGAAAGACAGCATGTCATCGCGGTCAACGGCACTGGTGGGTTGATTATCGTTGTCGTACCCATAAAACAAATCTTCTCGTCCCACACCATCTATGGCAGAAACATAATCCTCATCCACTGCGCCGCCGACCTCTCCATCGGTTGTGAGCAGTTGATGACCATTTTGCGGGATGATGATGAAATTTGAATCCAAACCTTTGGCATACGCGCTAAGGTCTTGCACGAACGTGCGCATAAGCGCCCGGTAGTCGAGAGAAGATGGATCGCCCCCGTCGTCATCGTCGTTGGGTACTGCGTTGCTTCCGCTACCCCCACACGCTGTACAGAACGCCAACAAACCACACACAGCCAAAACCGCCAACCATCTGAATACGTAGTGCTTTTTCATACAGGGTCTTATGATACAGCCCTATAAAAATGTCCAATGTCGTTTTATTTGACAACATTTATATGGGAAAACCCCGCCCCATTATCCCTCAAACAGAATCCCTTTGTTGAGGGTTATGGATGATG
>CAZGMS010000023.1:0-8927 GCA_964526915.1 uncultured Nitrospirales bacterium
TTCAACGCGTGCAGCGCCGCCAACGTCCGCAAAGTGGTCATGGCCTCCACAACAGATTGTTACGGGGCGTTCCCGTCAAACCCCAACTACCTCACCGAGGACATGCCGCTCAAGGGTCACCTGCAGTCACGTTTTTTGGCAGACAAGATCGACGCCGAACGTCAGGCCCTGAAGTTTCAAAAAAAACACCCCCACGGCATCGTGACCATCCTGCGCACGAGCACCATTCTGGGGCCCACTGTGAACAGCTACAAGACACGCTACCTGCAAAGACCCTTCGTCATCACCATGCTGGGTTTTGATCCTTTGTTGCAGTTTGTCCACGAGGATGATGTGGCCAACGCCCTGATCGCCCTGGTTAATCAAGATCACCCCGGCATCTTTAATCTGGCTGGCGACGGCGTGTTACCACTATCCAGAGTCATAGAACTTTGCGGTAAATTCAACATCCGCCTCACGCAGATCGGGTTCAAAACCCTGGTGCAGACACTCTGGTTGATGGACCTGTCACCCGCCCCGTCTTCGCACGTGAATTTTTTACGCTATCTCTGCGTGGCCGACAATCAAAAGATCAAAAACCAGGTTGGCTTCAGACCCCAATACTCAACCAAGGAGGCCTTACTCAGTTTTGTGGGGGCCGAGAGACTAAGGCAAATCAATTTACAAGAAGTTTCGTATGCACAATAATCAATCCAAAACCCACCCACACCTCCGCGTGATTCATTTTACAGAGCACCTCGAAAAAAGGCAGCAGGAAAGAACCAATCCTTTCGAAGCGCTGTCCGCCAAGCTCGAAAAACGCATCGAGAGCATCGAGACCCAACTCAAAGACAGCATCCGTCTGCTGGAGACAGATGTGCAGAGGCTTGCCAAAACAAAGCACGCCAGCGTTTCGGCGCAGGAATTCAAAAAAGAATTTGATGATTTTTCTTTGGCCCTCGAACACAGGATTCAAAAAAGTGTCCGTGAACTCGAAACACAATCGAGCAACAAGCTCAAACGAGACGAACTGGGTCTCCTCAACAAACTCACCAGACAGCTCACACGAGTTTTGAGTTTTGACTTGTATAAAAACATCGCCAAACCACAGGCTATCGAGCTCCCCAAAGACACACATCAAGAAGTGGATGAATTCGGGATGGACCCGCACTTCATCGGGCAGGTGAAGCCCTTTTTTGATTTTTTGTACCACCGTTATTGGCGCGTGGTGGTCACGGGGATCAACAACATCCCCAATCAGGGAAGGGCCCTGTTGGTCAGCAATCACTCGGGGACCCTGCCCTACGACGGCGCCATGATCGCCTGCTCCGTTTTCAACGAACACGCGGTGCGAAAGGACGCCCGTTTTTTGGTAGAAGATTTTGTGTATCACATGCCCATTTTGGGTTCCTTCATGTACCGCATTGGGGGCATCCGCGCTTGTCCCGAAAACGCCGAGCGACTGCTTGGCAAGGAACATCTGGTGATTGTTTTTCCCGAAGGGGTCAAGGGGATCGGCAAATATTATCGCGAGCGCTACAAGCTCCAGCGCTTTGGCCGCGGGGGATTCATCAAGCTCTGCATGAACACCAAAAGCCCGCTCATCCCCGTAGGCATTGTAGGGGCGGAGGAAATTCACCCCGTCATCTTCAAATCCAACATTCTCGCCAAATCCATCGGTGTGCCGTACATCCCCATCACCCCCACGTTCCCTCTTTTGGGACTGGCGGGCACCTTGCCGTTGCCCACCAAGTGGCACATCCATTTTGGAGAACCGATTTCATTTGGCCACCATTCCAAAAAGGAAACGGAGGATGAACTGTTGATCCACAAACTCTCCGAAGACGTGCGCGGCAAGATCCAGTCCATTCTGGTAGAACTCCTCAAAAAACGCCAGAGTGTGTGGTATTAGTTGCACGCTCAATCAAATTCTCCTGTACTCTCAAGAGTACGAAATCTGCATTTTTGAGTGCACAAGGCGCCAATCCCAACCGATAATCTCTCTGTTAGATATTTGTTTTGTAACTGTGTTGTGACCGGATTGTCTGTGCGCACACTATACAAATGAACCGGAGGGATTATTATGGCGTTATTTAAAACAGACATTGATACAGTGGGAAAAGTTTTTTCTGGTCTGGCTGGCGATATGAGTGTAATCGGCGGTGTCAGCAATCTTGCAGGACAATTTGCGGCAAACAATGTCCTCGCCACTGCGCAGGGCAATGCAAAGCCCACAAATGTAGCTGCTCGCACAAAGGCAATGCAGTCCCGATATGGTTTTGGCGCGATGTTTGCCAAGCCACCAGTCACCGGTCACCGGTCACCAGCGATGCTGTTTGCAGGCACGGCAGGCGCCGCCCGCGCGATGATTAAGGGCACAGAGATTGTTGAGGGCACAGAGATTGTTGATAATATTATTCATCCCATTGCAATGCAGTGTGGTGCTATTATAGACCCTCCCAAACCAACCGCTGAAATACGTCAACCAGTTGCACAATGTACCGACATTAACAAAGCTCCATTAGTCGATTTGTTAATCAACCTGTTTGGCGTGAATGATATTGTATATTTATTTACACATCATTTTCCTGATTTAGCCAAGTATCTGCCGAGCAAGGAGATACCTCTTGCTGACTATGCCAACGCCGCTGTAAACTTACTAACCAATACCGATAACTTCAATATGTTGTATTATCAGCTTGTGATTGAACGAGATAATAGAAAAACTGACATCGTCAAAGCCTTTACTAAAGCAGGAAGCCTTCCATTCCCGATTTTTAACCATTTAATGTTCCGTCTATTCCCAACAATTACGTTGTTAAAGATGAAATTTCATTGGTACAACAGAACAGCTTATCATGACATAGTATGGGACAATTCATCATATTTTTTGTCTGTTGCCAGCTGTTATAGAATGTTGAGCAAGAATGGTTATTTGCCCCACTTCATTCAAACACAGCTTGGCGAACAAACTCCCTAATTTGAGCCTCCCGCCGAAAGGTTCCACATACCTTGAAAGGTGCTACATACCTTGAAAGGTACCACATACCTTGAACGAAGCCTCCATGAAATATGAAGAAAAAAAACCGGAAATTTAGAGCAACTTTTGCCAAGTTAGATCGATAGTGGAGTGGGGCGTGTCTGAACTCATTGTACGGAATGAAAACAAATCATGCCGCTCTCAATAAGAGGTTGCCAAGGCCAAAAACGCAACCACATGTTTTTATTAATAATTAATTTGACCTCAGCAGTTGACATTCGTTAAAAAATGAGTACACAATGAGTCAATTATGGGGAACTGACTATGGAATTTAAAAAATTTTCACCAGAGGTTGTCGCCGAACTACTGATTTTTTTGGCTGACCATGAGGATTTCAATTCGATCAACGGGCTGGCCCCCATCACCAAACAGGAAGTCAAGGGCCTGCTCAAGGAAATAGCGGACAACCTCAAGGAACACCTCGACAAGCAGGTCGTGTCGCGCAAGGAAACTGTCAAGCAAAGCGACCTCACCGATAACGTTTACAAGGTCATTTCCAGACTCACTCCTCACGAAGAAAATCAACTGTTCAAGACTTTTAAGATTTCGTAAACATCTGTTGCTTGCTATGAAGAATCCATCATCATCGTCCTGGGTCGCCTACACCGACGGTGCCAGTCGCGGGAATCCCGGTTTGGCAGGCTGTGGCGCTTACCTGTGTTCACCCGAAGGGCAGGAGTATCGTGAGTTCAGGTTTTTGGACCAGGTCACCAACAATCAGGCCGAATACGAAGGTCTCCTGTTGGCACTGACCAAACTCACAGAGCTCCAGGCCGACTGCATCATGTTGCGCGCCGACTCTGAGCTCATGATCAAACAACTGAAAGGGGAGTACCGCGTAAAAAACGCCAATATGGTTCCCCTCTTTCGAAAAGCGCAGGTGTTGCTCAAAAATTTCTCGTCCGTGCAGTTCGAGCATGTCCCCCGCGCGCAGAACAAAATCGCCGATGGGCTGGCCAATCAGGCCATTGATGAACATTTGTTGCTCGCTGATTCCTGATGCGCTCAAATCGAAACAACACATTCGAACGTAAAATCCTTCTCAAATCGGAAACAGGCACGATCATCAAAAACAAAATCGGTCGCCCCGCCATTGCGCTGATCACCCCCAACAGTTACTTTGTCGGGATGAGCAATTTGGGGTTTCAGACCATTTACAAACTGTTCAACGCTGATGTGGACTGCGTGTGTGAACGCGTCTTTCTGGATTCCCTCGAACCAAAACAACCCTTGCGCACCCTCGAAACCAACAGACCCGTGCACGAATCCGACTTGGTCGCCTTTTCGATCTCTTTCGAAAACGATTATTTGAACATCCCGAGCCTGTTGCACCAAGCCAACATACCTTTACTGGCCATGGATCGTCGAGAGCATGACCCCCTTGTTCTGGCTGGGGGAACCGCCATCACCATCAACCCCGAACCGGTCAGGCCGTTCTTTGATGCCTTCTTTATCGGCGAAGCCGAAGAGGCTATCCCCTCCCTGCTGGAGGTGCTGAATTCCGGCAGATCAAGAAGGGACAAGCTTGAACGATTATCACAAATTGACGGCTGTGTGGCCTCACATCAAGTTCAAAATCTGCAAAAGCGCCACGACATGATTTGCCCTTCGGCCAAGTCCTTACCAGCCTACAACATACGGGTTGACCAAGAGCAATTGACACAATACCGGCGGCATCACATCGAAAACCTCAACCGCTACCCTACCCACACGGTCATCCACACGCCACACACAGAATTTGGAGACACCTCCCTCATCGAGGTTCAAAAAGGATGTGACTACGGGTGCAAATTCTGCGCTGAGTGTTTCGTGGCAGCCCCCTTCAGGGAAAGAAGTTTAGACATGATTCAGAGCCAGATTTGCCGGGCACTCAAGCATCGAAAACGCATCGGGCTCATCGGAACCAGCCTGCTCAAACATGCCGATTTTCAGGGAATCTGTGAATTCATTCATGCCGCTGGCGGCACCTTCACCCCTTCCTCCCTGCGCGCCAACGACCTGACGGATTCGGTGATTGCCTTGCTCACCCTCAGCGGGCACAAAACCGTCTCGTTGGCACCCGAAGCGGGCACAGATCGGTTGCGCTTTTCTCTCAACAAAAAAATCACCAATTCTGTTCTGCTGGAGAAAATTCGTTTGCTGGCCGACGCGGGCATGCACCGCATCAAACTCTACTTCATGATAGGACTGCCTCACGAAACAGACGAAGACGTTGCGGGACTGATCGACCTGGTGCGCGGAGCACATGCCCTGCTCACCACCAGCGCTAAAAAGAGCAGACACATGACCCGCTTGATCTTGAGCATCAACCCGTTTGTGCCCAAACCAAGAACCCCTTTCGCGCAACAGGCCTTCGCAGAAACAACCCAGTTGCATGATACAATGAATCATATTAGGAAATCCCTGCGCCCCCTAGGTAATCTGGTCTTGCACCACGAAAGTATTTTTCTGAGTCTCGTGCAAGCCTGGCTCGCCAATGGGACGAGTGAGGTCAACCAACTGATTCTGAGCACCTTCGAGTCACAAGGCAACCTGAAGAAGGCCCTCAAAAAAATTTCTTATGAAGATTAAAGATTTTTTTTACGCCGACAAAATTCCTTTTCGCATCATACTCTTTGTCACACTGGTCCTGTGTTTTTATAACCTCTACCACATGAGGCACGCCGCCGTTTTGGTGAGGATATCATTCCTCCTCACCACAGTTTGTGCGATCGCCCTCTCGCTCTGCGCCGCCATCCCCTGGTATGGATTGCAACACAAAGGGCTCGGGATCGAGCTGCACTTCTATCGACTCTGGGTCCCCACCATTTATTCCTTTCTCGTTTTGAACATATTATTTGCTTTTGGCATCGCCTCTGTGACCTTGAATTTTTGCTTGCTGATTGTGTATGCCGCGTTTCTCGCTACCAATATCGTTTTGCTCAAATTGCATTTTAAGGATAAGGACAAGACCCCCCCGTGTCACTGGGCCAAACACAGATGAGGAGTTGCCTTTTACAAAGGAAATAGGGTAATGGTTTCATATGCCTGAATGGCTTAAAAACACAGTCCTCAAAAGGCCTCTCGGCTCGGTGATGTTGCCCGCCATCATCACGATGATTGTGCTGAGCTATGCCACGTTGTCGCTCGTGCAAATCCAAGCTGCGGGCCTGGCCGAAGCGGCAAACCACGCCGAAAAGCTCAAGTCCGAACACCTGTTTTTGGCTGGCATTGAATTTTCCTACGCCCTGCTCAATAACGGTCAATCACCCGCCACGAACGGCGACCGAACCTTGGGATCGGGCAACATCAACGTCACGGCCAACCCCAGCACAGAAAACGTCACTGTCAAGGGAGAGGTCCCTAAGGCCAAAAAACAGGGGACAGCGAACATGTCCTTCAGCAAGAGTTGCATCGTCATTGATGACAATTACGTTTTTCTTTTTGGCAACGCGTTCGGCGATATTCAAAACATTCACATTCGAAAAACCTGTCACAACAAATTCATCATAAACAAAATGTACGTTACCTGGACAAATAGTAATCTCGCCCAAAAGGTCACCAAGATCGACCTGGATTCTGCAATTTATTATGACGCCTTTCATGACCCACCCACAGGGTCCCCGGTCGGAGGCGCCAATAGCGGAGTCCTCATCGACATCAACGACATTACTATCACCGATGCCAACGAACACACGTTTGGCTATGTCCGCTTGCAATATCCTGAAAACGGGGCTCCGCCACCAGGGACTGTTTTTACAATCCGCCTTGATTTTCAAGACGGCAGTTCAAAGACAAAAGATTTGGTTTATAACTAACAACCATGCTATCGACAAAAAATAAAAAAGGGATCTCACTCATCGAAGCCGTTCTCACAGTGTTCGTGCTGGCCATTGGCTTCATGAGTAGCATGCAGGCCATCCAGCAGATCGTGAGCAGCTCCAATTTTTCTGATAGGGAGATCGTTGCCGCGCAACTGGCGGCGGGAAAGCTCGAAGGCATTCTGGCCGACAACAAGTTCAGAGGTTTTGGCTACATCATTCCTGCGAATTATCCCGACGAAACTCTGACAGGGACCTATGCGGGTTATCGGCGAAAAACCAATATCTTTCAGGTGGCTCCCGGGTTTCTCAACGACGTCGCGGCCCCGGGGCAAGTGCTTAAGCACATTGACGTCAAGGTTTACTATGGCCCGAATGAAGTTGATTCAGTCACCATAACGGAACTCGTCGGGATAAGATGAATCAATAAGATAACGGTGTAACTGCTGTTTTGTGGTAAACATGAAGAAGAAGACAACAACACATCAATACGGCAACTCCAAAGGAACCTCACTCATCGAGGTTATTTTGGCCATGGTCATCTCACTGATCATCATCCTCGTGATCGTCCAAACCCTCATCGCGCACCTCGATGCGTTCTACTACGTAGCCAACCGAAGATCTTCCGTCGCCGATGCTCGGTATGCCCTCATCGTGATCAGCAACAACTTAAAAAACATCAGCCCTGGGACCATCACCGACATCCAGTCATCACAATTCACCTATACCGAATCCATGGGCCCCACCACGTTCCGTTTTTATACGGCCGATTCAATCTCGCGCAACAATGATGTCTTGTTGAAAGATGTGAATAACTTCTGGTTTAATTATTTCGACCAGAATGGCGCCCCTCTCTCACCGACAGTGGCCAACATCCCCAACGTGAGGAGAATCAGGGTCTCGATCGAAACCAAACCCCACAACGACGAGGGTTCCATCACCATATCGGCCTTCGTCGTGCCCCGAGATTTTTTGGGGTATGATATTCAGTAGCAACACAGCTCGCCGTGTTGCTACATTGCCGGCAAAAAGGAATACTGGCTTCCAAACAACATCATCTGCTCCACAAAATCCGTGGGGTATTCCAGAATCACATCAACAAGCTTGTCGCCCTCTAACACAGGCTTCATGTACGGCATGAGAAACAGCGAATACTTGGCCACACCCAGCTTGGCCCAACGATCCAATACTTCTCTGTGCAAGTCCTTGTTGATCTTGATGCCGTACCGCTCCACCAACGCCTTGCCCGCCTCATAATCAGCCTCAGAAATAATGCGCTGAACCTCTCCCAGTAGTTGGGCGAACAACCCCCTGAGTTTTTGATAATCGTTGATCACATAATAAGTTTTGCCTTCCTTGATGATTTTTTCGATCACGTTATCCGTTTGACCCTTCTCATATGCCCAACTGGCAATGAGATGGCGGTCGCGCATGTGCGAGTCAGAAATGTCCTGCCCCAACTCAATGCGCGCCAGCTGTTTCAAGAGTCCTTTCGTGACGGTGTTTTGATACGCGGCTTTGCCCGCATCAAGAGAGGGCAAGAGGCCCAATTCAATCAACTTGGGATCTAACATGAAATACAGGCTGAACAAATCGGCCCGCGCCTCCTCCAAAGGATAATAGTACTTCTGCAAGACAGCACTCGGACTCACCACACCCGGTTTGAGTTTGCCAGCCGCGTGGCCCAGCGTTTCGTGCATGTCGGTGTGCAAGTTGTCAGCCAATTCCAGATACTGTTTTTGCAACGCAACATCTTCTGGGCGCAAAGTGAATTCCTGCAGGACCCCACTTTCCTTGTCGGCCTCGTTGTAGGCCTCGGCAATGTTGCTGATGGTGATGGACTTTGACCCCACCTCACCGCGAATCCATTCAGAGTTCGGCAAATTCACGCCCAAGGCAGTGAATGGCAACATCTCGCCACTGGCTGAAACCAATTCGACGACCCGAGATGACACCCCTTTACATTCGGGGCGTTTGTACTCGGAGGGAATGGGAGAATGATCTTCAAACCACTGTGCGTTCTGTGCCAAAGTAGTCGTGCGTTTGGAGGCCTCAACGTCCTTGATCGAGGTGTAGGTTTCGTACGTCCCTTTCTTGCTCAAGGGGTC
>CAZGMS010000024.1:0-17834 GCA_964526915.1 uncultured Nitrospirales bacterium
GAACAGGCAAATATCAATGAAGTCAATCGGATGGGTGATGAGGCGCAGGGAAACGAGACAGAAGGGGGAGGTGAAAAGGAAGATGAATTCGATTTGTCAGATGAAAAGAATGCAACACCTAATGATGGTTATGGGGATGATCTCGAACGAGACATAAACAGAGATCCGGATGACTACAAAGAAAAGAGAAAGAAGGAAATTGGGCCAGCGGATAAGTCTGGAGAGAACCAATCAAATCAAAAAGGTGATCACGTACAAACGGGTTCTTCTACAGCGGATGGCGCAGGGACGCTAGTGGAGGCAGAAATTGTGTTACAGACAGATGCGGATGGAAAACAGAAAATCAAAGATTGTAAAGCCCCGGGATACATTGGCAGGGCGCTAAGCGAAGAACTTATTGAGAAATACGTGTTTATTCCAGAAGCTGACAAAAAAGAAGGGGTACAAAAAATGAAGATAACATTTGATATTAATCAGCTGGAAAGTGTGTCTCCTAAGGATATTGCTGAACAAACTGATAATGTACCCGGCTCAACACACGAAGTTCCCGGTACCAATTTGGGAGATAAAATAAAAAAAAATGCAGATGAAATGAAAAAAGAAGATGAAAGAATAGCCAAAGAAAAAGCGGATAGAGAAGCGGCAGAGGCAAAAGAAAAAGCCAAGGGTGGTGGTGGGTATCACGGTGATGCGTGTCATAATCCAGATTTGACGGACGAGCAGAAACCAGAACGTTGCAGAAATGGTGGTGGGGATGGTTCCCCGGGACATACATTGACTCCTGAAGAGAATCAAGAAGCCGAAGAGTTGGAGAATAAGCTTAACGAGACTATAAATGAAAATACAGGAGGCTCGCCGACGCCCACTCCTGGCAATGAGGATGAGCCAAATAGCGAATCAACAGAGGAATGAAGACATCATTATTCACCGGAGGATAGGAATAGGTGCTGTATGGTTGAATATAGTCAAAATAATACTGGTATTTCTTCTTGGCGAAAAAATGATTTGTTTTCTGAAGCATGCCAAACTGCACCTCAAGAGCTTGCCACTGGATTCTCTGTCGATGATGGCATTGTCGATAACTACGAAACTGTTTCAGAATCAGCATCGGTAACTGCTGATGTGCCGTCTTTGGCCAGTGGCGTTGTGACAAATTCTGAAGCGTATATGTTGCTGGATATCTTTATTCAGAATTTAGCTTTTGCTCATCGTCAAACTATTGATCACGCAGAGTCAATCGTTCTTTCGTATGATTCAGCATACCCACTGATTACAGGCTTATCGAACGATTCACGCGTAAATACCCCCTTAAGACAGCGCCTGCCGAAAGATAACTATCGTATTATGCAGACCATCGTAAGGTCTTTGAATCATCCTGACGATCTGATGCCATTGGCAATGACTTTACGCGAAGTTTTGAAACCTCTGTTTAAGGATGTTGTAGACACACTGGAATCCTTTGATGCCATGGCCGATCTGAGCAAAATGGATGAAAATAAAAATGGGCTTTATAAAAAGGCAGGCTATCTACTCCGTCTGCTAAATCAGGGTTTGTTTGTCTTTGGTGAACTTGCCAAAGGCAACACCGAACAGCAATCGGCCGGGCCAAACGCAAGTTTCTTGCGCGAAGCAGTTCTTAAACTCAATCAGATAGCGACGCAATATCTGCCTGTTAACACGATAATATCACCAGTGATTGAAATGGCTGTTGCTTCGTTCACGGGAGGTGGTGACGAAAGTGGTGAAAAAGCAAAAGAATTTTATAGACGGTACCAAAATGGAGATCAGGCAGTCATTGATGACCTTATGCTTTCAGCAGAAGTGAAGGCTAAACTCAAAAAATATCAGACCCGTTATAATGTTGTGAGTGAAGTCATTGCGGCAAAAGATCATGCAAAAAGAGATGATGTGTTGTGGTTGCGTAAACTTTGCTCTGAAGACAGAGTCAAAGAGGCTCAGGAATTCCGTATGATCTGGTCGGACCCTACAACCGAACGTTATGAAGACTGTCGTGAACTGGTCGAAGAATTGTATTTTCACGCAATATGCGAGCCTTATAATGTTAAGGAGGAATATCTTATAACTCTTCAGATGGGCAAGCCCATCCTTAAATCAGACTCAGCTATTAATGAGGCTCATTATGTTAGAAAAAACATTTTGAATGATAATGCCAAATCAAACAACGCTGAGACTGTGGGTGTGATTTCCTATGGTCTGCTGAGCAAAAAATTTCCGCGCGGTGAAAGGTATTATGGCCCTTATTTAGTGGACGAGACCAATGTGGGGGCTGGAATGTTGATGGACAAAATCACACAATCCTATGCAAGATTAACCGAAACTTATGTGAAAGATAATCGCAGACGAACAAAAGCGGACGAAGAATTGTTCTTTACTTATGCTTGCCAAGCCTATTGGAACATCATCAACAGATCTGATCCCAAAATTGTGACTAGCAATGCCGCCAGAATCAGGGGGCTTTATCAAAAAGCGGGTGCTTCCACCAATATGAGAGCGGAGTTGTTCAAGGTGTATCTTCAATCCACGTTGTTTATCAATTCAGAAGAGGAAGCCGCTGCCGGATGCGATTTAATAAAAGCGAGCTTTGATCCAGATATTCTTGATTCACTTATTGTGCCACTTAGTGATCCCAAGAATGATGGAGAAAAGGCAGCACAAAAGAAAATTTATGATGTGCGTGGGGCTGAGACAAATAAAATCCACGCCTACCTGGCATTGAGCAATAATCTTAGCGAGGCCAAATGTGGTATTGAGGCCGCGTATTTACGAATAATGTTTGGTGATTATGTTGATGGGGGGGGCACTTGGTATGAAGACAGCTCTCCACATCATGACATGTTTTTTCCTGTCTATCGGTATTACCTCACAAAACTTAATCCTCTGGATGCAGCTGTTGAGGCAAAGGCACATAATGAGATTATTATCAGTTATGCAAACCAGGCCCATATGAACTTCAATGATGCGCTGTCGGCGTATCAGGAAACACTGAATCGAATGATTGGCTATGAACGAGCAAAAATATCAGATGGTGAAATGGTCACACTGCAAGAAAATATAAATCAGCAAGCCTCTTTTATCAGAACCAATTTGATTGCCAACCAAGAGCTAAAAATCAAAAGAGAGGGATTTGCTCTTTATGCCATTTTGGCAAAGCTTGTTTCGCAAGATGAGGCCAGGCAGGCAGGTGCTTTTTTTAGGGAGGAGATTGTTCAGGGATCCTGTTTCGACAAGACCTGCGCAGTGCCAGTGTATCAGGATCTGGCAGATAAGCTTGAGCCAGCGGAGATCTATGAAGGAATCAAGGTCATCAGACAGGAAATATTTGCCGTCCCAACGCCCGACTTGAGAAGTAAATTGCTTATTGCCTATGAGAACCTCTTTGAGAGGCTTCAACCCGGCGCTCAAAGTGGAGAGGTGGCCAATTTGAGGACTGTTTTGGGGCATCCCAACGGCATGATACGCAGGATGGCAAGAGATGTTTATTTGATATGCCTGGGCAACATGGATGACACACTCATGCAAGCCGAATCAAATCAACTTGTGCAGAACACCATGAAGGACAATCTCTACACAGCACAGGCCTCTTTAGATCTTTGTGAGGTCATGCTTGACAACATGACTGATGAGAACAGGGAGCAAATGGGTCTTGGATTGGTAGATGTGATTGGTGTGCGACACACAGAGCTGAGTCAGAGGATTTTTGCCTTGTTTGAAAAGACTGTGCAGGGACTGAGTGATGATAAGCTGGTTGCTATTGCGGACAGGTTAAGAATTAAGGTGATGAGTTCCCAAGGTGCTCCCGCACACAATCTCTGTCAGCTTTATGGCACTGTTTTTTTCATGCTCGATGCCAACGGACAGGAAGCAGAAGCTGTGAAACTGAGAGAGTGGTTTTTTATCCCCACATCAGAACAACGAAAAACCATCATTGAGACCTATGGGGCCTGGTTACTGACACTCGATGATGAGGCACTAAAACAGCAGGCAGAGGGCTTACGGTTGTCTCTGAACGAAGAGAATCAAGCCATTTGGAGTGCTATTGAAAACTGTTATAAAAAATTCTTGCTCCCGAAAATGTCGCAGGAAGGTCTTGGGAGGGATGCAGGCATCCTCAGAGAATTGGCAATGGATCTCGAGCAAAGTGAACTGGCACAAAACAGGGTCTTCGAATTGTATAGAAGTAGCTTGGCTCGTCTCGAAGGTTATTTTGCTTTGCAAGAAACAGAAGCGCTTAGAAGGATAATGCAAGCTCCCAAAAATGTACTGGTTCGTCAAAAAGTGAGAATTGCCTACGAAGATCTGGTTGGGCATTTTGATGCCAGCATGATCAATCAGGAAATGGGCTTGTTGAGAGAAACGCTATTTGGTGCCCCGACAAAGGACGTTCGCCTGCTAGGGGTTTATTTGTATGGTGTTTTATTGAGTCAGCAGAAAACGACGACCGAAGAAAAACAAAGAGGGCTGATTGCTTTGGAAATGTTAAGTCGAGATAGCGAAGGGCAGGTCAGACAGGAAGCCAACAGAGTATTGGCAGAAATCATGAAAGGATGAAAAAATGAGCACAACACCTTATGATGTTGACCAACACGCCTATTCAAACGAACAGGGCTATTATCCACAGAAAGATATATCGGTTCTCACAGCGGAATCACCAGAAATTGGAGACGCCTTGGCTGAGGTTGATCAGCAGAGTGAAGAGGATTGGGAGCAAGCGAGTGAAGTGAGTGCAGATTATGCAGAAGCCAAGGGGTACAGGAGTTCAACCAACATGGGGGACAAGCCCGTGCCAGGGGCCTTATTTGGCGATTTGTCCAAACTGTTCGAAAACACAATGGGCACCACAAAAAAAAATACACAGGATAAGATGCCTCAACAAGATGCTTACCGTGCTCAGGCTGTTACCGAAATTCGTGGCATGCTACAGGGGGCCATATTTTTGCATGAACCGAAACCTGACCAGGCGAGTGCACCAGAAATGCCCTTTGACCAGTTAATAAAACAATTCTTTGTTCAGCCGGATCAAGATAGCTCGTTGCTATTTTACCAAACTGTAAGTCCCTATGATTTTGATTCTGTGGAAACCAATTTTATTTTATCACGAGAACAAGAGGGCCTGACCAAAGAACTCATGAATCGTATTTCGGAATGTATGAGTGAATTGAATGGGGCTCAGCTTGAATCTCTGGAGATTTTACGGAATGATATTTTCGACATCCAGACGAAACCACACATCAACAACGCATATCAATTCTTTGGCAATTTAAGACAAACGACAGAAGAATTTCATACCTATCACTTGATTGATGACGGAGACTACGAACGGGCAAACACACTTTTGATGAAGCAAGTCACTGCCTATGAACGAGAAAAGACAAAGTTCGAAAAAGAGTCTAGAGATGATATTAAACAAAAATACGCACGGTATTTTGACAGGGCCAAGCTTGCTGGCGTGGAAGCCGTGCTATTTGCGGCCGCCCATGGCGTGTCTTTTAACGAATACCTCACAGTGCTCGAGAAGACGGCGGTGTCCGCTAATGTCGTTGGCTCGGATAGAAGCAAACTCTTTACAGAATTACTCAAGGAAAGACAAAGTTACGCTGATGATCTGGAAGCCTTTGAAACAGAGCATTGTGATAGTTATTATACACAAACGAAAACAATTTATTATGATTCAGCCCGTGTCCCTGAGAAAAAAGACATGGCGGCTTATATGAACTATCTGGATTGGTCATATCGATTAAAGTGGAGACAATTGATAAAAAAAACTGACCCTTACCCCGATAGCCTGACCACGGAAAATTACGACGGTGATTTGCCTGCTGATGCTCTGTGGCAGGGCAAACTTTTTGAAACAGAGGCAGAAAATAAATTATTCGAAATGCTGACAGGCGATGATGTTGATAATGAATATGGGTACGCAGGTTACGATTTGTACGCGCAGACACCTCTTAGGAATACTGATGGGAAAGCAATGTCGCGACAACCCCAGATCATGCCTGTTCGAGTTGTACTGACACAGGGTGACTCTGTCATCCCCCCTCCCGAGAATGCTGGTGCTGTTGTTGGAGATATGCAAAAGCAATATCAATTGTTTCAAACGGGTGCCGAGGATCTGATTTGGTCATATCAACATATTCCTGTTAGTACATTGACGGGAGAAAATCAGACAAATTCAAATAAAAACACGCAGTATGTTTCTGAGGCGACCATAAAAGACAGCATCGAAGGATTTTTAGATACTCTTGAGGATTTGGAAATCATGTTTTTACCCGAGAAAGAACGAATCGTAAAGATAAAGGAAAAAGAAGAACGAAAAAAGAAAGAAGAAGAAAATATTGCACAGATTGACCCCCCAAAAAAACCCATAATCAACATGCCTGAGGGAACAACAATCCTAACCAACCCGACGCGTGAAAGGATAATTCAATATGCAATGGAGGGTGTCGGCGTTGATAATTTTAAGGTTGCCGCTTGGAACCTAGAGTCTGCCGAGTTTCAACGGTCAAAGGAATTTAAAGCATTAGCCACCGATATTGCAGTGACAGAAAACAATACATTTCAGAGATATTCAGGGGGATCACTGAGCGTGAAGAAACAGATAGAGTCGCAACATCCTGAATATTTCAGGAACAAGCTTTCTTTTCTCATGAAGGGCGTGTTTGATTCCAGCTTGGGCATCATAAGCCATCCGCAGGATTTATATCATGCTCTGGCCGATCTCTATGCTTCGATAGACAGCATGATTGAAATCAATATTGAAGCACCAGAAATACCACAACCCGATGCCTCTACCGTTTGGTTGGAAAATGCCAAGGATAAGGTCATTGTCTTTAAGGATCAAAACCGTTTGCAAGAGGCATATGACTATTATTATTTCCAGGAAGCGCTTCGTAAGGGTGAGGTTGCCGCTCCCGAAGACGTGAGAATCGCCATCACGAAAAATATTTGGGCTGAAATTGTTCAATCCGCGGTATCAATCTTGAAAAATCATCAAGAGGCAATCAATCAAGCCCTCGATACGCATTTTCAAGTCGATACGGAAAAAAAGGAGACGATCAAACAAAGCTATCAGAATTGTTTGGCCTTATTGGAGTCAGCCGGGGATTATTTGCTTCCAAACCCATCTTTGACTAGTGTGAAAGAACACATTCAAAAAGTGCAAGCAGTCCTTGATCAGGCCCATGTGACCTTGGGACTCAAAAAGGATGTCGAGGTAGCCCTGTCTGAATGGGGTGCCTATCAAAAGGCAGTTCAGGAATCAAACGCAATGGAGTCATCTTTGGCCCTACCTGAGCTCATCGGCAAATCGTGGCAGGAATTCGTGAGTGGACAAAGCAACGCCAAGAGTTTTGTGGAAATTGCCCAGCCGGTTTTTTGTGATAGCGTTGCCAAGGATTGGCTGGCCGTGAGGTCTTTTGCGGACTTTTGGTATCAACGGTTGGGTTCCTTTGAGACTGAAGTATATCAACACATTTGGCCCAAAGATGCAAAGAGGTTTATTTACCGTTTAAGAGTTGCCCTGTACACTTTGGAGCTTGAATTACAAAGGGGCGAAGCTGCCAATCACCAGCCGTTGAACGACGGTGACGATAAAAACATGAATGACATTGCGGCAGTTGTGACTGTCGCGGTGGTGGATTTGGTTAAGACAATTCCCTGGGGCTGGCCAACTCCTGATGGGTATTCTCCCTTGTTTGGTACTGTCATTGACAAAGAATTCAAACCAGACGGCAGTTCCTTCATGACTCAGGAAGAATTTATTGAACTTATTGCGGGTGCTTCATTGGAGGGAACCCGAGAGGAAGAATCTTGGCGTCGGTTACAGAAATTTCTTGAAGATTATTATCCGTTTTTCTGCCCTTCTTTTACCTATAGCAACGAAACAAAGTATCCCATACGCTCCTACAGAAATCATGACGTCTACAATAGGCTTGTTTTGATCTTCAAATACATTGCTCAAAAAGCCAGAGCCAATTTGCTTACACTAGCAGATACAGACAGGGTACGTCAGTTGCGGTATGTGCGTGATTTGGCTAATCGGTTTGAATTCATCGTGCAGGATATTATGCAAAACAGGGCGCAGGAATCTTACTGGTATGAGAGGAGTGAAGCAGATCTGTTGAATAATATCTTTCCCACCACATTAGATAGTAAAAGCCCCAATAATGACACCGGTGGCAACTCTGAAACAGCTATTACCAAGGCCAGAGGCGCTGTCTATAGGGCTTATGACGACCCCTATTATTATTATAGGGACGTTGTGGACGACTATCATGTGCACGACTGGAGTTTTGAACAAAAAGAGGCTTGGAAGTTGGAGGAAAGAATAAAAGGCGGTGACACGGCGGTGCGGGATGATTGGCAAAGGATCAAGGCCTATGAACTGGCATTAGGAGGCGCCAAAGAAGCTCCTGCGTTGCCATATAGGGATTGGCTTGTTGAAACATCATGGGAAAACGATACTCTTTATGTGCTGGGAAGATTGGCCCAGAGATTACACGCACCATTTGATGGGTTTAGTGAAAAAAGATACGCAGAAATAAAAAATGTGTTCCAAGAAATGCCCAGGGAAACACTGCAGGCCTGGATTGAATATTGTCACGACATCACGGATGAACACATCAGACCCAGCGAGTACGCATTGAGCAGAATCACACATGGGAGTTTGCCGACTGAGTATGATCCTGAGGCCTCCTTGGCGAGGTCGT
Source organism: uncultured Nitrospirales bacterium (assembly GCA_964526915.1). Classification (GTDB taxonomy): domain Bacteria; phylum UBA10199; class UBA10199; order UBA10199; family JADGCS01; genus JAHJDR01. The sequence goes on from CAZGMS010000024.1 coordinate 8,727, forward strand.
TCGTATATTATTTAATAAACCGAATTGAAGCGCAAAGCGAGCCCGAGTTTGTTGGCGAACTGTACCTGGGCATAATTTTACCACCAGAAAATAAGGCAAATGAAAAATCGGAAGACGACAGTGAGGCCTGGCGACTGGATGGTGTGGTAACAGATTCTTTTTTAACGTTGGTTGATACGCTGACACCCGCGGAGCTTCTTTGGTCACAGGGGTATATCAAAAAAATGCTGTTTGTAGATGAAATTGGAAATACAAGCCTTGATGATTTCAGGGTACAGCAGATGGAACAGGTAGATGTTGATGAATATTTATTTTCTCTAAGGGATGAGGAAACTCTTAATTTGGCTGAGCGGTTTATTGCCAAGATTGGCTTTTTGGCACAAACAGAATTTTTGAGAGCGTATACCCCGTCCAAAATCAAACAAATGATAGAAGAAGGAAACCCGCAATTGGCTCGTATGGTGATCGTAAATATTCTGGAAAAAGGGACAGACGAATTGCAGAGGCCCATTCGACAGGCAATGATGCAGGTGATTTGTGAGGATCCATTTTTGAAGAAACGACTTGTGGAGAAACTGTTGGAGACTGGGGACATCCCTCTTAGCCTCAATGAACAGGAATCTTTGGCGAAGAAACTGATTGAACAATCCCCAGAGTCTAAACTGGTACAAATTTATCGGTACCAAACTGGTCTGGATATGGCCGCACAGGAAATTGAAGAAAAAATGAATGGCATCAATCAAGAAGAGACAAAGGTAAGTGTAAAACTGGTCCAGGATATTATTTGGGGCTTCTATCATTACGGAGATGCCAATGATAGTAATTCTATCCTTGAGAGTGTGGTGCTCAAACCCGGGAATGAAACGCACGCTGGGTTGAGCGATGCTTTGAAGCTGGCTATTCAGGAGGGATTTGAAAGGATATTATCCAAAGAGCAATGGGAGACACTGGCCATGGACTCTCTTGAGCAGATGGCAACGCAACAATCGACTTGGGATGTGAGCAGGGTTGCTCTCATGGCGGGATTGATGGACATGGATCAAAAAAATGCCTTGAGTTTAGCTCAAAATGTCATGAATTATTTTTCTGATGATCAGGAAGAACAGATGGCAGTGTGGCAGAATCACATCGATTTCATCAATGAAGTGTCAGAATTATCACCCAGTAACACCTTTAGCCCCGCTGATCGCTTATTTGCAGTCGCTTATTTATCGCACGAACTTTATCGGGTACCGGCGAGGAACCAGTTGGACGAGATTGAAGCGACCTTGTCAGGCTGTGATGATACATTTGATGCAGAGCGTGTCAGAAATGTTTTTGCCAAATACAAAACGAGAAGTGAAAAGGAGTATTTTCTCAGATTATACAGTCGTGAAGTTAAAATATCCTATTATAAGGATACAAAGGCTTTTTTGAGTGACCTGATTGGTGGGCAGGTGATCATGGATGATCGGACTGCGGAGGATGGCCGACAATTTTTGGTTTGGTTGGATAGTCTTATGGCTGATCCCAAGAACGAATGGGCACAAAGGATCATGGTTACAGATGAAGGAAAAAGGGGCACGGTGAGGCGGGAATTGGTTGAACAAATGGACAACAAGTTAACGTTGGACATGGTGGATGTGAATAAAGTGGTTGAGGAGATTGATCCCCTCACGTTGCATGTGTTGCAGAACATGCTGTTAGAGGTGAAAAAACATTTGAACTACGCGATTGATAAAGGCGCCAATAACCTAAAAGGCAATTTGCTGGTTGTGGAGATACTGGAAAAGGCCCTGTTTGAACCGTTTAATCGAAATGACCCGCTTGAGTGCAGGACGCACAGTGTCTTCAATCGAAGACAAGAAAGCCAAAAACAACACGTTCATCCAAGGGATGTTCTGGATTTGAATGACATTTACCAAGTCAGTCATTTTGAACAAATCAGTGGGCACCCGATCAGCGACAGGCATGACAGGGATCAGCTCGACTCGATATTGGCGGGTCTGAATATGATGTTGTCACAGGACCTAAACCCCGAAGACCGAGAAAACATGGTGCAAAAGACCTGGGATAACACGAATATCTTGGAATTGGTATTGCAGTATTTTCCAGACTTGAAGGCGGATAGCTTGGCTATTGCCCAACTTGCTGGTATGTCGACGGGAACAGACACCCTGGAAAAAGGGCTCGAGTATTGCATTAACAGGTTGCAGACTCGATTTGAGGAAATGAAGGCAGAAGATAACCTGACAGCGTTTCATAGTCTGTATCAGGCGATGCTGGCTGATCTACAGATGAGTGCGGGTATGGCTGAGGTGCGCGTTCGTTATCAAACACAATTGAGGGATTCCAAACGATTGCTACAGTCTGGAGCGTTGGGCGATCCTAAATCAGCAGAAGGGCTTGCCAACAACATAGAGTACCCGCAAGAACAATACAGAATGAAGCTGAACACACGTATACACAGGGCCATTCATCTCTCAGAGATAATGATTGGGAGCGAAGAAAAACCTGTTGTCGAAAATGGAGAGCCAATCGTTATGACAGAGGAGGTTTCTCGGTTTGAACTCAAAAAATTGATGCTGACTGAGTTGGGTGCCACGGCCAATCTTGACTCAGAACAGAATATGGAAATGGCGTTGTTCACCACTTGTGCGAAGACCTGGCTGGGTTTGGAACATGTTCAATACAAGGATCCCCGCCCTGTTGGCATGACTGATGTGGAGAAACGACAACTGACAGATTTATCGCAAAAGTTGTCTTTGGATGATCGTATTCTTATCTGTGATTGTTTAGAAAAATTGGAAGGTTTAACCAAGCAGTGTTCACAGACCCCAGAACAAGCCAAAATACTGGAAATTCTGACGTTGATGGAAAAGGAACTCATCGGTGGTGAACAAGTGATTTCAATTTTATTTCCACCGGTATGAAAAAAGAAAAAAGTACATGGCACAGGTTATGAGGAGATAAAAATAAAATTTTACAGGAGGTCAATATGACAGAGATGATTGATGCCTACCAAAAATGTAATGAGGGAACTCTGGATGATGCCTTGGCTTATTATCAGCAACAAATACTACAGGCCGGTCAGACTCAAGAGGAAAATGTGGGAGAACAGGTGCGTGGATATGCGGAAACGGGCTTGACTTGTATCGAAAGACGTTCAGGCGAAACCTTGAACGCCTTTCGTGCAGGAACGAATACCGGCGCGTATACGGGTACCTTGTTAGAGGACGTTCAAAGCTATATTGGTACGGGACTAGAAAAGGAACGTGCGGCCGATGCCTATGAAAATGCATTTGACCACATAAATGAGTTGAATAAGTCTTATGCCGAAGGGCGCACTCTGGATGCGACAGGGTTATTTACGGATTATTTAGCAGGAAATATTTACCGTACGTCAGCCTGTCAGGATCAGAGTGCCCAACAAATCATTGACAGCGATGATGACTTGGCGGCGCATCAGACTTTGGAACTGCATGAATTAACAAGTGCGCTGATGGAACTCTTGGGAATAGAGACAGTGGATGAGGCCGAGAAAATTGCCAAGGATTATATAGCCGAACATGGACCAGTCAACGTTTCTCGTATGTCCCAACAATTGCTTAATTTAAGGTTATCCGGTGATGACAATTGTCTTTTGCTTGCCGAAAAAGAAAGAAAAATCAGACAGACAATGGATGCCCTTTTTATCAGGCCGACGTATCAAATAACCGAAAAAGGTCGTCCAGTTAGTAGTGAACACAACATTTTCGTCAAAGGCGGAGGCTGCAGGTGTTGGTTAATCGAGCTGATAAAAAAGATGGTCATACATGTGCGTGAGAATAGAATCCAAAGATTGCAGGACAAGCTCGAAAAAATTGGGGATTCTGATCCTACAGACGAAGCCATGAACAAGAAGGCAGTTTATGAGAAAAGGATTCGTCGCATAACAGAACATATGGTAAGTGCTACTGAGTAATTATTGGGAAGATTGAACTGGCTACATTTTTTTGCGACCCCCCCCCTTTTTTCACCGTTCAACACCCCTTACACTGTAACGATACCTTTACAGTTAACTGTCCAACATCTTGCACAGAATTTATGCGGCACAAACAATCCCTTGTAAGCATTGCATAAATATTTATGAGACCGTGGTACGACGATTGCATAGTACAAAGGCAAGGGGTGTGTACTATGTCATATAATATACTTTGTGTGGACGATGATCCACGTTTTTTGATTGGTATCCGGGCCGCCCTCATGGGCGACTACGCGGTCTTCACGGCCGAAAATTTTGATGTGGCTGCAAATCTGCTCAATCAGAATAGCATCGATGTGGTTCTGCTTGATCTGGAGTTGCAAACAATCACGGGGCTTGAGGCGCTGAAGCTTATCAAGGCACGATATCCCGATGTTGAAGTGTTGATGTTGTCGGGTTACAAAAATCCAAAGGACATCGTGGAGGCCATGCGGGCTGGTGCCTCCGATTATTTGACCAAAGACACCTGCCCCGAAGAAATCATTGTCTACATCAATAAACTGCTCAAGAACAAAGAAATCAAGGATCGTTACAGCGCCCTCATCGAAAGCACAAAACCCGAACAGGTAAAGCTCCCCTTCATGGGCAAAGCGAAGGCCTTCGAAAAAATTCTGAGTCAGGCCAGACGGCTCAAGGGCATCAACGCCCACGTGCTCATCGAAGGAGAGAGCGGCACAGGCAAGGAACTGCTGGCTCGGTACATTCACGACATTGAGTCCGATCCGAAACGCCCCTTCATCGCCGTGAACTGCGCCGCCATTCCGGAAAATGTATTGGAATCAGATTTGTTTGGACACGAAAAGGGTTCCTTCACGGGCGCCACAGAAAGAAAGATTGGCAAGTTTGAATTGGCCGATAACGGCGATATCCTTTTGGACGAAATCAATTCCCTCAAAATAGAACTGCAGGGGAAAATCCTGCGCGCTCTGGAGGAAAAAGAGTTTTACCGCGTGGGGAGCATCAAACCGATCTCCGTCAACTTTAGGGTAATCGCGTGTGCCAATGTGTGTTTGTCCAAATTGGTGGCCGAGGGGAAATTCAGGGAAGACCTGTATCATCGCCTCCATGTCATTGCCTTGTGCATCCCCCCGCTGAGGGAACGGCGCGACGACATTTTGGGGTTCATCAATCATTTCACAAATCAATTCAGTCAATATTACCAGAGGATGAACAAAAAGACATTCACGGATCGGGCGTTGCAATTTCTTTATCAGTATGCGTGGCCGGGCAATGTGCGTGAGCTGAAAAATCTGATTCAGAGCCTCACGATCATGTGCGAAAGGGATGTGGTTGATGTCTGTGATCTGCCGCATAGCATGTTGACTGATGCAAAAATCAAAAAGGAAGGCGTGGCGACACAGGAGGATGATAAAGACTCCCATCATCTTTTTTCGCAGTTTGACAAAACGCTCAACGAGTTCAGACTACAGGCGGAACGGCAGTATGTTAAATGCGTGATCAAGGCGAATCAGGGCAACAAGACCAGGGCGGCGAAGGTTCTCGGTGTGTCGCGGCCCACCCTGCATGCCAAAATTAGACTGGATGAGGTGACGCGCATTGGTAAATGATGGGGAACGTATGACGGTTTTCAAACGAAGCAATACTATCCGGAACAGCAAACACAAGGTCCAGGGCATCTGTGATGTGGCCACACTTGCCGTCAAGCAGTCCCTGACGAAAACGCTGCTGGTTTGTCTGGGCATTCTGATTGTGGGTGTGTGGTTGCTGATACAACTTGTCATCGTTCCCTTTATGGCCGAACTGAAGGATTTGCGGGCACAGACCAGCCATTCGCTCTTTGAGAGAAATCGGGAAATCATGCGCTCCACTGTGGAACTGGGGGCCTCCAATATCCAGCAATTGTTTGCTGCTACGGAGGTAGCGGTCAATACCATGATTACTGATCTTCATTCCCCCAAGGTCAAAATGGCCAAGAGCCCGTTTCTGCCCACAGCGCAGGAATACCTGACGGCAGACGCGATCAAAAAATCGATGAGCCCTCATCCCCTGTATCCTGATCGTTTGGTGAGTCTGGAATATCCCCGTGTGTATTATCCCAGTGATGAAATGTCTGACGCCAGGGCACTGGAGGAAAAGAATCTGCAGGGATACTGGCCGTCGTTTGAGAAAACTGTGAGCAGTCTCCATTCCCTGACGGGTGAATTCAAATGGTTGTATGTGGCCAGTGAGACGGGCATGTTGTTGGTCTATCCGGGAAGCGATAACGTGCCGAAGGGTTACGATCCCAGGGTCCGGCCCTGGTACGTGGGGGCGATGGGCCGTCAGGCAGGATACTGGACCCCTCCCTATTACACGGCGGGAGGAAATGAAATTGTCATCACGTTTTCACAACCACTGGGGCAACATGCTTTTATGAAAAACGCCGTGGTGGCGGCTGACCTGGTGTTGACGGATATCATCAACAAGGTGCTGTTCACACCCTTGTGTGATGAATGCAAAATCTATCTGGTAAATGAAAGAGATGAAATCATTGCCCAGAGGGAACCAGCCACACTGAAGGCATCGTGGACTGAGCCTCTGCCGGTCAAAACGTTGGGTGAGGTCTTGGCATCCCGCGCAGACGTGGTGGGGGAGGGGAATGACGGGCAACACAATATCTTCAGCGTGTCTATTGATCGGTTGCATTGGCGGTTGGTAGGTGTGATCTACAATCACTCACTTGGTAATGACGGGGGACAGATCATCGCCAGGATATCATCATTTTCCCAAAAAAATAAAACAGCCTTGATGATTATCATGGGTGTGGTGCTTGCCATTGTTCTGATCCTCATGGGGACGCTGTATCTGATTGTCAGAAGAACCATGAGAACCAAAATGGAACCTTCCCTGGATCAATTCAAGAGGCTGGCCCAAAACCTGGATGCGGTTCATCTGGACAACGTGCTGAGCCTTATGGCAGGTGATGCGACGAATGTGACAGAGAGTCTGACGCACGAACATAAGATTGTGGTGGAGGCCCTGCAGCGTCTGGGGGACAAACTGCTCAATGCCGAAAAACAGATCGAAACCAAATCCAAGCTGGCGGCCGTGGGAGAAACGGCCGGACAGGTGGCGCACGATATCCGTTCACCGTTGACCGCCCTGAGCGTCATCGCGGCGGAATTGGGGGAATTGGCCGAGGAAAAAAGATTGCTCATTCGCTCGGCTGTACAACGCATTGAGGATATTGCGAATGATCTATCATCAAAAAGAGTCCAAAGACCAAAGACCAATGACCAAAGTCAGAAACAAGGGGAGATTGTCATCCCTGCGAAAGCAGGGATCCAGAATATAACGCCAACTGTGGATCCCAGCCTACGCTGGGATGACAAAACGAATCCTACCCTCAAGGGCACAAGCGATACGCTTTCTCTTCCCCCCCTAGCCACTAATAGCCACCTCCTCTCCGCTGTTGTTGAATCATTGGTGTCGGAAAAACGCACACAGTATCGTAACCGTTCAGGTGTGACTATCGAGGCTAATCTGGGCAGTGAGTCGTACGGTCTTTTCGCAAACATACAACTGGATCAGTTCAAGAGAGTCTTGTCCAACATTGTTAATAACGCTGTGGAGGCGATGGAAGGCGGCGGGAGTTTGGTGGTTGCTATGAGAGCCGTTGAGCCACAGAGCCATAGAGCCTATGATTCAGAATTTACCGAGGCTCCAACGCCCCATGGTTCCATGGCTCAAGACATTCAAATCACCATCATCGATACGGGCAAAGGCATTCCCGCCGAAATCCTGCCCAGACTTTTTCGGTGCGGGGAAAGTTTTGGGAAAATAGACGGTGCCGGTTTGGGATTGTATCTTGCGCGCGAAAATGTCCGGGCGTGGGGAGGTGACATAGCCATCGAATCCAAAGAGGGTAGGGGAACGGCTGTCACGATTACCTTGCCCAGGGAAAAAGAACCGGATTGGTTTTTGCCGGAGATACGTGTTCACGAAGGCGTAAGGTTTAAGGCGCAAGGCGCAGGGATTAAGAGCATCGTCATCCTCGACGATGATGAGTCGATCCACCATGTTTGGGAGAATCGTTTTGTTAATGAAGGCACTCCCAAAGAATCCATCGTGCATTTCAAAGACCCGGAGCGGTTGGTGGCATGGTATAAGGAAGAGGGCGTAAGGCTTAACCCTTCGACTCGCTCAGGGCAGGGGGCGCGAGGCGTAGGGCATATGGAGGTTGGACGACTGTCATCCCTGCGAAAGCAGGGATCCAGAATTGCAGAGAATATGGATCCCAGCTTTCGCTGGGATGACAAATCGATACGCGATACGCTGTTTCTCTTCGATTACGAACTGATTGGCAGTGCCAAAACAGGCCTCGATGTCATTGAGGAGTTGGGGATTGGTGGTCAGGCAATTCTGGTGACCAGTCATTACGAAGAGGAGCAGATCCGGAGTCGCTGTGCGAATGTGGGGGTGAAACTGTTGCCCAAAAATCTGGCGGGGGTGGTGCCTATTCGCGTGGATCGCTTGTGCCCCAGAGGGTATGGATCGTCGATCGCTTGTGCCCCAGAGGGTATGAATCGCAAATTGCAAAATACAATTCCCCCAGACATTATTGATAATCCCAAACATTGTGTCAATAACAGACGATTCACAATCCACGATCCATACCCTCTGGGGCACAAGCGATCCACGATTGATGCCATCCTCATCGACGATGAGGCCCTCAACCGGGATACATGGAGAATGGTGGGGCGGACACAGGGAAAGAATGTGACAGTGTTTGAAACAGCCAATGAATTTTTTGAGTGTATGAATGATTTCGACAGAAGTGTTCCCATTTACATCGATTCTGATTTGGGGTGTGGCGTCAGGGGAGAAGAGGTGGCCAAGGAAATTTATCAAGAAGGGTTTGAACAAATATTTTTGACCACCGGATCATCGAAAAACGCTTTCCCCCCTATGTCTTGGATCAAGGCCATTGTAGACAAATTACCGCCTTATGTAGAGGGTGTCTGACAGAAAGGGAGGTTTCAGTGGAAGCAAAAAAAGAACAGGCGCCACCAACTGCCGACAAGATTTGTCACGTGATGCGGAACAGACTTTCCTCGCTGGCCGCCTACATTTTTGTGTCCTCAAAGTACCTGCAACAGGAAACA
>CAZGMS010000025.1:0-5879 GCA_964526915.1 uncultured Nitrospirales bacterium
TCAAGTTCTTCGATATACTGGTGTTGCAAATACGTCTCTGCCGTCAGGGCAATGGGCCAGGAACTCACGGTAGAAAACAAGGCGGCCAACATCATCTGCCTGCCAATGTTGGCGACAGTTTTCAGCCCTTCGCTCCCGTGATCACAGTAAAAGGACCCCACAATACTCCCCGCACTGGCACCCACCACAATGTCCACCGGGACGCCCTCTTATTCCAGCACTGAGAGCATGGCGCAATGTCCCAGTCCCCACGCGCCGCCACCTCCCAGACAAACCCCCACGCGACGATTGGTCAAAGTGCGTGCGAGCCTTCCCACAAACATCTTCGTGCGCTCCGCCACATCCTGCTTCCGTGTGTTCTCATTGCCCCACTCAAGATCGGCTGGAAACATGAGTGTCCCCGGGGTAACAGGAACAGCGGTGGGCCACAAGGCATGCGGATGACGTACCATGACTTGGTGTACGATGAGGGCATCGGACATGTGAAAGGGAACAACGGCCCCTGGGAGATCGCTCAGCCACAACACACGGCTTAAGCCCCCTGATATTTTTTTAAAATCGTTTTCGGATAAAGGGGCTTCACCGTAACAAAAGATATAATGCGGACGAAGAACATCTTTAAACTTGTCAATATTCCCCTGTAGATTGGGAACTCGTTTCGAAGTTTTTACCGCAAAAACACCCGGCGTCACTTCCTTCGGTTTTGCAGAGCTTTGTGTTGGATTCGAAACCATCTCCACCAAAAGACTTTTTTCCCCGTACTGATCGTACAGGTGCTGGGCAATTCGCAAACACAATAGATGTGACGACACGCGAGTCTGATTGACCACAGCAATCACGTCCGATTCGATTTCGGTTTTGTTTTCCGTCTGTATCCTTTCCGAAAATATCCCCTGAATACCCCGGCGAAAGGCAGACGACTTACGGCACAGGGCATCGAACTCTTTTTTCGAAATCACCAAAAGCTCGGTCTCTGTGACCGCTCTGGCCGTGGCGTTTCGCGGCAGGTTGGAGAGGAGGGCACCTTCTCCAAAACAATGCCCAGCGTACAATGTGGCCACGCGGGCTGGCGGTTGGCTTTTTTCTTTTCGGGAGATGATCACTTCACCTCTCACCACCAGATACAGTTCATTCCCGGGCTCTCCCTGTTTAAAAATCACACTGCCCGCACCGTGTTGCTCCCGAAACGAGGTGATGGCCAAATGACGGATGAAAAATGGCGAGACATTCGAAAACAAGGACGTCTTCTTGAGCAGGGTCACCAGCTCCCTTTGTGGCAGGGGTTCACTTTCGAAATATTTTTTTACGGGCGATGTATTTTTTTTTCTGCGCATGTCATCCAAAATTGTAAACTCTCACCCCACAAATGTAAATCGCTGATTTTGGACGTGGATCGCCTGTGCCCTTTAGGGTATGGATCGTGGATCGTGAATCGTGGATAAGCGGGACAATATTCACACCCCTTTCAGCTTCCTGCCCTGAGCGAGCGAAACGAGTCGAAGGGTTCAGCTTTCCCCATTTCTCATTTCGATAATCACATAGGCAGATTTGACCCCATATTGAATTCGCCCCCCTCAACCAAAAAAAAATCATATTAATTATCATACTGTTACACCTCATCTTAAAGGCGATGCTTTGGCACCATCCTTGCATGAGTAATGCTGTAATCAGGACATTTCTTCGGGTGAATGGCGAAGTACCATATGAAGAATTTTTTCATCAAATTAAAACCCCTAATTCTGTGTGCGTTTTTGGTTTTAAGTTTCCACAGCGAAGGCCTAGCCCAGATCACCACAGCACCAATACCACCTTCCACATATACGGGCACCACGATCCCCTTTGACAATGCGGATCTCGAAGCCTGGAACAGCAACATAAACTGTCCCATAGAATTCAAGTGCTGGCGCAGTAATGTGGCGCTAACGGGTGGGACATATGATTACAACATGTTTGCCACACTGAGCCAAGATGATCAGGTCAGGCATGGCAAGGCGGGTCATTCACTGAAGGTCAAGATAGACAACGTCACTTTTAATATGGGGAAACTGGCCATTCATAGAGAAGTGGTCCCTGCCAATCAAATTGCGGCGGGTCAGGTGTATGTATTTTCCGGCTATGTGAATACCCAAGCGCTTGTGGGGGATGCGCGCCTGGCCATCACGCTCTCTTATACCAAAAAAGAGGGCACCTATACGGAAAGCGAGGGGGCAAATGGCTACGTTGTTTTCGAAAAAACAGCCCCTCACAATACCGAAGGTTGGCAGAAACTCAGTGTAGAGGCCCCCATGCCACCACAGAGTCAGGTGGCTTCGTGGAACTATCTTAAATTTTCCATGGATGTGAACGCCTTTCCTCATGGGGAAGACGGGATCGTCTGGTTTGATGATCTGGAAGTCAAAAAATACGAAACATACAAAGACATCAGTGTCTCGTTTGCCCCCAACACAACCATATCACCGGATGCCGTGACACAGGTGCCCTTGGCAACCTATGCTGTGGGCAATGTTTACAAGGCCGATGGAACGCTGGACCTGACGGGAAACATCATCGTGGAAATTCCAGAGGGCGTTGACTTGGTAGCTACGCAAAGAAAGAGGACCACCCTGCCCACTCCACAAACAGTGGTGATTGAAAACCAGAATTACAAAAAATATGTTTTCAATGAGGCGAACATCACCACATATTCTTACTTCGACGCTTTTCTCTTACAAACAGACTGGGCCCCGGGCCAAAAAGGAAAAATCTATTTATCGAGCCAATGGGCAGGAGGGGCCCACAGTCGTCAGGGCTTTGAACTGGAGGCCGTGTCCATCCCACAAGCCAGGCAACCGCATGAACTCAAAACCACCGTGCTTAGTTGGTTCAGTCCTGTCCTCAAACAATTGTGGCCGGGTTTGATGCCTTTGCTCAAGAGAATCGGGGCTCAGGGATTTGTTCTGGACCAGACAGATGTGCGCGCGCAAGACCAACAGGCTTACCTGCAGACATCAGAAACACAAGCGCGTGCCCTGGGCTTGGACACAACAGCGCGGTTTTCTCCCTTTTACGACAAAAGGCTTGTGAACCTGACAAGTTCCGAGTTGGCTAGAACGTTCACAGGCGGCGCAACCAAGTCTGGGACGATGTGCAAGGCCTTGAGGGCCGGTGGTTATCAGGAGTTTCTGACCATCTTTCGTGAGACGGCCCGTCGGGGTTATGGCTGGTTTGATTTTGACTTCGAACCAGAAACAGAAGACCTTTTCTGTGGTGGCGCTTACGAGGAATTTATTTCTGCTCATCCGGAATCGGCTGGCGTGCCCAAACAGGGGTTGGTGGAACCGCGAGACACAAATTATGATGATGTCTATGACCTGAGTTTTGACAAACCAGAATACCCCGTGAGTGCCCGGATCTACGATTTTCATGACGCCCGTTGGGATGATTTTCAGACAGACAAGGTGGCTGGGCTTTGGAAAGGTGTTTTTGACGCAACGCGAGAGGGACTTGCGGAAAGCGGGAGCGACAAACTACCAGTCATGTTTGCCTATAAGCTGGCGGCAGGCCACACGTACCCGGGTCAGTCTGATTTCGACAAGATTCGCCACCTCTTTCCCATGACCTCAAATGTGGAGGCCTACATCAATTACAGCGGTATACCCTCTCGGATGGGCCATGAATTCCGGCGATCTCTTTTGAGCGTCTATGCCATTGACGGCGAAAATCTGGTGATTAATCCCGGTTTCGAAACCGGTACATCGGGAGCCCTGCCACAGGGATACACCGCGAACAACCCGGCGGGCATAACCTGGATCAACCTCCAAAACGGGACAGGGCGTGTGAGAGAGGGCTTGCGCGCGATCAAGATGACCTCTGCAGGTCGTGAACTCAGCACAACCCTGTCGCAACTGGAAAAAGGCGCTTCCTATGTGTTTGCTGTGGACTCGTTCCGGTCCCGCAAGGATATGGAGGCCTGTCTGCAAGTGCGCTTTTATGCCGCGAATGGGAACGAAGTTGCGGACAGTGTTTCTGACTGTGGTCCCACAATGGATGGTCGCTGGGAGCGTCTGGCCCTGTATGAAACCATGCCAGCAGATGCCTCTGTGGCAAAGATCATTCTTTATGCCACAGGCTCTGCGGATCATGGCGCTGTGTGGTTCGATAAAGTCTTTGCCGTGCGCCACAACCTCATTGATAATGCCGGTTTCGAAACAGACTCACAGGAAGGTTTTTCATCAACAACGCAGTTCATAACTACCACCCCTGCCTTGGCACACAATGGTTTGCGGTCAGCGATACTCAATGCCGGCACAGCGCAGGCCTCACCCACGCTGATCACAGATGTGCCCATCAAGGAACACTTCCCATATGAATTCTCCGCCTTCGTCGCAGGCCCAGACACGCCCGTCACCCTTGCCATTGAATGGCTCGACGAAGCAACCCATTCTCTCGGCGAAGCGTCAGAGGAGGAATTTACAATCGGTGTTGATGACGGCTGGCAACAAATCATCCTGACTGCCAACGCGCCATCGGGTACCACCACAGCCAGACTGCGGATCAATGCGACTGGGGATACCAACGTTCCCGTATATGTCGATGATCTGCTCTTTCGCGTGGACGGCCCGTACTTGATTCCGTACCTCACACCGGGTGCCTTTGGTCATTTGGGACCCGGTCGCCCAAATATACATTGGGAACCGCCGTCCGAAGTTTTTCAAGATTTGTTGCTCGAATCTTTCATGAGTGCTCAGGGTAGCGCGTCTTGGCCAGGATATGGCTGGTCCGCCAAGGATATGGCAGTTGTGTCACAGACAAACAACATGCTCGTTCCCCATGAAGAGATCATTGCCCACGGCACACCGATCCCTGATGGCCGCCTCAGCTCAAGCAATGAAGCGGTACAGATACGCGGCCTGGAACATGGTGACGACGCGCTTATCCTCGCCTCGTACTATGGTGAGGGGGCAGGATCATCCACAATTGCTTTCGACACCAGTATTCCCGGCTCTCTCAAGGAAATCCGTCATGACGGCTCATCGGTACCGATCGCATCCCTGACTCAGAATAACGGGTCGTTCAGTGTCAACATCAATCCCTCAGCCAACGGGCATCACACTCGACTGTATGTTTTTGAACACAATCCAACCCCATTAGTTTTTCCTGTCGCAACAGATACTGAGGCCGAGACAACAACTGAATCTGATGCCACTAGCACTGACACCAATACCAGTGACTCTCCCCCAAATGGCAACACAGGTAATCAGGATAAGCCCGTTGATGCTACCACGAACGGTGATACTGGCAATCAAGACAAACCCGTTGATAGTACTTCCAACAACAATAACCCCAGCAACACCACAAATCCTGAATCTACTGCACCAACCATGACCTCAATCGGAACATTCAGACTGTCTGGCATGTACAAAGACGGGGGACCGCAGATTAATTTTTATCTGCACTCGACCGGTGGTAACCAACAAGCCCGTATCGTTGTGACCAGAAAAAGTGCTGTGACCGCTGAACCCAACACGCAATCAAGACTGCTGGTCAGACACTTTGCGCCCGATGAGAGTTCAAAACTCTGGCGCTACATTGACGAAGGGGATCTTGTACAATTTCCAAAAGACGCGGCGGCTGACCCAGCAACCATGCTCAATTCCACGTTTGATTTGAGCGAAGCGGGGGTGCATCAGATCAGGTTGTCTCTGGGGCACTTTCGTATTCACGATGTGCGTTTGGAAGTGTCGGGTGGTGTTCACTGGGGGTATTCGGTTCAGAACGGTTATTTTAAAAAACCATCCTTCCTGCCAGACAAACTTTATGCCGCCATGCCCGTGCACCGGCACTCAAACCTGAGGATGACAGTGCAAAACAAAGCGGGCACTGCGCATGCCGTAGAGGGA
>CAZGMS010000026.1:0-5017 GCA_964526915.1 uncultured Nitrospirales bacterium
CGTGTCCCAGCGGACACGGTATTGTGATGATTAAATCAACCTGATTTTTTTGCCGATGACTTCAATGATCAGACAGTTATTGGAAAATGAAAATTCGAATACACAATAGGGGAGATGGAATCTGTGCAAGTCAGTCATCCGTGGTGAGATGATATTGTTATTGATAAAAAAATTTTTGACGATCAAGTTTGAACAGAATCAGGTAAGGACTCTTGTTTCGGATCGTTATGAATAAAGAGAGGGAACCACAACACCTCTAAGGGGACACGTTTTTAGGATTATTGAGTTATTGTATTATTGCCCGGACCTCCATCAATCTGATCATTTCCATCATCGCCAAAAATAGTATCATTGCCCTCACCACCATAAATCATATCATCGTCTTCTTGTCCGCGTAAATAATCATTACCTCCGTTACCATACATTGTATCATCTCCGTTTCCGCCATAAAGATTATCATGTCCTGAGCCACCTTGAAGTGTATCGTCCCCATCCCCGCCCCAAAATTCATTTATAACAAAAAAGTCAGAAGTATCTAGAGCATCTCCTCCTACTATGGTATCATTACCCTCTCTTCCATGGACTACAGAATATGTATGTTCCGTACTGAATTCATCATCACCGTCATCGAGCTCTACAGTGAGATAAGCAATTCCATATACAGATGTTTTATCTGTAACTTTATCATCATACGGACTACAGATTATTGTTAAACGCACATCACTTGGCAAAAGATATGTAATAGAGTTTCTATGATTTTCTCCCCATTGTTTTTTTACCTTGACCCTATTGTTAGTCGTATCCGAAATAGATATCCACACTCCTTCTTCCCCGGCTTCCTGACTTCTTATTGTAAATTCATCAGCAGTTGGATGGCTTAACAACAGATTCACAAAATTATCTTTCTTAAATACTGGCTCTGCTTTGCCTTTTGCAGGCAATAAAACTACGGTTCCAATAATACAGCCTACTAATACTATCTTAATCATGTTTTTCATTGTCGTCTCCTTTTTAGTGTTCTGGAAAAAACACCCATGAACACACCAATCGTTACTATAGCATAAATAAATTTTCTTTCAAACTAAATCCCAAATCAGGGGAAATCAGGGGAAATCTTGAAAAATGTACCTGGCACCTGATTTTTTCTGGCACCTGATTTTTTGATTTTTGAAACCTGATTTCGCAGGTCAGGGGGTCTGAATTTATAAAGTTTATAAATATCTTGTAAACTAACTAATAATCATATAAATTGTTGGTTATGGACCCTATCATAAATCCTTTTGCGCCTGGTGCAGGTACACCACCGCCGGAATTGGCTGGTCGAGACGAATTGCGAGAAAAGATTCGCGTGACTATCGAAAGATCGCGCAGAGGTTTGCCTACCAAGAGTATTTTGATGGTAGGCTTAAGGGGTGTGGGTAAAACGGTGTTGCTTGATCAAATGCGGGATGATGCCGAAGCCGCAGGCATTCATACCATGCGTGTGGAATCGCCAGAGAACCGCTCTTTGCCGGCGTTACTTGCTCCCCAGTTGCGACAGGTTTTGCTTCGTTTGTCTCGAAACGAAAAAGCGAAAGAATTGGCGCAAAGAGCCTTACGAGGTTTGGCTGGTTTTGCGAAAGCCCTGAAAGTCAAATACGAAGACATTACCATCGGTTTTGATTTTGATCCTGAACCGGGATTGGCCGACAATGGCGACCTTGAAAATGATTTGCAGACTTTGCTGGAAGCCGCGGGGGCTGCTGCTCAGAAAGCCGGCACTGCCTTGGCTTTGTTTGCGGACGAATTGCAATACGTTCAAGAAAATGAATTGGCAGCACTCATCACTTCGTTGCACCGAACAGCACAACGCCGATTTCCCGTAGTGTTGGTGGGCGCCGGTTTGCCGCAACTTCGAGGACACATGGGTCAGGCCAAATCATATTCGGAGCGGCTTTTTGATTTTCCCGAAATTGGTCCACTTGATTCTGCTGCTGCGAAAGTTGCCATTGTGAAACCTGTCGAGGCTTTGGGGGTCAAAATAGAGGTTGAAGCCTTGCAAAGAATCATTGTTGACACACATGGTTATCCCTATTTTTTGCAGGAATGGGGCAAACACGCTTGGGAAGTCGCTACATCCTCACCTATCGCGTACAGAGATGTTGCGGTGGCCTCAAAAGAGGCCGTGGCAGCATTGGACGAAAGTTTTTTCAGAGTGCGATTCGATCGACTGACCCCTTCCGAAAAAAAATACATGCGGGCCATGGCAGAAATTGGTCCTGGTCCGCATCGTTCTGGCGACATCGCCGAAAAGCTTGGTCGTCAGGTCACATCATTGGGACCCACACGAAGTCAGTTGATCGCCAAGGGGATGATCTGGAGTCCGAACCATGGGGATACAGCCTTCACGGTTCCTCTCTTTGATGAATTCATGTGCCGAATTATGCCTGGCAATGATTGGAAAGAGGAATAGGAATAATGTGCCCGGCACCTGATTTCTGATTTTTGAGAACAATTTGAATTTGAACAATCGAACTTGAATTATGTGGCGACAGGATAGGGGGGAGAGTTAGGAAAGACGAACTTGTGCACCCATCTGCCAGCAGTGTCATTGGTTATCTCGCTGACAACGGCGTAATACCACTCCGCATCAGTAACACTGTTTGACCACGAACGATCCTGATGTTCTAATGGAATGACTTCAGTAAATCTTCTGCGTTGTTCTGCGCCATCACGTATCTGAAACCGTCCATAAAATAAATGCTCTGCGCCTTCGAGCATGATAGCCAGAGTGGCAGGGATCAAATTATAGCGGATGCCATCATTAGCTGTCAGCTCGTAGGCACTTCCCAACGGATTATGTTGTAGAGTGAAAATAATGGGGTGAGTCTGTCTATCCATGGAATGAAAGTTAAATGTGGGCAATACGCTATTTGATTTCCGGTGCAAACAGGCTTCACCTGGTATTAATTTGGCATTAGAATGTCCTTCATTCATCCATTGTTCGCGGTATGTTTCGTCCCAATATCTGGGGTCTTCACCCAACAGAAGATGGTGCATTTTGGGCGGCGTGGAGTCAGGTCGGTTGGTTTGTATGTGGAACAATCCCCTGTCAGAAGACAAACTACATTCTAAGGGAGGCGGGGCCAGCCATTTGGGATCAGCCTGCACCAGAAAATCATCAGAACGAATTGATCCACGAGTTGGTATTGTCGGCATCATTTGGCAGAAAGAAGATATGGGTGAAAGATACATTTTTGCTCCCTTTCGTTTTTTGTAAAAAATTGCCTTCAAACCAATCATCGGCAAAGCGCAGCAAAGGTTGTGTTGTGCCCCAAATCTCCGTGTCCCAGCGGACACGGTATTTATGCGGATGCCAAGTCTTTTGATGATCTTTTGTCATCACTGTTGGTATCAACCTCATCACGTCAAACAACGCATAAAACCGGGAGACAACCATGACTGAACCCATCAACAACACAGCTGAAACTGCCCCACAACTTTACGATGAACCACTGTTGGCTGACATCACACTCCCAGAACCCACCGACCTGTCGGCTGTTCTGGAGAGGGTCGAACAAATCAACGTCGTCGATGGTCATGTGCACTACGGCATCAACACGCCGCCCAAAGAGTTTGCGCGGGCTGTTGCCGAAAATCGAGTCAATCAACTGCCAGGGTATCTGGGAAGTCAGGAACAATACGATGCCCTGATGGCCTCATCGGACCCTGCAATGCGCCAACGATTGGCTTTTGCGGCCGCCATCGTCAATTCACCGTCGTATGACAAAAGCATGATTCAATCAGGCAAAGAACGTTTGCAGAATTATCCCTTCACGTCTAACCTTATGGACATCAAGGCCCTGCTCAAAGGCTCCAAGTATGGTGATGGGGCTGTGGTGCTGGCGACTGATGCGCCGGTCACTTATGGCCAGCGCGATGTGGCCTCTGGGGCATTTTATGTTTCGAATCAGGCCGTGCTGGAATTGGTCACGAATTATAACAACGACAAACGCAACCGGGGTAAAAAACTCTATTACGGCGCGTCGATCAATCCTGCCAGTGAGACAGCCATCGACGAGCTTATCTGGGCCAAGTCGAGAGGCGCTGTGCTGGTCAAATTGTTCTTTGCCACTTGGGGCTATCTGGCCGATGGTCGCGTAACGGTCAGGGATGATGTGGACCCCGAATTGAAACACAAGCTGACGGAGTTTTACAGAATCGCCGCGTCGCTTGATATGCCGATTCTCCTTCACACGGGTTATGAGGATGGTATCCTAGGCCCAAGCGATCCGTATTCCAGCAAGGTCAATGGAGGCGATCCCTCAACCATGATTCCCATCTTTGCCAGTGGTAACGATACTGTGGTGCTGGCCCACACGGGATTTTATGGACATCATCTGGATGCGTTCAGAGACAAGCCCGAGCACATGTCGGCGGCGGTTGGCGCCATGTACGGTTATCCGGATCAGGTGTGGGGAGAAGTTTCGGGCGCGGGTTGTCAGAACTACGAGTTCTTTGGGGCGATCGCCGAGAATTATCTCAGTCGGCACCCGGATTTGTTTGATAAACTGGTTTACGGGACCGATTATCCCATCAAGGATTATTCACACGGAGAATTGAAAAAGCTCATCAAGTTATCCAAAGATTATCTGAGGCGCCCGGATTTGTCGGACAGGGATCGCAGGATTTACACGCTCAATCTGGGTGTGGCCAAGTTTCTGCTCAAATCGCCTGAGTACAAAAGAGCGAAAAATCCCTTCGATCGTAGAGTTGTGTTCCTGGCAGGCATGATGAGTTATCTGGGTGTGAGCGTTGAAGATCAGGTGGCGTTCTTCGAGCGCGCGAATGATTTGTATGTGGAACCAGAGCAGTAATTACTAATCTGACGATCTCAGCGTCATTAATCTTTAATCCGATTCCGCCAGGTTTTAAATAAACGGGGCGTCCTGGTATTTTCTATAGCAGAAGATTGTGGGGTAGAGGGCCTGCAGGTACGCAACGACCGGTTGGAGTTGTTCCGTGAGGTCCTGCCTGT